>NZ_CP080590.1:618750-947500 GCF_019504385.1 Devosia salina
CAGGCGCCGATCATTCGCGCCATTGTGGCGCTGGCCAATGATCTCGACCTGATGGTGGTGGCCGAAGGCGTTGAAAGCCTCGACGAGATCGAGCGGCTGCGCCAGCTCAACTGCCGCTACGCGCAGGGCTTTGCCTTCGGTGCAGCCATGGTGGGGGCTGAACTGGGCAAGAAGCTCGCCGCACAGATGGGGAAATAGCTCCGAGCCGTCCACGTGCAGATCGCTCCGGTAGAGCGATCTGAGGTGAGAAGGCTAGGAGAGATTTGAGCGAACAAGGCTCGAATGGCGGCTGTCAGCCGTGTCCGGCTTCCGAGCTCAGCGTGGCGCGCGTGATGTGAAGGCTGGCCAGGGCCTGGTCATAGCGACGGTCCACCGGGACCTCGAACAACAGCTCGCGGTTGAACGGGATGGTCAGCCAGCCATTGGCGGCGATTTCGTCTTCCAACTGCCCCGGCGACCAGCCGCAGCATCCCAGGGCGAACAAGGCCGCACGCGGCGCCGGGCCGAACGCCATGGCTTTGAGAATGTCGAGCGTCGCGGTCAGCCCGATATCCTCGGTAACCTTGTAGGTGTTGCCGCTATGGTAGTCGCCGGAATGCAGCACAAAGCCGCGCCCTCTTTCGACCGGGCCGCCACGCATCACCGCCCGATCGCGGATCGTGTCGGGCAGGCGAATGACGGCGTCCGGATCACCCAGGTCGAGTTCGTCCAGAATATCGGCAAAGCGCAGATTGGCCAGTTCGTGGTTGACGACCAGCCCCATGGCGCCCTCCTCGCCATGGCCAACAACAAGAATGACGCTTTCGGCGAAGCGTTCATCGGCCATGTCGGGCATGGCGACCAGAAATTGTCCTTCGAGGCTGTTCATAACTCAATTGTAGGCCTGCCTCGCCCCGCTGCCAAGCGCGGCAGGGCGCCGGCCCATCACGAAGGCATGAAGCGGCGCTATCTGGTCGTTCATGATTTGCTGCGCTAATGCCTGCTCATGCGTATCCAGCCTGCCCTCGCCCTGTGTCTTTTCGCTGCCGGCCTGCCTGCCCATGCGGGAGAAACCCCATGGCAGGAGCTCGCCCCGGGTGTCTCCATCCGGCTGATCAGCGCCGGACCCGTCGATACGGACGGCAAGGCGCTGCTGGCGCTGGAAATCGACATGCCGGACGACACCAAGACCTATTGGCGCGTGCCTGGCGAAACGGGCCTGCCCACCGAACTCGACTTCTCCGCATCGACCGGCATTGCCGGGCACACCATCCACTGGCCCTATCCGCTGCGAGACCAGAGCGGGGGCTATCTCGACTATGTCTATTATGGGCACACGGTGCTGCCTTTCGAGCTCGACGTCACCGACCCGGCCGGTCGGGTGGACGTGTCCGCGACCCTCGGGGTTTGTTCGGATGTCTGCGTGCCGGCCCAGGCGCGGCTGGTGCTGCCACTGGGTGGGGACGCAAATGATCCAGCCCATGCGCTGCGCATTCGCCAGGCCTTGGCCGACGTGCCGATTGCCTGGGATCGGGGCGAGGAACCGGCTGGCGCGGTCGAAATTCTCGAGGACGGCTCGGCTCTTGCGGTGGAGATCGACAGCGACGTCATCGAACCTGGCAGTCTCATTGTCTCCGGCCCGCCGGGTGCGCCGCTCTTCGGAGTGCCGCAAAAAAGCCCTCAAGAGAACCTAGTGCTGCTTCCCATCATGGGCAAAACCGACAATAGTGCTCTTGAGGGCATGCAGGTTGACCTGTCCTTCATGACTGCGATGGGTGCCTATGAAGTCAGCCGGACAATAGAAGCCGGCACCGAAGCGAGTGTTGACGCGCTGGGCCAGTAGGCCCCCCGGCCTTGTGCCCGTGGAAAAAGCCGCATATCGCAGGGGCTTGTGTTTTGGAGTAGGGCGGCAGGGCCGCCAAGAATGGGGCTATTTCCACCAATGATCGAACGCGGCAATCCGGTCCCCTCTGTCGGGATCAAGCTCGTGACTGCGGCCGGTGTCGAAGACACCATGAGCGATGCGGCACTGGGGCAGGGCACAATCGTGCTGTTTTCGGTGCCGGGTGCTTTCACCCCCACCTGCCATGTCAACCATCTGCCGGGCTTCGTGGCCAATGCCGCCAAGCTGCGCGCGGCCGGCGTCGATCGGATCGTCTGCGCCGCCACCAATGACCATCACGTGATGAAGGCCTGGGGCGAAGCGGCCGGTGCGCTGGACGAAATCGACTTTCTCGCCGACGGCAATGGTGCCCTGGCCGAGGCCATGGGCATCGCCAAGGACCTC
The DNA here is from genome assembly GCF_019504385.1 of Devosia salina. Lineage (NCBI taxonomy): Bacteria > Pseudomonadati > Pseudomonadota > Alphaproteobacteria > Hyphomicrobiales > Devosiaceae > Devosia > Devosia salina. The sequence goes on from NZ_CP080590.1 coordinate 621,017, forward strand.
TCGGGTGCCGGCATGGGCAAGCGCTTCGCGCGGGCCGCCATGATCATCCGCGATGGCGTTGTCGACGCCGTTTTTGTCGAGGATGCGCCGGGGGTTACGGCCAGTGGCGCCCCTGCCATTCTCATGGCTCTCGAAGCCGCCGCCTAATCGCCAGGAGCCGATCGCCACATGACCCTGACCCTGACGTCCACCCTTCGCCTTTCCGCCCTGGCCGGGCTTGCTGTGCTGCTGGCCGGCTGCTCCATGGGCTCGATGTTCGGCGGCGGCACCGCCACCAATGCCGACCTGCAGAACGCCACCGCAACCCCGCAGGCCGTCGCCCAGGCGCAGACCAGCGCCCTGCCGGTGATCGCCACCGAATGCCCGCCCATCAAGGTGCGCTTGGGCGGCGAGGCCATGTACTATTATGGCGGTGGCCGGGTGGGTGACCCAAAGGCGCTGCAATATCAGGGCGTTATCGACGAGACGTCGCGCAATTGCGTGGTCTCGAACGGCCAGATCACCGTCAATATGGGCGTTACCGGCCGCGTCCTGCTCGGTCCGGCGGGCTCGCAGAGCTCGGTTAATGCCCCCATCCGCTTTGCGGTCGAGCGCGATGGCCAGGCCATCTTCTCGGAGAAATACACCCTCGCCGTGCCGATCGTGCCGCCCAGCCAGACGGCCGAATTCGTCAAGGTGGTGGAGAACGTTACCATCCCCTATCTGGGCGGGGAGACCATCACCATCTGGGTCGGCTTCGACACCCGGGGCTAGTCCTGGACCCTCTTGATGAACAAGGCCCGGAGCGCGCTCCGGGCCTTTTTGCTTTATTCGGCCGCCTTGGGCAGATCGGCCGGCTGTTCCCATTTGAGGATGGGCTGGCGGGCAGCCCGGGTCTCGTCGAGGCGCCGTCGTGGCGCCTTCATCGGCGCGGCTGTGAAGCGCTCGGCATTGCCCGACTTTGCTTCGGTCGCGAGCTCGGCCATGACATCGCAGAAGCGATCCAGCGTTTGCTTGCTCTCGCTCTCGGTGGGCTCGATGAGCATGGCGCCATGCACGACCAGCGGGAAATACATGGTCATGGGGTGGAAGCCCTCGTCGATCAGCGCCTTGGCGAAATCGAGCGTGGTGACATCCGTACCCTTGAGGAAGCTGTCGTCGAACAGCGCCTCATGCATGGTCGGATAGTCGGGGAAGGGCACCGAGAACAGGTGCTGTAGCCGCGCCTTGACGTAATTGGCGTTGAGCACCGCATCCTGGGCCGCCTGGGCCAGCCCGTCGGCGCCGTGGCTCAGCATATAGGTCAGGGCGCGCACATACATGCCCATCTGTCCGTGGAAGGCGGTGACGCGGCCCAGGGCATTGCCCTCGATATGTTCGACGAACTCCAGCCCCTCGGTACCCTTGCGGACAAAGGGGACCGGCGCGAAGGGTGCCAGCGCCTCGGACAGCACGACCGGGCCTGCGCCCGGCCCGCCGCCGCCATGTGGCGTCGAGAAGGTCTTGTGGAGGTTGATGTGCATGGCATCGATGCCGAGGTCACCCGGACGGACCACGCCCATGATGGCGTTGAAATTGGCGCCGTCGCAGTAGAAGAACGCACCCGCATCATGCACGGCCTGAGCAATCTCGATCACCTGCGGCTCGAACAGCCCACAGGTGTTCGGATTGGTCAGCATGATGGCCGCGACTTCGGGCGACAGCGCGTCCTTGACCGCCTGCACGTCTACCGTCCCGTCGGTGCGGGCCGGGATCGGCTTGACGGTGTAGCCGAGGAAGGCCGCGGTCGCCGGATTGGTGCCATGGGCGCTTTCGGGAACGAGCACGATGGTGCGATGTGCCTCGCCCTTGGCCTCCTGTGCGGCCTTGATGGCCATCATACCGAGCAGTTCGCCATGGGCGCCCGCCTTGGGCGACAGGGCGACGGCGGCCGTGTTGGTGAGCGTCATCAGCCAGTAGGACAGCTGGTTCATCAGCTCCAGCGCCCCCTGCACGGTCGAGACCGGCTGCAGCGGGTGGATATCGGCAAAGCCGGGCAGCCGCGCCATCTTCTCGTTGAGGCGCGGATTGTGCTTCATCGTGCACGAACCCAACGGATACATGCCGCTGTCGATCGAATGGTTGAGGCGCGAAAGGCGCACATAATGGCGCATCGCCTCGGGCTCGGTGAGACCGGCGAGATCGAGCTTGCTCTTGCGGGCAAAGCCGCCGAGACGGTCTGCAGCGAGTTTGACCTCAGGCAGATCGACGCCGGAATGCTCGGTGTCGCCGATTTCGAACAGCAGCGGCTCATCGGGCAGCAAGGCAGAGCCGGAGGCCGAGGTGCCGGCAGTGCCCACGCCCGTGGGGCGGCCTTGATTGTTCATGCTCATGCCAGTTCCTCCGTCAGCGCGGCGCAGAGGGCCGCGATGTCGCCCTCGGTGGTCAACTCGGTCGCCGCCAGGATGATGAGGTTCTCGACCTCCGGATCACCGGGGAGGAGACGGCCGGCCGGGACGCCGGCCAGGATGCCGCGCTGGGCGAGCCGTTCGACAAGGGCGGCGGCCGGCTGGGTGACGCGAATGGTCATCTCGTTGAAGAAGGTCTTGTTGAGGACCGTGACGCCCGGCACGCCCTCGAGCGCATCGGCCAGCAGAATCGCGTTGGCGTGGTTGAGCCGCGCCAACCGGACGAAGCCCGCCTCGCCCAGAAGACCCATATGGATCGAGAAGGCCAGGGCGCAGAGACCCGAATTGGTGCAGATGTTGGACGTCGCCTTTTCGCGGCGGATATGCTGCTCGCGGGTGGACAGGGTCAGCACGAAGCCGCGATTGCCGTCGGCATCGACGGTCTCCCCGCAGAGCCGGCCCGGCATCTGGCGGATGAATTCCTTCTTGGTCGCCATCAGCCCCAGATACGGCCCGCCGAAATTGAGCGCATTGCCGATGGACTGGCCCTCGGCCACCACGATATCGGCGCCCAGCGCACCGGGAGCCTCCAGAAGCCCCAGCGACACCACTTCGGTGATGACCACGATCAGCAGCGCGCCCTTGGCATGGGCGGCTTCGGCTGCCGCCTCGACATTGCGCAGATGGCCGTAGAAATCCGGGGTCTGGATGACGATGGCGGCGGTGTCGCTGTCGATATGGTCGAGAATGTCGCCCTGGCCCTCGGGCGAGGGGGAGAGGCATTCGAGATGCGGGTCGTCCTTGAGATAGGCTTTGACCACGTCACGATAATGCGGGTGCAGGCCACCAGAGAGCACGATCTTGTTGCGGCGGGTGAGGCGCCGGGCCATCAGCACCGCCTCGGCGGTGCCGGTCGAGCCGTCATAGAGCGAAGCGTTGGCCACATCCATGCCGGTGATCTTGGCCACCTGGGTCTGGAATTCGAACAGCATCTGCAGGGTGCCCTGCGAGATTTCCGGCTGATAGGGCGTATAGGCCGTCAGCCATTCGGACCGCTGGATCAAGTGATCGACCGTGGCCGGCACGTGATGGCGATAGGCGCCGGCACCGACAAAGAACGGGCCATCGCCCGCCGCGTGGTTCTGGTTGGCAAGGGCACGCATATGCGCCTCGACCAGGAATTCGGGGCTGTGGGCGGGCAGGTCGAGCTCGAAGCTCTTCAGCGCCGATTTCGGCACGGCGGAGAACAGCGCGTCGATATCGCTGGCGCCGATCACGCCGAGCATGTCGGCGCGTTCGTGGTCGGAATGGGGAAGGTAGCGCATGATTATTTCGTCAGATCCGCATAGGCCGCGTCATCGAGAAGGCCATCGACCTCGCCAGCATCGGCAATGGCGATCTTGAACATCCAGCCGCCCGCTTCGGGGTCGGCGTTGACGAGGCCCGGTTCGCCGGTCAGCGCCTCATTGACCTCAGTCACGGTGCCCGCCACGGGGGCGTAGATTTCCGAGGCGGCCTTGACGCTTTCGACCACGGCGGCCTCGTCGCCCTTCTTGAGCACCTTGCCCACGCTGGGCAGTTCGACAAAGACGATGTCACCCAGCTGCTCCTGGGCATAATTGGTAATGCCGACAACGCCGGTGGTGCCGTCGACGCGGATATATTCGTGATCGGGGGTGAACTTGGTGGTCATGGGAAGGGCCTCAGGCTGACTTGCGGAAATAGCGATGGGGGACGAACGGGGTGGGCACGATCTCGGCCGGCTGGGCGCGGCCGCGCACCGAGACCTGAAGCTTGTTGCCGATGGCGGCATGGTCGGGCGGGACAAAGCCCAGCGCAATGGCCTTCCCCAACGAGGGCGCAAAGCCGCCGCTGGTGACGACGCCAATGGCCGTGCCGGATGCATCGAGGATTTCGGCGCCTTCACGGGCGGGAGCGCCGTCGACGATCAGGCCGACACGCTTGCGGGCAAGCTTGCCCTCGCGCTCGGCCAGGATGCGGCTGGCGCCCGGGAAGTCGGCGGCTTCGCGGCGGCGCTTGGAGACGGCAAAGCCGAGATCGGCTTCGATGGGGGAGGTGGTTTCGTCGAGGTCGTGGCCGTAGAGCGGCAGGCCCGCTTCGAGTCGGAGGCTGTCGCGTGCGCCCAGGCCGATGGGCTTGACGCGAGGATCGACCAGCAATTCATCCCACAGCGCCACGGCCATGTGGTTGGACACAAGAATTTCGAACCCGTCCTCGCCGGTATAGCCGGAGCGGGAAATGGTAACGGGCACGCCATTCCAGTCGAATTCACGCACCTGCATGAAGCCCAGCTGGGTGGCGTCGGGAACCAGCGTCGCCATGACATCGACGGCTTCTGGCCCTTGTAGGGCCAGGAGACCGTCATCGTCCACGCGCCGCAGGTCGGCCTTGTCACCAGCGGCCGCCGCGATCAGCGCGAAGTCACCGTCCTTGGTTCCGGCATTGACCACGACATAAAGCGTGCCGGGGCTGTCGGCGAGCCGGCCGACCATGAGGTCGTCAATAGCGCCGCCCTTGTCGTTGAGCAGCAGCGTGTAGCGCATCTGTCCGGGCTTCAAGCCGGCAATGTCGCCACAGATCAGGGGCTCGATCACGGCGGCGATCGCGGCGTGGTCCGCCTCCGGGTCGCCGCTGGGGGCGTTGAGGCTGAGAAAGCTCGGGCCCATATGGCTGACATCGAACAGGCCCGCCTGTTCGCGGGTCCATTTGTGCTCGGCCATGATGCCGCTGGGATATTGCACGGGGAGCGCATAGCCGCCGAACGGCACGATGCGGCCACCGGCCGTTACATGACGCTCATAGAGCGGGGTTTGCTTGAGGTCTTCGGAACTGGCTTCGGCCATGGGCACCACTCGGGTTCAAAGGCGACACGACAAGGCTCCGCCCTATGGCGGAAAATGCGTGCCCCCTCTGTCCTTGCCCTGAGAGATTTCCCGGCTGAGCGCCGGTTGCTCCTTCGGAGAGGCTATCAAGCCTGCTTTCCAGAGTGTTTGACCTGACTGCGGTCCGTTGGCCTGAGAGTTTCCGGGGCGGTTGCTCCTTCGGCGCTGGCGCCAAGGCCAGTCTCTCCCGCAGTCGAGCGCACCATGGTGGAGATTCACCGGGGCGTCAATCTCGGTGCGTGACTCTACATCGATGAAATGTGTCTTGGTGGGCGAGTGAGCCGGCAGGCACAAGATCGGAGTTTCAGTCAGGCCACTCCATCACCCAAGTCGTAAAGGTAAAGCGTGGTCTGTCCGGGAAAGCTATCGGCCCAGGCTATCGCCTCGGCGAGAGAACCAACGGGCATTTCGTCATAGACGGTGTCGTGCTCACCGCGCGTGGCTTGGTCGGCATCGGGGACAGAATTGTCATGACTAGTGGCTTCAACAATCGCGGTGATCGCCGCCCATCGGTATGGCCGTCTGCGATGATCGATGATGTTCGTAAGCATTGGTTACCTGAGAGTCGCTCCGGCGTCAGTTTTTCTGTCTAGGCTACCGCGCCGGCAAAAGCCGCATTAGGATGTCGTGTCCGCCAAGTTGGAGATTTCTGCGATCCTACAGTGCAGATCGCCGCCGAAAACTCCGCAGGAATCCAGAGTCCTGACGATGTCGTAAGGTACTGCACTTCGAGAGTTCTCGCGGACCTCTGTCAAATACTGAATAGCCGCTATCTTCGCGTTCTTGGTCCAACCGCACTGTACCTGCGCAGGCGTGAGCGGCATCGAGAGTTGGGCCAGTGCCTCGTCGATTTTCTGAATTAGGAGCGTCACCGACTAGACCTCAGTTGATCGATCACGTGCTGTGAGAGCTATTTTGCTAGAGCGCACCGGTTGCTGCAAGGCGAAGAAAAGCGAGCGACCAAACAAAAAAGGCGGGCATCGCTGCCCGCCTTTGTCATTCGATTTCGAACCGGATCAGTTCAGCTTGCTGCCGACATCGGCGATGGCGGCGTCGATGACCTTGCCACCTTGCTTGCCCATCTGGTCGGCCAGCACCGAGCGGGCGGCCTCGATGGCGATGTCCGCCGAGCGGGCGCGCACTTCGGCGACGGCCTGGGCTTCGGCCTGGGCAATCTTGTCTTCCACCGCAGCGGTGCGGCGAGCGACGAGGTCGGCCAGCGAGGCCTGGGCTTCCACGGTCAGGCGCTCGGCCTCTTCCTTGGCAGCGGCGACGATGCCTTCGGCTTCCTTTTCGGCGGCGACGCGCTTCTGTTCGTATTCGACCAGTAGAGCAGCGGCCTCATCGCGCAGGCGCTTGGCCTCGGCGATATCGGTTTCGATCTGCTTGATCTTGCCATCGAGCATCTTGGCGATGATGCGATGGACGCCGAAATAGAGCACCAGGCCAACAAAGACGACCAGCGCGACAAAGGCGAAGAAGCTGTTGTCCATCCATTCAGCCATGGCGCTTACCCCTTAACCTTGGCAACGGCAGCGCGGACGCTGTCGGCCGGAACGTCGCCGACGAGCTGGCCAACCACGGCCTGGGCCGTTTCGGCAGCGATTTCGTCGACATGAGTGAGAGCCTCGGCCTTGGTCTTGGCAATGCTGGCCTCGGCGGCGGTGACCTTGGCCGAAAGGTCGGCTTCGGCGGCAGACCGCTTGGCAGCCAGATCGGCCTTGATGGCCTCACGGGACTCGTTGGCAATGCCCTGAGCCTTGGCCTTGGCTTCCGCCAGCGCCTTTTCATAGGCGGCAATGGCCGCGTCGGTCTTCTGGCGATCCGCGTCGGCAGCCGCCAGATCGGCATCGATCAGCGTCTTGCGGTTTTCCAGGATGCCGCCGATGCGGGGCAGGGCCAGCTTGCTCATCAGCAGATAGAGCGCGCCAAAGGTAATGGCGAGCCAGAGCAACTGGCTGGGGAAAGTGGCCGGGTCGAAGGGCGGGAAGACGTCCGAATGGCCGGCATCGCCATGCGCTTCGGTCGTTGCATGCGTGTCCGCGGTCGGATCGGCGTGAACGCCGTCCTCGACATGCGTTGCATCGGTGGCGCCAGCGGCAGGAGTGCCGTGGTCGTCTGCCGGGGGTGCCGCTTCTTGAGCGTAGGCTTGCGTTACCATCTGGTCGAGGTCCCGTTAAATCCGGTCAACCGGCCGACGGCCGGAGAAGGGCGCGCAGCCGAACCTGGGGTCCGGCTGCGGCAATGCTGTGCACGAACGTCTTAGGCGACGAACAGCAGGATCAGGGCAACCAGGAACGAGAAGATGCCCAGAGCTTCGGTCACGGCGAAGCCGAAGATCAGGTTACCGAACTGGCTCGGGGCAGCCGACGGGTTGCGCAGGGCACCCGAGAGGAAGTTGCCGAAGATGTTGGCCACGCCCAGGGCGGCACCAGCCATACCGAAGGTGGCAATACCGGCACCGATGAACTTTGCGGCTTCAGCTTCCATTTTAATGTCCTTTCAAGCGACTTTTGGGTTCCGGTGGGTCATCCACCGGGAAGGGGTGGTTAGTGGGACGGGTGGATCGCGTCGTTGAGATACATGCAGGTCAGGACCGCGAAGACATAGGCCTGGACTGCACCGACGAGAAACTCGAGGCCCGTAAGGGCGATTGCCATCAGCAGGGGCAGGATAGCGGCGGCCCAGCCGAAAGCGCCAAGGCCCGCAATCATCATGACCGCAAAGCCGGTGAAGACCTTGAGGGTGATGTGACCGGCAAGGATGTTGCCGAACAGACGGACCGAGAGGCTGATGGGACGCGAGAGGAAGGAAATGACCTCGATCGGCGTCACGATGGGAAGGATATAGCCCGGCACACCGGCGGGCACGAAGAGCTTGAGGAATTTCGGGCCGTTCTTGACGAAGCCATAGATGATGACCGTCAGGAACACCATCATCGAGAGCGCGAAGGTGACGATGATGTGGCTGGTGACGGTGAAGAAATACGGCACCATGCCAAACATGTTGGCGAACAGGATAAAGGTGAAGAGGCTGAACACCAGCGGGAAGAACTTCATGCCGGCCGTGCCGGCGGAGCTTCTGACCATGCCGGCCACGAACTCGTAGAGCAGTTCGGCCGTGAGCTGGGCCCGGGTGGGAACGAGCTTCTTGCCCGAGGTCGAGAGCAGCAGGAACAGGGTGATCGTCGCCACCGTCAGCACCATGAACAGGGCTGAATTGGTGAAGGCGAAGGTCGTGCCCGACCCTTCGGTGCCGTCACCGCCCAGGGTGAACAGCTCGAAGATGTCAGTGATGACAAACTGGTGGATCGGGTCAGTACCGGCCATGGAGCCCTCTAAGCGTCATCAATTCTCGTCCCGCTCTTCGTCTTCCGCGTCGGGTCCGAGATCGGCACCCTTCGGGGCAGGCGAGGCGGCATTCATTTCCGTCACCACGCGGATGACGTTCAGGATTCCAGCGGCAAAGCCCATCAACAGCAGGATGAGCAAGCCCCAGGGGCTGGTTCCCAGGCCAAGGTCGATGAGATAGCCGAGACCGGCACCCACCAGGACCGCGGCGATGAACTCGGTACCGATGCGCATGCCGCGCGCCAGACCACTCATCTCCGGGGAAGCATCTCGGGCGGATCTGTTGTCCTCCCGCTCGCGCTCCCGCTTGGCAGAGGCGATACGCGATGCAAGATCGTGCGTCACCCCCCGGGCGCTGTCTGGCTGGCCCTGGTCGTCCGGCGAATTGGTCATCCGCTGCTCCCCTTGGCCGGCCAAATTCCCCTGTTTCGGGGCGCCCTTTTAAGTCGCGCGCAACATAGTGGTGGCCCCAAAAGGTGTCAAGGCGCGTGGAAAAGGTCTAAGTTATTGTTTCGAAATGTTTATTCAGGTTGTCGCAGGGGTGCGGCATGCTGTCCACACCACAGCGGTGGCAGAGTCAGGCCGGGGGCAGGGGATTCTAGCCCGCTTCCCGGAAACTTTCTGCGGTCGTCAGGTCCACCGAGACCAGCTGGGAAACGCCGCGCTCGGCCATGGTGACGCCGAACAGGCGATCGACCCGGCTCATGGTGATCGGATTGTGGGTGATGACCATGAAGCGGGTATTGGTGCGCTGGCGCATGCTGTCGAGCAGATTGCAGAAGCGCTCGACATTGGCGTCGTCGAGCGGTGCATCCACTTCGTCGAGCACGCAGATCGGCGCGGGGTTTGTGAGGAACACCGCAAAGATCAGGCTCATTGCCGTCAGCGCCTGTTCGCCGCCCGACAGCAGCGTCATGGTCTGCGGCTTCTTGCCCGGCGGGCGGGCGATGATTTCGAGCCCGGCTTCGAGCGGGTCATCGCTCTCCACGAAGCTCAATTCCGCCGTGCCACCGCCAAACAGGGTGGTGAACAGCTCCTGGAAATGCGCATTGACCTTGCCAAAGGCCTCGTTGAGGCGGGCGCGGCCTTCGCGATTGAGCGAGGCAATGCCGCCACGCAGCTTGGCGATGGCCTCGATGATGTCGTCGCGGTCGCGCACCATGGTGTCCAGCTTCTCCTGGACCTCCTCGGCCTCCTTCTCCGCCGAGAGATTGACGCCGCCCAGCCGCTCGCGCTCGGCCTTGAGCCGCTCGAGCCTGTGTTCGGTGGCCTGCTCGTTGGGCAGGGGCTCTTCGGGGCGGATGCCCGAGGCCTCGAGCGTTTTCGCTGCAGGAATACCCAGCGATTCCTCGACCTGCCGTTCGATCTGCTGGCGTTGGGCGATGGCGCCTTTCAGGCGCTCCTCGATACGGGTGAGTTCGATGCGTACCGCGTTGAGCGCGTCGCCGGCCGCCTTATGGGCACGGTCCGCTTCGCGCCAGGCACTCTGGGCCTGATTGAGCCGATCGCCGGCCGCCTGGTGTTCCGCCTTTGCCGTTTCGATCTGCTCGTCGAGCTGGGCCTTCTTGCTGGCAAACCCATCCGGCGCTTCGGCCAGCCCGGAAAGCTGGGTCTGCACCTCGGCCATGCGCTGGTCGAGCGTTGCCAATTGTCCCTGAGCCCCGTCGCGTCGCCGCTGCCAGGCGGCACTGTCGCGCCCGAGCTGGTCGAGGCGGGCATTGCGCATGCGCGCCGCCGATTCGACGGTCGAGAGCTTGAGACGCGCCTGATCGGCCCTGTCGCGAAGGGCGGTCAATCGCTGCTGGCCCGCGGCGGCGGCCGCTGCCATCTCGGTTTCCTCGCCGGTTCCGGCCAGCAAGGCTTCGGCTTCCACCTGCATGCCGGTCGCCTCGGTCAGGCTGGCGGCCAGCCGCGCCTGTGCCTCTTCCAGGGTCGAGCGGCGGGTGGTGAGGTCGCCCATGGCGCGTTGCGCCTTGTCGAGTTCGGCCTGGGCGGCGCCGATGGCATGCTGGGCCCGGCGCCAGGCTTCGCGCCTTTCGCGCTCGGCCTGCCGCGCCGCGTCGAGCGCCGCAACCAGCGCATCGACATCGCGCTTCCAGCCATTGCGTTCCGCCTTGGCGCGCAGGATTTCTTCATCCAGCTCGGCCAGGCGATTGCGCTGCGCCAGGCGTTGGGCGGCGGCGCTGGGGGCGTCGGCGGCGGCGACAAATCCGTCCCAGCGCCAGAGCGCGCCTTCGAGCGTCACCAGGCGCTGCCCGGGCTTGAGTGCCTTCATCAAGGCCGGGCCGTCCACCGCATCGACCAGGCCGATCTGGTCCAGCCGGCGCTTCAGCAGCGGCGTACCGGTGACATGGCGGGAAAGCGGCTCGGCGCCCTGCGGCAGGGCGGGGTCGTCATAGCCATCGATGGCGATGGACCAGTGCATGGGCGCCCCGGCATCGGACGAGGCTTCGAGATCGTCGCCCAAAGCGGCGCCGAGGGCGGTTTCATAGCCGGGCTCCACCGACAGCTCGTCCACCACTGCCGGCCAGAGGCTCGCACCGGTATTGAGCATCTTGCCAAGTGTCGAGGCCTCGGCTTCGAGCCGCGTTACCAGGGCTTCGAGCTCGGCAAGGCGCGGGCGGGCCGCATCGAGCCTGGCCTGGGCAGCGCCGGCTTCTTCCTCCGCACCCAATGCGGCCGCTTCGGTAGCGACGGTTTCGCTCTGCGCCGCCTCGAGAGCCACCCGGCGGAGGCTCAGCGTTTCGTCCGCCGCCAGCGCTGCCTCGACGCGGGCGCGGTCGGCCTCCACCTCGGCCAGTTGCTGGGCCAGGCGCGCATGGCGGTTGCGGGCGTCGGCCAGGTTGCGTTCCGCCTGGCTCCGTCGGGCGCGCAATTGCGCCAGCGCGTCGGCGGCTTCGCGCGTGGCGGCATCGGCTTCGGCCACTGCGGCCCTGGCCGTATCGGCCTCAACGCGCGCGGCATCGAATTCGGCCTGCGCGGCCTCCTGCTCGGCAACCAGTTGCGCCTGTTCGGCGGCATAGGCGGCCAGGGTCGCCTCGGCCTCGGTCACCAATTCGCGTTCGCGGCTGCCATCGGCCGCGATCTGGCGCAACCGGTCTTCCAGTTCCGCGCGGCGCTGGCTGATCCGGCGGGCTTCTTCAGCCAGTTGTTCGCTAAGGATCGTATAGCGCTGCAGCACCGCGCCGGTCACCGCTTCGCGCTCGCGCAGCGGCGTCAGGGCTGCCTCGGCCGCCTCGGCCGCCTTTTGCGCGGCGAGTTCGGCATGGGTGGCATCGGCCAACTGGCGGATCAGGACTGCCTGGGCCGCCTCGGTCTCTTTTTCTGCCACGCGGGCGGCGACCCAGCGGATGTGATAGAGCGTCGCCTCGGCCCGGCGGATATCGCCGGAAAGGCCGCGATAGCGCGTCGCCAGCCGCGCCTGGCGCTTGAGCGTTTCAAGCTGGCTTTCGACCTGGGCGATCACATCATCAACGCGTTCGAGATTGCCCTCGGCGGCGCGCAGGCGCAATTCGGCCTCATGGCGGCGCGAATGCAGGCCTGAAATGCCGGCGGCCTCCTCGAGCAGGGCCCGGCGAGCCGTCGGCTTGGCCGCGATCAGTTCGCCGATCTGCCCCTGGCGCACCATGGCGGGCGAATGCGCACCGGTCGAGGCATCGGCAAACAGCAATTGCACGTCGCGGGCGCGCACTTCCTTGCCATTGACGCGATAGACCGACCCGGCCTCGCGCTCGATGCGGCGGGTGACTTCGAGCACATCGGCGGTGTTGAGAGCGGCCGGCGCCGTGCGATCGGCATTGTCGAGGACGAGGGTGACTTCGGCACTGTTGCGCGCCGGGCGATTGCCGGAGCCCGAAAAGATCACGTCATCCATGCCCGAGGCGCGCATGGCCTTGTAGGAGCTTTCGCCCATGACCCAGCGCATGGCCTCGACCAGGTTCGACTTGCCGCAGCCATTGGGCCCGACAATGCCGGTGAGGCCGGGCTCCATGACGAGCACGGTTTCATCGCAGAAGGATTTGAAGCCGTGCAGCTTGAGGCGGGAGAACTTCATGAGTTCACCCGCCCAGAAGCAGACTTAGTTGGCAGGCGCCATCTCGTTGGCCGGGGCCATGGTGTCGGTCGCGGGTGCCATTGTGTCGGTGGCCGGGGCCATTTCATTGCCCGGGGCCATTGCGTCGGTTGCAGGGGCCATGGCGTCGGCGGCAGGTTCTGCAGCTGCGGCGGGCGCCACGAAGTCGGCGGGCACGAGCGGGTCGATCTCGGCAGCGAGCTGCTCGAGCGTCTTGTCCCCCGAAAGCGTCTTGCCGTTGACATAGAATGTCGGCGTCCCCGTCAGCCCGAACTCATCGAGAGCCTGGGTTCTCTGGGCTTCAATCCCCTCGAACACCTGCTGATTCGTCAAGGCAGTGGAGAAGCTTTCCTCGGTAAAACCGAGCTGCTGGGCCACCGCGAAGATCGCATCGCGCGGCTTTTCGGACATGCCCCACTCGTTCTGGGACTTGAAATAGGTGGCGATGACATTGTGGTAGTTTTCTTCACCGGCCGCTTCGGCGAGGAGGAAAATCGCCGCGTCGAGCGCATTGCGGGCGAAGGGGCGCAGGATGAACCGCACCTTGCCGGTATCGACATAGGCTTCCTTGAACGCCTCATAGACATTGTTGTGGAAGGCCGCGCAGTGCGGGCAGGTCGGCGAGGCATATTCGATCACGGTGACGGGCGCATCGGGATTGCCCTCGGCCTTGTCGGTGAGGTCACCGGCCGGAGCCATGAGCTTGGCGACATCGACCATGTCTCCCTCGGCAGCCTGCGCGCTGGCAAGGCCGGAAAGGCTGACGGCGGACGCGGCGGCGGCTAGGATGATGGTCTCGCGGCGGTTGAACTTCACGTCTGAGGCTCCTGAATATTTTATGCTGCGCGACACTACACATGGGGATGGTGTCGGCAAGTGGGCATCGCCATCACTTGGGGGTGAACGGGTCAGCCCCGCTTCTTGCTGGACCTGCCGGAGAGCGCCAGCCCGAGGGCCTGCAACGCTTCCCGCAGATCGTCATCTTCGACCATTTCGGTCGCTTTGCCGACCTTTGCGATATCGCTCTGGCTCGGTTGATGGGGTTTTTGCACGGTCCGGCCTGAACCGGGGGTGAATGGCTCTGCCGACAATCTGACATCATTGACCAGCAGATAGCCGAAATAGCGGTTGACCGCGGCGGCAATGGCCGGCGCCTCGTGCTGGGCGAAGAGGGCCTGTCCGGGCGCGCAGCGCAGATAGAGCGTCGCGCCCTCGGCACTGCGCTCGCCGCGCGGCCAGCTCAATTTGTCCGGCAAGGTGGTCTCGTCAAACGGCCGGGGGGCGATGTGCCGCCACTGGGCGATAATGTCCCGCCCGGCAAAGCCGCGCTTCTTCAAGACCGGATCGAGCGCGCCCGAAAGCGCGTCGGCGACCGACAGCGTCCTGTTGCGGCGTTTCGGTTCTGGCAGCTCGTCCTTGGGCATATGGCTGGAGTAGCGCCGCCTGCGGGCGGTGGCAAGGTACCCCCACCCTTGGTCCTTCTCTCCTCAAACCTCTCCGCTGGAGAGGTTTGCCCTTCGGGACGGGTCGAAGCCCACAAGGGGGAGGGAGACGATGAACACTGGCGTTGCGGACCTGCGCCTCCCTCCCCTTGATGGGGAGGGATTGAGGGTGGGGTGATCGGCAACCGCGCGGCCATCACGCCCTTGCCCAATCGAGACCTAAGACGCTATCCCCGCACCCATGCCCCTCGCCAATCCGCACCCCATCGATTCCGCGGCCGTGCTCGCCTGGTATGACCACCATGCCCGCGAGCTGCCCTGGCGCGTCTCGCCGGCCGATCGCCGCGCCGGTCTCCGCCCCGATCCCTATCGGGTCTGGTTGAGCGAGATCATGCTGCAGCAGACCACGGTGGCGGCGGTGAAGGCCTATTTCCTGCGCTTCACGGCTCTCTGGCCGCGTGTGCACGACCTTGCTGCGGCGCCGCTCGACAGCGTGCTGCGCGAATGGGCCGGGCTCGGCTATTATGCCCGCGCGCGAAACCTGCACGCCTGCGCCCAGGCGGTGGTGCGCGACCATGCCGGCATCTTTCCCGATACGGCCGCCGGGCTGCAGGCTTTGCCCGGCATCGGCGCCTATACCAGCGCGGCCATCGCTGCCATCTGCTTCGATGAGCGCGTGGCCGTGCTCGACGGCAACCTCGACCGGGTGCTGGCGCGCTATTATGCGCTGAAGGTGCCGGTGCGCGAGGCCAAGGAGGCCTTGCGCGGCGCGCTGCAACTGGCCGTGCCCGAGCGGGCCGGGGACTTTGCCCAGGCCATGATGGACCTGGGCGCCACCATCTGCGCGCCGCGCGCCGCCATGTGCCTGGTGTGCCCGCTGCACGATGGCTGCGAGGCGCGGCGGGAGGGTGAGCCGACGCGCTACCCGATCAAGCCGCAAAAGGCCGAACGGCCGGTGCGCCGGGGCCATGCCTTCGTGATGCAGGACGCGGCGGGCGACGTCTATCTGCAATCCCGCCCTGCCAAGGGCCTCCTCGCCGGCATGACCGAAGTGCCGACCTCGGACTGGGGCGAACTATCGGGCGATCCTGCCTTTCCTTTGGTCGCCGACTGGCGTCACCGCGGCCAGGTTGTGCATGTGTTCACCCATTTCCGGCTGGAGCTGGACGTGTGGTCGGCCGTGGTCGCGCCGGATGGACTGGAGACGGGCTGGTGGGCCGCGCCCGAAGCGCTCGGTGGCGAGGCATTGCCGACGCTGTTCCGGAAGGTGCTGGCGGCGGCGGGGCTGGACTGACCGGGTCCACTGCGTCTTTGGCCGACCGATGTCTGTCGCGACAAACAAAAAGGCCGCCGGTTTGCCCGGCGGCCAGTTTTAGAGCCTGAGAGTTGATTGGAGGTCAGGATCAGGCAGAAAGCAAATCAAGTTTTTGACGAATGTCGGCCCGAAGCACGTCGATCGGCTCCATTCGTCCCGATTGTTCGTGGTGCCAGAAGGTCCACCCGTTGCATGACTCGGCGCCCTGGACCAGCGCGCCGACCTTGTGGATCGACCCCTGGTGTGGACCCGAGACGAGCGAGCCGTCTGCACGAACCATGGCAGAGTAACGCCGGCCGGCGTCGAAGAGTTGCGTGCCGACGTCGAGAACCCCCTGCTCGACCAGCGAGCCGAAGGGAATGCGGGCTTCCTTGCGCTTGGGCGTCACCGATTGCAGCGCCTCGAAAACGCCGGGGCGAATGGTGGCGATGCGCTGGCGGGCGCCGGCAATATAGTCGGCCTCGCGCTCGATGCCGATGAAGTGGCGTCCCAGCTTGCGGGCCACTGCGCCGGTCGTGCCCGTGCCGAAGAACGGGTCGAGCACGATATCGCCCGGCTTCGTCGTGGCATTGAGAATGCGGAACAGCAGCGCTTCGGGCTTCTGGGTGGGATGGAGCTTGCCATCATCCTCGCCCTTGAGCCGCTCCGATCCGGTGCAGATGGGAAACAGCCAGTCGGACCGCATCTGCGTGTCGTCATTGGCCAGCTTCATGGCTTCATAATTGAAGGTGACGCGGCTTTTCTGGCTCCTGGCGGCCCAGATCAGCGTCTCATGCGCATTGGTAAAGCGCGTGCCGCGGAAATTGGGCATTGGATTGGCCTTGCGCCAGACAATGTCGTTGAGCATCCAGAACCCAAGGTCCTGCAGCACCGTGCCGACGCGGAAGATGTTGTGATAGGACCCGATCACCCACATGGCCCCGTCGGGCTTCAGCAGCCGCCTGGCCGCCGCCATCCAGGCGCGGGTGAATTCGTCGTAATGGGCGAAGCTGTCGAACTTGTCCCAATCATCATCGACCGCATCGACCTTTGATTGGTCGGGGCGGGTGAGACCCTGTTCCAGCTGCAGATTATAGGGGGGATCTGCGAAAATGAGATCGATGGAGCCGGCCGGCAAACTATTCATGTGGTCGATGCAATCGCCCACAAGGATAGTATCGATCGGAAGGCGCGTGGCCTCCCTTTCCGCATCGGCCTTACGGGCCGTACGCGCGGTACGCAACATGCACTTAACCCTAACGCAGTACTAACAAGCCCGTTATATCGGCCACGGGTTAATGGAGCGTTCGCAAGGGGTTAGCGAGGGGTTAACCGATGACTTCGACGACGGTCCGGCGCACCAGCAGCGCCGCAATCGGGGCGAATTCCGCGCGGTGATGACGGCACGGGCCATGCAGGTCCAGCGCCGCAAGATGGGCGGCGGTGCCATAGCCCTTGTGGCCGGCAAAGCCGAAATGGGGCGCATCGCAATCCATGATTTCGCACATGCGGTCGCGCATCACCTTGGCCACGATCGAGGCTGCGGCAATGGAAACGCTGCGCCCGTCCCCGCCGATCAGCGCAATGCCGGGGCAGGGCAGGTCCGGCGGCACGTCGCGGCCATCCACCAGCACCCGGTCGACCCTGTGGGGCAGGGCCTGGACCGCCCGCGCCATGGCCGCGAGCGTCGCGCCACGAATATTGAGCGCGACAATGTCGCTGGGCGGCGCCGAGACGATCGCGACCTCGGCCGTGGCAAGGATCTGGTCGAACAGCGCTTCGCGGCGCTCGGCCGTCAGCTTCTTGGAATCGTTGAGACCCTCGGGGATGCGTTCGGGATCGAGCCGCACGGCGGCGACAACCACCGGCCCGGCCAACGGACCGCGCCCGGCCTCGTCCACCCCGGCCACCAGGCGGGCGCCGCGGGCCATGAGCATGGCCTCATGGCTGAAGTCGGGAAATTCGGCCTCGGGGGCGAAGAGCTCCGCCGTCGCCTCCATCGCCTTGGCCTTGCGCGCCATCGCTAGCGCCCCCGCGCCAGTCCGGCCTCGAGCGCCGCCTGGTCCGATGCGAAGATATGGTGGCCGACCCTGTTGGTCTCGCCGACGAAATCGCGCAGCGCCTTGCTCGTCGCCAGGTGCTGCGAGATATCGCCAAGGATGGCGAGCCGCATCTGATAGTTTTGCAGCTTCTGGAAGAAGTGACCGGCCTGTCGCGTGCTGAGATCGAAGAAGCCCGGGGCGAAGCGCTCCGCCGGCACCACGAGCATTTCCGCTTCCGTGCCATAGATTTCGCCCAGCAGATCGAGTGCATCCTGTTCGGCACTGAGATGGCTTCCCTCGTGGGAAACGAAATACACCGTGATCCCGTTGATGATCTGTGTCGTCATCGCGGTCCGTCTTCCCCTTCGCCTTCGGTCGATCAACCCACTGACTGGATCCCGACCGTGTCGGAATGAAGGTATCCCCTGTTCGTCGTCACGCTTGTGCTGATACAAGAGTCTCAGCCGGGGGGCAAAGGCGAGAGAGACTTTGATGCGCAAAGCAACCAGCCTGGCGGCATTTCTGCTGCTGACCGGTGCCGTTTCGGCCGAACCCTTCCATCATCCCTATGGCGAATGGCGTGAGTATAATCGCGACTGGCTGGCGGCCTGCCCCGATGCCATCAACGAGGACGCGGGCGACTTTTATGGCTATTCGTGCTTTGCCAGCACCGGCAGCCAGGAGCTGAACGGCGCCAATCTGCCGGCCTATAAGCTGACGCTGATCCGCAACCGGCTCGATGGCACGCTGGACCTGGCCATCACTGTTTCGCCCGATCGGGGCGAATATGACCCGGCCCGGCCGATCACGCTGCAATTCGGTGGCGAGCCACCCATCAGCCTCGCCATGGGCACCGGCATCGAAACCCGGTTCAACACCATCAACCAGTTCTTTATCGCCGATCCCGTCCAGCGCGATTCCATCATCGAGACGATGAAGGAGCGCAATGCGGTGACCCTCTCGGTGCCGCTTGCCGGACAGGACGAGCCGGTCAAGACCTGGCTGTCCCTGCGCGGCGTGCTGGCCTCGCTCGATTTCATGGCGACCTATGCCCGCAAGGTGGCGCAGTATTAGCCTGCTCGCGGGAACCTCTGGAGCATTTCAAACTCAGGCGCGCGGTTCCATCGCCTCCCTCCCCCTTGAGGGGAGGGAATGAGGGTGGGGGGTCTATCGGTTCTTCGCTGAGTCACCCCCACCCCAGCACCGCTACGGCCCAATGGGCCGAGCTTTGCTACCCTCCCCTCAAGGGGGAGGGAGGCCAAGGAGCCGCGAGTCCAGAGAATGGTGAAACGCCGCTAGAACAGGCTCATCTGCGGACTGTCGACCTTGGGTGCCTCGAACAGATCGGCGCGCAGCGGCGGCAGCTTGGCGTCGAGCCCATAGCGTTCACGGGCCTTTTCGAAGCGCTGGCGCAACAGCGTCGCATAGGGACCTTCCCCGGTCATGCGCGTGCCCCAGCGCGAGTCGTAATCCTTGCCGCCTCTGGTGTCCCGCACCAGCGAGAGCACATGGCGCACCCGGTCGGGGAAATGCCGGAGCAGCCATTCGCGAAACACGTCGCGCACCTCTCCGGGCAGACGCAGGAGGATCATCGAGGCGCTGATGGCGCCCTGGGCCTTGCCGGCATCGAGGATGCGTTCGAGCTCCATGTCGTTGATGGCCGGGATCATCGGCGAGGCAAAGATGGCGGTGGGCACGCCGGCCTCGGAAAGCAGCCGGATCGCTTCGAGCCGCCGCGCCGGCGAGGACGCACGTGGCTCCATCTTGCGGCTGAGCTTATGGTCCATCGAGGTGACCGACAGCGCCACCTTGACCAGCCCAAGCTTGGCCAGTTCGGTGAGAAGATCGAGGTCGCGAATGATCAGCGCCGACTTGGTGGTGATCATCACCGGATGGCGAGTTTCCAGCATCACCTCGAGGATGCCGCGGGTCAGCTTGTGCGTGCGCTCGGCCGGCTGGTAGGGGTCCGTATTGGTGCCCATGGCGATGGGCTTGGGCCGGTAGTTCCGGGCCGCCAGTTCGGCGCGCAGCGCCTCCACGGCATTGGCCTTGACATAGATGTCGCGTTCGAAATCGATCCCCGCCGAATGCCCGAGATAGGCATGGGTCGGCCGGGCGAAACAATATGAGCAGCCATGCTCGCAGCCGCGATAGGCGTTGATCGAGCGCTCGAACCCGATATCCGGGCTGTCATTGGTGGTGATGATGGTCTTGGCGCGCTCGACATGTTCGATGGTTTCGAACACCGGCATCGGCTCGACGCTGCCCCAGCCATCGTCGAAGCTGTCGCGCTGATGCACCTCGAAGCGGCCTGAGCGATTGGTCTGGGCGCCGCGTCCGCGAATGCGGTCGGGCTGCACCAGTTCGCGCCGCGCCAGATCGGCGTCGCGGCTGCGGCTCAAGCGTTCGAGGGCTTCGAAAGAGGGGGCCTGATAGAGGGCCATTGTCCTGTCTCCTGGCAAGGCGCGGAAGGAGAATCGGCTTTCCTCCAACGCCTGCAAATGCTATCAGCAAGATAGGAACAGAACAAGAACATACAAGCGCCGCCGCGCCGTGTTGAACCTGATATCGGCATGACGCCCATGCATTACAAGACTTTACGAACGCCTCTCGCGGGCGTAGAGAACCGCGCTCAGCCCGGCCCTGCGCTTTTTTAGATGACGCCTATCCGCCCCTCTCTCGTTGGGGAGTGGCGCGGTCGCAAATCACTTTTTGCTGCTGACAGTCTCTGTCGCAGAAAATTCGGAAACCCCGTGTCGAAAGCTGACGGCCCGCACCGTCGCATGGGCGACACGCTGTTTTTTACGAGGGATATGAGATGACAATGGATGCCACCATGGATGCCGCCGCCGTGCCCGAAAGCGCGCCGCACCATCCCGCCAATGCCGCACGCAACAGGCTGGTCATCGCCATCCTGCTGGTGTCCACCTTCGTGGTGTTTCTCAACGAAACCATCATGAGCGTCGCCATCCCGCATCTGATGAACGATCTCGGTGTGGCCGCCAGCGCCGCCCAGTGGCTGACCACCGCGTTCCTCCTGACCATGGCCGTGGTGATCCCGATCACCGGCTTCCTGCTGCAGCGGCTCAACACGCGCCCGATCTTCCTGCTGGCGATTTCCATCTTCACCGCCGGCACGCTGGTCTGTGCGCTCTCGCCTGGCCTTGAACTGCTGGTCGTGGGCCGCGTCATCCAGGCGGTCGGTACCGCCATCATGATGCCGCTGCTGATGACCACGGTGATGACGCTGGTGCCGCCCGAGGCACGCGGCAAGACCATGGGCAATATCTCCATCGTCATGTCGGTGGCTCCGGCCATCGGCCCGACGATCGGCGGGTTCATCCTCGCCAATTTCGACTGGCGGTTCATGTTCTATTTCACCCTGCCCATCGCTCTTGGTGCGCTGCTGCTGGGCGCGACCCGCATCCGCAACGTCTCCACCCCGCGCTATGCGCCGCTGGACTATCTGTCCGTGGTGCTCTCGGCGTTGGCCTTTGGCGGGCTGGTCTATGGCCTGTCCGGGTTCGGCGAGAGCTTTGCCCATCCCGATGAGCCCACTGCCCTTCCGCTCTGGGTGCCGATCGCGGTCGGTGTCGTGGCCATGGCCGTCTTCGTGTGGCGCCAGCTGGTGCTGCAGCGTGACAACAAGGCGCTGCTCGACCTGCGCGTCTTCCAGTCGCGCAATTACACCGTCTCGGTGACCATGATGCTGGTCGCCATGATGGCGCTGTTCGGCACGGTGATCCTGCTGCCCATCTACACCCAGAACGTGGTTGGGCTCGATACGCTGCAGACCGGCCTGCTGCTGCTGCCCGGCGGTCTCATCATGGGCCTGCTCGGCCCGGTGGTCGGGCGTCTGTTCGATCGCGTCGGCCCGACCGTGCTGGCCGTGCCCGGTGCGATCCTGGTCTCGGCGGTGCTCTGGGCGCTGACCATGGTGGGGCAGGATACCTCGCCCTGGGCGCTGCTGGCCGGTCACGTGGTGCTGAGCGTCGGCCTGGCGCTGATCTTCACACCGGTCTTCACCTCGTCCATGGGCTCGGTGCGCATGGAGCTCTATTCGCATGCTTCGGCCGTGCTGGGCTCGATCCAGCAGCTGGCCGGCGCGGCGGGCATTGCGCTCTTCATCGCGCTGATGACCATCCGCACTGCGGCCCTGGCTGCCGAAGGCGTGGTACCCGTCGAGGCCCTGGCCGGCGGCATCCGTGCGGCCTTCCTGGTCGGGGCGATCATCTCGCTCTTTGCCGTGGTCACCGCCTTCTTCATCCGCAAGCCCGAAGGCGGCATGCCGGGACATGGCGGGCACTGAGCCCGTACCAGACGCGAAAAGAAAAGGCGCCGGAGCAATCCGGCGCCTTTTTCGTCTCTATCTCATTGTCTGTCGCGCTTTCGAACCGCAAAAACGCTCTATCGCTCGTCGAGCCGGGGCATCAACTCGACGAAATTGCACGGCTTGTGCCGGTAATCGAGCTGGTGGGTGAGGATGCCTTCCCAGGCATCGCGGCAGGCGCCGCGCGAGCCGGGCAGACAGAAGACGAAAGTGGTGCCGATCAATCCCGCCGTGGCGCGTGACTGCAGCGACGACGTGCCGACGGTGGTCGCCGAATATTGGTGGAACAGCACCGAAAAGCCTTCCATGCGCTTGTCGAACAGCGGTTCGATGGCTTCGGGCGTCACGTCGCGGCCGGAAAAGCCGGTGCCGCCTGTTGTGAGGATGACATCGACCTTGGGATCGGCGACATAGGCCTGCACGGCCGCGCGGATCAGTTGGATGTCGTCGCGCACCACCTGCCGCTCGAAACATTTGTGGCCATCGGCCTCCAGCAGCGATTTCAGCAGCGCCCCGCCGGTATCGGTTTCGAGCGTCCGTGTGTCGGACACGGCGATGACGGCAATCGACAGGGGCTTGAACGCCCGGTCCTCAAATCTTGCCGTCTTGAACATTCTGCCCGTCCTCTGCCGTTTCGATCAATTCGTCCGGTACAGGCGCCTCGCGCTGAACCGGAATATCGTCGGCATCACTATCAGCGCGCGGATCGAGAACAAAGCTTTCCGGCGTCACCTGCTTGTCGCTCATCGGCTGGAACGGCGCCCGCTCGGCCGCGTCACGGCTCTTGCGCACGCGCATGCGCAGATAGGCCGTGCCAGCCAGAGCGCCGTGGAAGGTGGCGGTAACCACGAACAGGCCGACCGGATGCCAGGCACCCATGATGAGGGAGGCGACGGCCGGGCCGATGGCCAGCCCCACGCCGAGGATGAGCAGCATGCCCCCGGCAATCTTGGCGAAGTCGCCATCGCGGGCAAAGTCATTGGCATGGGCCACGGCCACGGCATAGATGGGGTTGGCGGCAAAGCCATAGGCGGCAAACAGCACATACATGCCCCAGCCGGCCCCGGGATTGATCAGCGCGGTGAGCGCGCCGACTACCGCGGCGGTCCCCGACAGCCCGATCAGCACCAGCCTTCGGTCGATGCGGTCCGAGAGCCGTCCGAACGGCACCTGCGCCACGGCACCGAGAATGGCGGCCACGGCGAACAGCAAGGCAATGCCGCTCGCATCCAGACCCTGCTCATAGCCATAGACCGGCGCCAGCGTGCCGAAGGCGCCATTGGCCATGCCGCAGGAAAAGGCCGCAATCGCTGCCACCGGCGAAGTGCGATAGAGCAGCTTGAGATCGAGCCGCGCCGATTGCAGCGGCTTGGGCTGTGGGCTGGAAGTGAGGGCCGTGGGCAGCACCGCGCAGATGAAGCTGATGGCGCCGATGACAAACGGCAAATAACCGGCGGTGCCGGTCACCGACATGGCGATCTGCCCCAGCGTCGAAGCGGCCATGTTGATGGTCACATAGATCGAAAAGATCGTGCCGCGGCTGCGATTGTCGGCCACCTCGTTGAGCCAGCTCTCCACGATCATCGCCGCGCCGGCAAAGCAGAAGCCGGAAAGCGCGCGCAGCATGATCCAGCCGATATCGTTGATCCACAGGAGATTGAGGAGAATGGTGACGGTCCCGATGGCGGCCATGACCGAATAGGCGCGGATATGGCCCACCTTGCGCACGATCAACGGCACGAACAGCGAGCCGGCCACGAAGCCCACGGACCAGCCCGTGCCGATCAGGCCCAGCGCCAGGAGCGAGAACTCCTCCTCGGCGCCGCGCACCGAGAGCAGCAGCCCCTGCAGGCCGCCGCCGAACATGAGCAGGGCAGACCCCAGGAACAGGGCATAGATCTTGATGACGGAAGCCATGACGCTTTGGGCCTTCGCTGATGGTCGAAACGTTGCAAATCACTCGAACGCGACCATAGCGCGTGGGGTTGCTTAGGAAAGCCCCCATCGGTCCCGCTCAGCCCAGGCCCAGCGCGCCGATCCTGGCCTTGAAGCTCAGAAGGTCCTTCCACGCCTGCTGCTTGGCGGGCGGATTACGCAGCAGATAGGCCGGATGCAGCGTGGGCAGGGCGGGCACCTGGTGTGAGCCGATGGTCACGTCCTGCCACTTGCCGCGCATCTTGATGATGCCATTGGTGGTCTTGAACACGGTCTGCATGGCCGGGCCGCCCAGGGTCATCACCAGCCTGGGCGCCACCAGTTCCACCTGCCGGTTGAGGAAGGGCAGGCACAATTCCATTTCCTCGGGCGTCGGCGTGCGATTGCCCGGCGGCCGCCAGGGCACGGTATTGACGATATAGACCGAGTTGCGATCGAGCCCGATGGCGCCCAGCATGCGGTCGAGCAATTGCCCCGAGCGCCCGACAA
This sequence comes from Devosia salina, assembly GCF_019504385.1. Taxonomy (NCBI): domain Bacteria; kingdom Pseudomonadati; phylum Pseudomonadota; class Alphaproteobacteria; order Hyphomicrobiales; family Devosiaceae; genus Devosia; species Devosia salina. The sequence continues at coordinate 645,240 of NZ_CP080590.1, forward strand.
AGGGCTTGCCCTGCCGGTCCTCCTCGGCCCCCGGCGCCTCGCCGATCAGCATGATTTTCGCCTCGGGGTTGCCGTCGGCAAAGACCAGTTGCGTCGCCCGGAACTTCAGCCCGCAACCATCGTAGTTTTCGAGGATGCCGCGCAATTGTTCGAGCGATTGCGCCGTGGCCGCCAATTGCCGGGCCTCGCTCGGGTCGCCGCCAATGGGGCCGGGCGACTGCGCCAAGGGTGCTGCCGGGGCCGGTTGCGCACCCGCGGTCGGGCGCGGCATGGCAGTCGGGGCAGGGGGCTTTTGCGCAAAGCGATCGACCGGCTCGTCGACCACGGCCAGATCCACCCCGGCGGCGCGATACCAGTCGAGCACCGAGAGCAGTTCGGCATTGTTGAGCGGGCGATCTTGAGACATCGGCCCCGTTATGTCACACCCCGTCCAAGGCGACCAGTCGCCGGGCCCAACAGCTTTGCCCCAAAGGTAGCTTATCCATGGCAGATGCCGGTGATCGCGAAACGCTCTCTACCGATGTGCTGATTGTCGGCGCCGGTCCCTCGGGCCTGGCGGCCGCCATCCGGCTCAAGCAGCGCCATCCCGAGATTGCCGTGACCGTAGTGGAAAAGGCGGCCGAAGTCGGCGGCCATATTCTCTCCGGGGCGGTGATGGACCCGGTGGGGCTCGAAGCCCTCATCCCCGACTGGCGTCTCAAGGGGGCGCCCGTTGGCCCCAATGTCACCCGCGACACCTATCATTTCCTCACCGCCAAAGGCGATTTTGCCTTCCCCCATGTGCTGGTGCCGCCGCAGATGCGCACCAGGGACGGTTTGATCGTCAGTCTTGGCGACCTCGTGCGCTGGCTGGGCGAACAGGCGGCCGAACTGGGCGTCGACATCTTCCCCATGACGGCGGCCGTCGATGTGCTGCGCTCGGGCGATGGCCCGGTGCGCGGCATTATCACCGGCGATCTTGGCCTCGACGCGGCGGGGAAACCGAAACCCGGCCACGCTCAGGGCATTGCGCTCGAAGCCAAATATACCCTGATTGCCGAAGGCGCACGCGGTTCACTGGCCAAGCAGATCATCGGGGATTTTGCGCTGGACAAGCATGCCAGCCCGCAGAAATTCGGCCTCGGTATCAAGGAAGTCTGGGAAATTCCCGCCGAGCGGCACCAGCCCGGCAAGGTCGACCACTATCTCGGCTTCCCGCTCGACAATGCCACCGGCGGCGGGGGCTTTGCCTATCACGCCCAGGACCGCAAGCTCTATCTGGGCCTGGTCGTCCATCTCGACTATGCCGACCCGACACTGTCGCCCTTCGACGAGTTCCAGCGCTTCAAGACCCATCCCGCCATTGCCCCACTGCTCGACGGCGCCACCCGCCTCAGCTATGGCGCGCGATCGCTGACGGCAGGTGGCCTCCAGGCCATTCCGGACCTCGCCTTTGCCGGGGGCGGACTGATCGGCTGCGCCGCCGGTTTCATGAATGCCCCGCGTTTGAAGGCCATTCACAACGCCATTCTGTCCGGCATCGGCGCCGCCGACGCGGTGGGCGAGGCCGTGGCTGCCGGGCGGCAGCACGATCGCATCGACGATCTCGGCCATCACATCCTCTCGACCGGCATCGAGAAGGAACTGCGCGGCGTGCGCAACCTCAAGCCGCTATGGAGCCGGTTCGGCACGCTTGCAGGGGCTTTCCTTGGCGGTGTCGACATGTGGTGCCAGACGGTCCTGCGGTTCTCGCCTTTCGGCACCCAGAGCTGGTCCACACCCGACGCGGCCAGGCTCAGGCCGATTGCCGAGGTGAGGCCGCGCCACTATGCCCGACCCGACGGCAAGACCACTTTCGATCGCGCCGCCTCGGTGTTTCTCGCCAATCTGGCGCATGACGAGGATCAGCCGGTGCATCTCAAGCTGGCCGATCCGTCGGTCCCGGTCCGCGAAAACCTGCCCCGCTTCGGCGAGCCGGCGCCGCTCTATTGTCCGGCCGGTGTCTATGAACTGGCCGAGGAGGGCGGCGCACCGGTATTCCGCATTCACGCGGCCAATTGCGTGCACTGCAAGACCTGCGACATCAAGGACCCGGCCCGCAACATCACCTGGGTTCCGCCAGAGGGTGGCAGCGGTCCCAACTACAGCGGAATGTGACCCGCCCAATTCATGCCCGGCCTTGCGGCGCAGTCGCAAAACGGACAATCTTTGCGCCCAAACGCTGCCGGCAACGGCAAAGGGAGACTTTGAGCACGTGATCCTGCTTTCCAATCGACGGGCATGGCGCCTGACCATGGCTGCCCTGCTTGCCCTGATGGCCACTCCCCTGGCGGCCCAGACCAATGCCAGCCTTGCGGTGCAGCAGGCGGCCCAGGACATGCTCAAGCTGTTCCGTCCCAGTGCCACCGGCGCCTATATGGCCGGCCAGCAGGCGCTCAAGGACCTGCGGACCGACGAAGCCGCCCGCTATTTTTCCGATGCGGCGCAGGCCGATTGGGACAACCCGATCCTGATTGAGCGTGCCTTCGTGGCCCTGGCCACCGACGGGCAGATCGGCAAGGCCGCCTCGACCGCCCGGCGCATGCTCGAGCTGGATTCGCGCAATGAGCTGGCCGAGCTGGTCGTGGCCACCGAAGCGCTCAAGGAACGCCGCTACGGCGCCGCCATCCGGCAGCTCGGCGAAATCTCCCAGGACAGCTTCAGTGGCATCACCGCGGGCATCCTGCGCGCCTGGGCGCTGGTGGGCGACAATCGCGGCGACGAGGCGCAGGCGCTCATGGAGCAGCTTGGCGCCAATGGCCTCGAGGACTTCCTCGTGTTCCACCGGGCACTGATGGCCGAGGCCGCGGGCAACACCGACCTGGCGCTCGAACTGGCCGCCCGCGCCTTCGAGGCCGAGCCCTATGTCGCGCGCATGGCCGAAGTCTATGCCCGCATGCTGGCCAATGACGGGCAGTTCGACGCGGCCCGGGACGTGCTCGAGACCTTCGAGGCCGAAGGTCTCAGCCATCCCATCATTCAGGTCGTGCGCGAGGCCGTCGAGGCCGGCCGCCGCCCGGGTGTGTTTGCTGCCAATGTGCAGATCGGCGCCGCCGAGATGTTCCACGGCATCGGTGTCGCCCTCTCGCGTGACGGCAGTTCGGACCTGGCCCTGGTCTTCCTCCGGCTCGGCGTCTATCTCGATCCCGGCGCCGATGTCATCGCCATGTCCCTTGGGGAACTGCTGGACAATGCCGGGCAGCACGAGGCCGCCAATGGCATCTACGACGCCATCCCCGTCAATTCGGCGCTCAAGCCCATGGCCGTGGTGCGGATCGCGCAGAACCTCGATGCCACCGGCGACCGCGCAGAGGCCATTCGCCGCCTGCGCAATATCGTGGCCACCCGGCCCGACGACCTCGATGCCGTGTCGGTGCTCGGCGACCTGCTGCGCTATGACGAAGACTATCTTGGCGCGGCCGACGCCTATGGCAAGGCGCTGGAAATTTCGGGTGGCGAGTCCCCCGCCGACTGGCGCTTCTATTATGTGCGCGGCATTGCCTATGAGCGGGCCAAGGAATGGCCCAAGGCGGAAGCGGATTTCCTCAAGGCGCTCAAGCTCAATCCCGACCAGCCGCAGGTGCTCAACTATCTGGGCTATAGCTGGATCGACCAGGACATGCATCTCGAAGAGGCGCTCGGCATGATCGAGAAGGCCGTCGAGGCGCAGCCCCAGGACGGCTACATCATCGACTCCCTCGGTTGGGCCTTCTACAAGCTCGGCCGCATGGAAGAGGCGGTCGAGACGCTGGAACGCGCCGTCATGCTGCTGCCCAACGATCCCGAGATCAACGATCATCTCGGCGACGCTTACTGGAAGGCCGGGCGCAAGCTGGAAGCGCGCTTCCAGTGGAACATCGCCCGCTCGGTGGACACCGACGGCAATGTTGCCGAACGGGTCGCGCCCAAGCTCGCCGAAGGGCTGACGCCGGCGACCGAGACCCAGTAAACCGGGCATGGGCGAGACCATCACCCAAACGGCACCGGCCAAGATCAACCTCGCGCTGCATGTGACCCATCGGCGCGAGGACGGCTATCACGACCTCGAAAGCCTGATCGTCTTTGCCCATGTCAGCGATGACCTCGAGGCCGAGACTGCCGATGATGACAGCCTGACCATTTCCGGCCCGTTCTCGGACGGGCTGGGAGCGGGACCAAGCAATCTCGTCCTGCGTGCCGTGGCGGCGTTCCGCGATCGCTGGCCCGCGCTTTCCCCGCGCGGCCTGAAACTGCACCTGGTCAAGAACCTGCCCGTCGCGGCGGGTATTGGCGGTGGCTCGGCAGACGCGGCCGCGGCGCTGCGGATCATGGCGGCGCTGGCGCCCGAACCCGTACCGGTGCCCGATCTGGCCGACCTCGCTGCCGGGCTGGGCGCCGATGTGCCGGCCTGCCTGCTGTCGCGGCCCTTGGTGGCCCGAGGCGTCGGCGAAATCCTTTCGCCGCTCCCAGAGTTTCCGCAGCTCTACGTGACCCTGGTCAATCCCAAGGTGCCGGTTGCCACCGCCGACGTGTTCCGGCGCCTGCGCGCCCACGACAATTATCCCCTGCCGGCGCTGCCGTCACCGCTGACGCGACCCGCCCAGCTTGGCCTGTGGCTCAGCGAAACGCGCAACGACCTGCAGCCCCCCGCGGTGAAGCTCGTGCCCGAGATCGGGCTGCTGGTCGAGGAACTGGCGGAGACGCAGGGATGCATGCTGGCCCGCATGTCCGGCTCGGGCGCCACCGTCTTTGGCCTGTTCGGCTCCGAAGGTCAGGCCCATGAGGCCGCAAACCAGCTGCGTCGACTCCATCCCGACCATTGGGCCGCCGCCGCGCCGCTCCTGCTGCCCACCGTCGGCGCCCACTGAACTGTGGAAAATGTGGCCGTCGGCCACATTCAGGACGGATTCTGTCTCTACCCCGTTCGGCCATTAAGTGCTGGGGGCGCACTTAACTGGAAATTTTCAGGGCTGTTTTCACCGCGTCTGCCCTGACCTTGCGGACCCTGACGACTTGCAAAACCTGAATAGATTCAAGGCAGCGGCCGCCATCGGCCTGTCGCTGCTGCTGGCTGCCTGTTCCGGCGGCGGTGGCTCGGGCTCGAATGCCAGCAATGGCCCGGGCGGCGGCTCCGGTGGCGGCGGTGGTGGTGGCAGTGGCCCCGTGACGGTGTTTACCCCGGCCCCCAGCGCCAATTGGGGTACCAGGAGCGTCACCTTCGACGCCTCCCTGGCGGCCAGCATTGCCGCTTCGAGCGAGTTCCGCGCCAGCGACGCCAGCTGCGCCACGGTCGGTTGCGGCGTCTCCTCCACGGGGACGCAGTCGAGCCCCTTCCAGCTGCACAATGTGAACTGGGCTCATTCTGCCGGCCTCACCGGCGCGGGCCAGCTGATTGCCATTGTCGATGATGGCTTTCGCCTCACCCACACAGAATTTGCCGGCAAGTCGATCACCAAGAGCGGGACCTTGCCGCTCGAGTCGCACGGTACCTTCGTCGCGTCCGTTGCGGCGGGTAACAAGAACGGGTCGGGCATGCATGGCGTGGCGCCCGGTGCCAGCCTGCACCTCACCTCGTTCCAGCCTTCGGGCTCGACGCTCAGCATCCCCAATGTGATCGCCGGCACGCAGGCGGCGGCCGGGCTGGGCGCGGTGGTCCAGAACAATTCCTGGGGCTTCAACACCTCTGCGCAGAACCTGCAGAACTACCTCGCCGCCAATCCCGGCGCCTCGACTGCGCAGGGCATGAACGCGCTTCTGGGACACGGCTCGAGCAACTGGCAGAGCTATATCAACGCCCTGGATAATTTCCAGAACAACGGGGTGATCGTCTGGGCGCTGTCCAACAATAACAGCCTGGCCTATGGCGACGTCACCGCGACGCTGCCCTATTTCGAGCCCCGCCTGGCCGAAGCCTGGATCACCACTGCCAATGGCTATTTCGAGGTCAATGGCAGCGGCGACATCACCCGCGCCGTGCGCCTTTCGGCCGCCTGCGGGCTGGCGGCCAAATTCTGCCTGGCCGGCGACGGCATCGTCCGCGCCGCCTGGGGCACCGGTGACAACAACTATGCCAGCGGCTTCGGCACTTCCTTTGTGGCGCCTCAGGTCTCCGGCGCCGTGGCCCTGCTCGCGGAGGCCTTTCCGGACATGACGCCGGCCGAATGGGCCCAGCGCCTGCTCGCCAGTGCCGATAATTCCTGGTTCGCTGCCCAGGGCGTCGCCATTGCCGGAACCGTCGACTATGGCAATGGCGTCTCCCATGCCTATTCGACCGAATGGGGCCATGGCGTCCTCGATATCAAGGCGGCCCTGAGCCCCATCGGCTCGGTATCGGTGCTGAGCGGGGCCAGTGTGGCCAGCGCCGAGCGCCATGACCTGGCTGACAGCACCATCGTCGCGCCAGCCAGCTTTGGCGACAGCCTCACCCGAGCCCTGGCCCCACAGGACCTGGCCGTGTTCGATTCACTCAACCGCGCCTATTCGGTGTCCGCCGCCTCGGCCGTGGCCAGCGCCCCCATCGCGGTGACCCCGCGCCTGCCGGGCCAGGCCAGCCTCGACCAGGGGCATGAGGGGCTGAACCTGATGCACACTGGCGACCTCGCCGGGGCGGTGAGCGGCTTTGGCGGCACGGGCGGACAGGCCTCGGTGCTGTCCATCGCGGGCGAGGGCATTCTTGTTGCTTCCATCGCGCCGGTGGGGGCAGCAGGCGAACTGACCACCTACGGCTTTGCCACCGAGCACGGCTCGGTGCCCGAGGGCAATCTGGCCGGCGCCGGCATGACCCTGGCGCTGCCGGCGGGAGACGGTCGGCTGCGTTTTGGCGCGACCCTGGCGAGCGAACAGGGCGGCATCCTGGGCCTCGATGGCGGCACTGCCTTCGATTTCGGCTCCGGGAGCACGATCGGCGCGGTCAATCTGGGTTTCGAACACCCCATTGCGCCCAGCCTGTCGCTGTTCGGCCGGCTCGAATACGGCGTGGCCGCGCGCCAGGGCAGCACCGGCGGCCTCGTGACCAACCTTTCCGAACTCACTTTTTCAGGCATGGAGATCGGCGCCAGTTTTTCGGACGCCATCACCGCGGGCGATCGGCTGACCCTCTCGGTCTCGCAGCCGCTGCGGATCGAAAGCGGCACGCTCGAACTCAATCGCCCAGTGGCCCGCGTGGCCAGTGGCGGCATCGTCAACGAAACCGCGACCGCCGACCTCAATGCTTCGGGCCGGGAACTGGATCTGAGCTTGAGCTACCAGGCCACGCTGCCCAATGAGGCGGCGCTCTCCATCGGCTTCAAGCATGCGCTCAGCGCCGGCCATATTGCCGGCCAGAGCGGCACCGGCATCATGATCGGCTATCGGCAGGGCTTTTAGAGCAATTCCCGTTCTGACTGAATCTGAACGGGAGCTCCATCTCTTTGTTTTGTCACGCTTTCGAACCGCAAAAGTGGTGTCCACTTTTGCTGAAAGCGCTCTAGCTGGCGCGGCTGACGCTGTGCACGACGACATCGGCGAGGATGGATTTCATCTCGCTGTCGGGCAGCGCGCTGAGCGCGGCAATGGCGGCCCTGGCATGCTCCTGCGCCTTGTCCAGGGTCTTTTTCAGCGTGTCATAGCGATTGAAGATCGCCACCACCTGGTGCACTTCGAGATCGGTGGCTTCGGCATTGCCAAGCGCCGAGGCGATAATGGCGCGCTCGCTTTCGCTTGCCGCCTCCAGGGCCAGGATCACCGGCAGGGTCATCTTGCCCTCGCGCAGGTCGTCCCCGACATTCTTGCCCAGCGTGCCCGACTGCCCGCCATAGTCCAGCGCGTCATCGACAAGCTGGAAGGCATTGCCCAGCTCGAGTCCATAAAGCGCAAGCGCCTTGCGGCCGGCCGCGTCGGCGCCGCCGGACATGGCGCCCACTTCGCAGGCGGCCTCGAACAGCACGGCGGTCTTGGCGCGGATCACTTCGGCATAGTCAGCCGCACTGGTGTCGAGATCGCCCGTCTTGGCCAGCTGGAACACTTCACCCTCGGCCATCACCGCGGAGGCGGCCGAGAGCACGCCCAGCGCATCGACATTGCGCGTCTCGACCATCATCATGAAGGCTTGGCCGAGCAGGAAATCACCCACCAGGATCGAGGCCTTGTTGCCCCACACCATGCGGGCCGCCGGCTTGCCGCGCCGCATGTCGCTCTCGTCCACCACATCGTCATGCAGCAGCGTGGCATTGTGCATGAACTCGACGGCGGCGGCGAAATTGACCGCATGCCCTTCGCCCCTGCCGAACAGGATCGCCGCGGCCACGGTCAACATGGGCCTCAGGCGCTTGCCGCCGCTGTCGATCAGGTAGCGCGCCAGCTCGGGCACCATGTCGACATGGCTGCGGGCGCGATCCAGGATCAGCGCATTGACGCGCGCCATGTCATCGGCCGTGGCGGCCATCAGCCGCTCGACCGGGTTCATCTTTGGCGCTTCCTTGATCTGGGGCAGAACTGACACCGCCATAAAGTCCTTGTTGCCACGATTGGCAAATCGGGTTGAGACCGTCATGCGCTGCCATATATGGTCGCACGAAACAAGCCATCCGGGTGCGATGTCCCTAGACCAGCCAGCCGAATTTGTAAAACATCAAACCGTGACGCGCGACGCCTTTTTGGGCGGTCGCCTCACTCTGTCGCAGCCCCGCAACGGCTTTCGGGCAGGGCTCGACAGTGTGTTGCTGGGCGCGGCTGTGCCGGCGGGCACTGGCCGCCTGCTGGACATGGGGGCAGGGGTGGGCACGGCGGGCCTGGTGGCGCTGGCCCTTGAACGCGCCACCGGCGCCGACCTTGCCGAACGTGACGCGGCCACGCTCGACCTCGCGGCACGCAACATTGCCGAGAACGGCTTTGCGGGCCGGGCCGTCGCGCTGGCTGCAGATGTGGAGGCAAAGGCGGTGCAGCGTCGCGCCGCAGGCCTTGCCGACAATACCTATGACGTGGTGATCGCCAATCCACCCTTTTTCGGCTCCGGGCAGGGCACGCCCGCGCCCGAGGCCAGCCGCGCCGCAGCCCGTCACATGGGGCCCGAGGCACTCGATCTCTGGGTGCGCTGCGCCGCGGCCTGTGCGCGGGCCGGCGGCATGGCGATCTTCATTTACCCCGCCCAGGGGCTGGCTGCCCTCCTCGCGCGTTTCGAACCCCGGTTCGGCGCTATGGTGGTGCTACCCCTGTCGCCGCGTCCCGGCGAACCGGCGAGCCGCATCCTGCTGCGCGGCACCAAGGGGTCGCGTGCGCCCCTCACCCTTCTGGCCAGCAGGGCCATGCACGGCCCCACGGGCAATGACTTTGCGCCAGAATTCGACGCGGTGTTTCGCGGCGCGGCCGCACTGGACTGGTAATCGACAGGCGCCACCCCTAAATAGGACCGCACATCTTCCTGGAGTGGACATGCCCGAAACGCCTGCCCCGAAGCGCAATTGGCTGAGCCGGCTGGTGCGGCATCCGCCTGTCATTCCCGTGGTGCGCCTGCAGGGCGTCATCGCCGCCGAGCAGCGTCCGGGCCGGCTCAACATCGCCACTGTCGAGCCCTTGCTGAGCAAGGCCTTCGCCATCAAGTCGGCTCCGGCCGTGGCCATTGTCATCAATTCGCCCGGGGGCTCGCCGGTGCAGAGCCGGCTGATCTCGAAACGTATCCGCAATCTGGCGGACCAGCATGGCAAGCCGGTCCTGGTCTTTGTCGAAGACGCGGCGGCCTCGGGTGGCTATTTCATTGCCGTGGCGGGGGATGAGATTTTCGTCGATCCATCCTCTATCGTGGGTTCGATCGGCGTCATCATGGCAACCTTCGGCTTCGTGGGCGCCATCGACAAGCTCGGCATCGAGCGGCGCGTCCATACGGCGGGCCGCAACAAGTCGACGCTCGATCCCTTCCTGCCCGAAAAGGAAGAGGACGTGGAGCGCATCAAGCGCTTCGAACTCGATATCCACCAGGTTTTCATCGATCATGTGAAGGCCGGGCGCCGGGGTCGCCTGAAGGCCGACGACGATACCCTGTTCACCGGTGAATGGTGGACCGGGCTGCGCGGCATCGAGCTCGGTCTGGTCGATGGCATAGGCGACCTTCACGCCACGCTGCGCGATCGGTTCGGCCCCGAGGTGGTGCTCAAGACCATTGCGCCCAGACGCCCCTTCTTCGCGCTGCCCCGACTGGGTTTTTCGGCGCAAGGCATGGTAGAGGACGTCGCCAATTCCATCGAGGACCGCGCCTGGTGGGCGCGGTTGGGACTCTAGCTCGGGTTTCTCATGCTGCTGCGCATTCTGCTCTTCGTCGGCCTCGGTCTGTTGATCTATTTTGGCATTCGCCGCATCTGGAAGGACTGGTCGAACAAGTTCAACCACGATGCCGAAGAAGCCAAGCGCATCGCCCGCGAACGCGACCGCATCGAGCGCCAGCGTCCCGATGTCATCGATTTGAAACGCGGCGACGACGGCACTTACCGGCCCAAGGGCAAGGACGACCTGCACAAAGATTGAGATTGCGCGCGATTTCGGCCGGTCATACCCTGTTCTGGCGGCGGTCTCGGAGGGCGCGCTGTGAGCGAGGAAGACGACAGGGCTGAACTGATCGCGCTCATGCACGCCCAGCGCGCGGCCATCTGGACACAAAACTTCCAGGCCTGGGCCGATTGCTTCGTGCCGGCGCCCTATACGGTCAGGTTCGGCTATTGGGCGGGTGGCGGCACCTTCGTGCGCCGGGGCTGGGACGAGATATCCCGCCGCGCCCGGGCCCATATGGAGGGCCACGAGCTCCCCTACAATACCGACTATGCCTTCAAGACCGTGATCAAGAATCTCAATCTCCGCATTTGCGGCGACATGGCCTGGGCCATCTACGATCAGCAATATCCTGGCTATGACTATCCTGGCCATGTGGGGCCGGGGCTGGCCAATGAGTTTCGGGTGTTCGAGCGGCATGGCGGGCGCTGGAAGATCGCCGCCATGTGCTTCTTCGACAATAATGCGGGTCGCAAGGGCGAGGCACTGCTGATCCTCGATGGCGAGGGGCGGGTGCAGTGGACCAGTCCCGAGGCGGCGCGGCGCCTGCCCGAGGACGACGATCTGGTGATCCGCAATGGCAGGCTGCGTGTGCGGGATACGGCCTGCGATCGCAAGTTGCAGGCGGCCGTGCGCTGGGCCGCTGGCGTCGACGGTGGCTACAATTCGGGGCGTGGCAGCGTGCCGATCGTTCTGGGGCAGGGCGAGGGCCTGCCGACCAGGGTCTGGTGGATCAAGGTCGAGGGCGGCGCGATCTACTTTGTCCTCGATGGCGCCCCCATGGCCGAGGAAAGACTGGATCAGGCCGCGCTCATCTTCGGCCTCTCCGTGGCGCAGCGGCGGTTGGCGCGGCTCATTGCAGACGGCCGGTCGCTGCCTGATGCGGCTGCGCAAATGGGTATCTCCGCCAATACCGCCAAGACGCACCTGCAGCGCATCTATGACAAGACCGGCGTGCACAGCCAGCCGGCACTGGTCCGTGTCCTGCTGTCCGTCGGTGTGCCCCTCTAGTCCCCTGATCGGGGGACGGGCGCGCGTCCCATGATCAGCGCACAGCGTTTTGCCGGGCCGCGCAATAGCCTGTTTCTCGTCGCAGGGAACAGGAGGCGGAAATGGCCCTCCAGACAATGTCCGGCTTTCAGCCTGACGCGGATTATGGCGCATCGGCACGGCCGCGTGCCTGGCGTCGGCTGAAGGCGCGCTACCGGCTCTGGCGTATGGCCGCGCGGCACGAAATCCGGCTTGCCGCGCTGGATCGGAAGCAGCGCCTGGACATCGGCCGGCCAATCCAGCCGCGTTATCGCTGGCTCGAGGAACTCATGCGCGGGTCGCAGCGGCCATGGTCGTGAGCGCCATTGACCGTTTGGACCCGTCCAACTAGAGGTTTGTCCCGCATAATTGCAGGACTTTGACATGACCGCTCGCCCCGCCCATATGGACCCCAAGAACTCGTTCCAGGGTCTGATCCTGACGCTGCAGCAATTCTGGGCCGAGCAGGGTTGCGTCATCCTGCAGCCTTACGACATGCAGATGGGCGCCGGCACCTTTCACACCGCCACGACCTTGCGTGCGCTGGGTCCCAAGCCGTGGAACGCCGCCTATGTGCAGCCCAGCCGGCGGCCCAAGGACGGGCGCTATGGCGAAAACCCCAACCGCCTGCAGCACTATTACCAGTTCCAGGTGATCCTGAAGCCCTCGCCCGAGAACATCCAGCAGCTCTATCTGGATTCGCTGGCCGCCATCGGTCTCGACCAGTCGGTGCACGACATCCGCTTTGTCGAGGACGACTGGGAAAGCCCGACCCTGGGCGCCTGGGGCCTGGGCTGGGAATGCTGGTGCGACGGCATGGAGGTGAGCCAGTTCACTTATTTCCAGCAGGTCGCCGGCTTTGAATGCGCGCCCGTGCCCGGCGAGATCACCTATGGCCTTGAGCGCCTTGCCATGTATGTGCAGGGCGTCGAGAACGTCTACGACCTCAATTTTAATGGCCGGTCGGGTGCCGACAAGGTCACCTATGGCGACGTGTTCCTGCAGAACGAGCAGGAGAGCTCGAAATACAATTTCGAGGCGGCCGATACCGAGATCCTGTTCCGCCACTTCGAGGATGCGGAAAAGGAATGCCGCGCCATTCTCGAAAAGGGCGCCGAGGCCAATCGCCAGACCATGGCGATCCCCGCCTATGAGCAGGTCGTGAAAGCCTCGCACAATTTCAACATGCTCGATGCGCGCGGGGTGATCTCGGTCACCGAACGCCAGAGCTACATCCTGCGCATCCGCGAACTGGCCAAGGCCTGCGGCGAAGCCTGGCTGCAGACATCGGGCGGCGGCGCGGAGTAAACCACGCCGCCTCGGTTCGCATCAGGCCAGCGAATAGAGAATGGGCATGGGCGAGACGCCGTTGGCGGCGAAATTGTCCAGCACATAACTCTTGAAGGTCGGGCGCAGCGCCAGGTCCGGCAGAATGTCGTGCCAGTGATCCCAGCGGCAGTGATTGATCAGGCCGTATTCCGAACCCTGGCCGGGTTCGGGCACCAGCAGCTCGGAATTGTCGAGGCCCGTGCGGTCCTCGAACCAGCCGGCCGTATATTCCCAGATCGGGATGAGTTTGCGCGGTTGCTCGCCGTGGAAATAGTTGAACAGGAACACCCCGTCCCGCGAGAAATCCACTGACCCGATGCGACGGCCATTCGCGGCCCGCACCACATGCAGGTAGGTCGACCGGGCCTTCAGGCCCTCGATCAGCTCAGCATAGATCGAATTGCCTTGCAGCGCCTTTGCGGCAGCCATGTCGGCGGTTTCGATCAGGATCACCAGGTCAGAGGCGGGCTTGTGAACGCCCTGGGGATGGTGCGAGCCGGGTGGCAGCAGGCGCCCGACAAAGACCGTGGCGCGAATGGCGCCCGCCTTCCGTTCAAGACGCCGGGCCAGTGACTTGGCAAGAGCGAGGGCTTCGCGCTTGCGGCTGCTCCTTGCCCCCAGGCCAAAGGGCCGTATCGGGTCGATCTCCGCCGCCACATGGATGTAGCCCGATGCCTTGGGCTCGATCAGATGCACCTTTGGGAAGTTGAGATGCGTATTGACGACAGTGACCTCCGCATCCTGCGGCTGGATCATGCTGTTCATGACGGAACTCCTGACTTGAGATGAACGGCGAGAAAATGGGCGACGTGGCGCTCGGCCATGTTCTTGGCGCGGTCGAGATCGGCCGGTGAGGCATGGCTGCCCATCAAGGTCAGTCGGATGGTTGCCAGGGGGGCAATGGCTTCCCAGGCCAACCAGGCGGCATCGAACTGGCCGACGAAATACCCTTCGGCCTGCCAGGCCTCGAACAGCGGGGCGAGGCGCCCGGCGACAGCATCGATCGCTTCGCCGGCGCCATCAGCGCTGTCCCGCAGGAGCATGGATGTGAACTTGCGCACGTCCGTATCGGTCCAATGATCCACGATCCGGCCGAAGAGCATCGGAAGGGCCTCGCGCGGTGGCATGCGGACCATGCTGGCTGCATCGAACCCCGCCTGGCCCAGGACCCCCGGACCTGCCCGGTCCATCAGCACGTCGAGAATGGCCTGCTTGCCCTCGAAATGGCCATAGATCGCACTGTCGCGAATCCCCACGGCTTGGGCAATCTGCCGCACCGTGGTCGCGGCAAAGCCCTGCGCGGCAAACAGCTCAAGGGCCGCCGCGAGCAGTCTCTCGCGAGTCTCTTGGCTCTCGGCTTTCGGGGGACGCCCCCGCCTGGTTGGTTTCGTTTCCATGCTCATAATTTAATGAGCGCTCATTAAATTATCAAGGATAAAATTCGCCGACCCGGTTTTGACCTGTACCGGATCGGCGAGGGGCAGGTCGGCGTCCGCGGCCGATCTGAACGAACGGCCGGGACGTGTCGGGTCAGTTCGCCCCTACAGGCGCCTCCACCTTCAGCACCGTCAGCTTGTGGCGCTTGTCGGCGCGGTCGTGCCAGGTGATCGACTGGCCGGCCTTGAGCCCGATCAGGGCGACGCCAATCGGGGTCATGACCGAAATGCGGCCAGCCTCGATATCGGCATCGGCGGGATAGGCGAGCGTAACGGTCTGCTGCTGGCCCGAATTGGTCTCATAGGTCACGCGCGAGCCCATGCGCACCACGCCCTCGGGCAGCTTGCCGTCGCTGACGACCTTGGCGCGATCGAGCTCGGTGAGCAGGATTTCCGCCAGGTCGGGGTTGCGGTCGAGACCGGCTTCGCCCAGCGCGAGCAGTTTTGCGTGGTCGGCCTTGCCCAGCGTCAGGGGCGGTGTCAGGTCACGACGGATTTCGGTCATTTGAGTTTCCTTTCGAAACTGGCATCCGGGCGCGCGCCAAAGGCGTCGCGCTCGCGGACTGAATGGGGGGAACTGGAGGAACACGGTCGCCGGCGGCAGGACGGGAATGTCCGGGAGCCCTAAGCAGGCTCCGGCGCGGGCATGCCTAGGGTTTCAAGCTTGCGTGGAGGAAGCTGCAGCGATGGCTCAGGCGCGTGTTCATGCATAAAAGCTAGGGATTGGGGCCGGGAAGTCAAGCCCACCGGCGAGCGCCGTTGCAAACTCACGGGCAAACTGCCAGTCTCCGCCCGACATTTGCCTGAGGGAGCGTCTCCATGGAATGGGTCATTCTAGCCCTGGTCGTCGGCGTCGTCGGCTACGCCATCATCATCTACAATGGCCTCGTCTCCAACCGCCAGATGGTGCGCGAGGGCTGGTCGGGCATCGACGTACAGCTGAAGCGCCGCACCGACCTGATCCCCAACCTCATGGAGACGGTCAAGGGCTATATGGCGCATGAGCGCGACACGCTCGAAGCCGTGGTCAATGCCCGTGCCAAGGCCACCAGCGCCGCCTCTGCCGGTCCGGAGGTTCGCGCCAAGGCCGAAGGCGAGCTTTCCGCCGCACTCGGACGGCTGCTCGCCGTCGCCGAGGCCTATCCGGACCTCAAGGCCAACACCACCTTCCTCGAATTCCAGACCGCCCTGCAGGGCGTGGAAGACGAAATCCAGATGGCGCGGCGCTACTACAATGGCGCCGTGCGCAATCTGAACATCCAGGTGGAATCCTTCCCCTCGAACCTTGTCGCCAATGCCTTCAAGTTTACCCAGGAAGAATATTTCGAGCTGGAGAACGAAGCCGAGCGCGCCGTGCCGCAGGTCAAGTTCTGATCAGCTGATGCGCTTGCTCGCCCGCCTGATTGCCGCCCTCGTCCTGCTCGGCGCGCTGGCCATTCCGGCCCTGGCCCGCGAGGAAATTCGCGCGTTTGCGTCCGATGTCGAACTGCGCACCGATGGCTCGGTCGCCGTCCTCGAAACCATCGACGTCAATGCCGAGGGCAACCAGATCCGGCGTGGCATCTATCGCGATATCCCGGTGACCATGCTGGGGTCGAGCGGCAACAAGATCCGCATCGACCTCGACGTTCAGGCGGTCACCCGTGCCGGCAAGCCGGAAATGTTCCGGGTCGAGCGCATGGGGGATTTCCAGCGCATCTGGATCGGCGATCCCGACATATTCCTGTCCTATGGCGAGCACCGCTATACCATCGCCTACACCATGAACCGCATGGCGCGCCCCACCGGCGACGGGCAGGGCGATGAGCTCTATTGGAACGCCACCGGCAATTATTGGGACTTTCCCATCCTCACCTCGGTGGCGCGGGTGCGCCTGCCCACGGGGGCGGTGATCGAGGACCTGGCCGCCTATACCGGCGTCGCTGGCGCCACCGGGCGCGACGTCAGCATCATCCGCGAGAGCGACACCACCGCCATCTTCCGTACCCAGCGCGCCCTGGCCCCGGGCGAGGGCATGACCTTTGCCGTGTCCTTCCAGAAGGGCATCATTGCCTATCCCGAGGGCATGGATGCGCTGATCCAGTCCGCCTCGGACCTGCGCGAAGTCTGGCTGCCGGTGCTCGCCGTCATCCTGCTGCTGGCTTACAACTTCACCGCCTGGATGCGCGTGGGGCGCGATCCGCCCAAGGGCACGATCATCCCGCTCTTTCATCCGCCGCGCGATTTCTCCCCCGCGCTCACCCATTATGTCCACAAATGGGGCTTCTCCAATTCGGGCTGGACCGCCATGACCGCGGCGATCTTCAATCTCGGGGTCAAGGGTCTCGTGACCATCAAGAACCCGGACAAGACCCTGACGGTCACCGTCACCGGCAAGCAGCCGGACAAGAAGCTGCCCGTGGGCGAGCAGGTTCTGTTCTCCTATTTCGACAGTCGCGGCGCCGTCACCTTCGACAAGGCCAATGGCAAGGATCTCGGGTCCAAGCGCACCGAATTCACCACTGCCATCGAAAGCGAGAACCGCAAGACCTGGTTCAACAACAATTGGGGCTTTGCCGGGCTGGGCTTCGTGCTGGCGGCGCTGATGATCGGCGGCATGGTGCTGTTCGACGTGCTCGAGCCGGTCTGGCTTTTCATCGCCCTGTTCGGCGGGGTCTTCCTGGGGATAATCGGCGGTGTCATCTTCGGTGTGGTCAAATCCGGCGGCTGGTTCCAGCGCTTCATGATCGTGGTCTGGGTGGCGGTCTTCGCCTTCAACATGGGCGGTGGCCTGCTCGAAACCTTTACCGGCTTTTCCATCAACTCCGCCGCCATCGCGGCGGCCTCCATGGTGGTGATCTGCGTCATCTTCACCGTGCTGATGCGCGCCCCCACCGTGCAGGGCCGCAAGGTGATGGACCAGATCGACGGCTTCCGGCTCTATCTCGAAACCGCCGAGAAGAACCGCCTCAACATCATCGACGAGCCGCCCATGACCGTGGAGCGCTTCGAGCGCATCCTGCCCTATGCCATCGCCTTGGGTGTCGAAAAGCCGTGGTCGGAACACTTTGAGGCCGAACTGGCCCGCCACGCGGTGCCCGACGCCGAAACGGGCTATTCCCCTGCCTGGTATTCGGGTGGACGATCCTTCTCTTCGAACAACCTCTCGCGCGCCATCACCACCGCCTCCTCGGGCATGGCGGCGGCGATGATCGCGGCCCAGCCGGTCCAGGCCAGTTCATCCGGCTCGGGCGGCGGTGGCTCGTCGGGCGGTGGCGGCGGCGGTGGCGGCGGCGGCGGCTGGTAGCCAAAGCGGCCCCCAGCCGATAGACATCCCCGCGCCCCCGCGCTAATCACGCACTCGCCTCAAGAAACCCGGTTGCCACTATGCCCGAACTGCTGCTCGAACTCTTCTCCGAGGAAATTCCCGCCCGCTTCCAGCGTCGCGCGGCCGAAGACCTCAAGAAGGCCGTCACCAATGCTCTGGTCGATGCAGGTCTGGTCTATGAAGGCGCTAGGGCCTTTGTGACCCCGCGACGCCTGGCCTTGTCGGTCGCCGGCCTGCCGGCCCGCTCGCCGGACACGCGCGAGGAAAAGAAGGGCCCCAAGGTCGGGGCGCCGCAGCCGGCCATCGACGGTTTCCTGCGCTCTGCGGGCCTCAATTCGATCGATCAGGCCAAGGTGGAAAGCGACCCGAAAAAGGGCGACTTCTACGTGGCGCTGATCGAAAAGCCGGGCGCCGATGCGGTGGACCTGCTCTCATCCATCCTCCCCAGGGTGATGAATGATTTCGGCTGGGCCAAGTCGATGCGCTGGGGCAATGGCAGCTTCAACTGGGTGCGCCCGCTGCGCGCCGTCACCGCCACTTTCGGCACCGAGAACGACGAACCCATCGTCGTGCCGTTCACGGTGGCCGGCCTTGAGGCGGGCCAGACCACGTTCGGTCACCGCTTCCTCGCGCCCGACGCCATCCGCGTGAAGCGGTTCGAGGACTACCAGATCGCGCTCGAACGCGCCAAGGTCGTGCTCGATATCGACCGCCGCAAGCAGATCATCCGAACCGATGCCGACAACCTGGCCTTTGCCCAGGGCATGAGCGTCATTCACGACGAAGGCCTGCTCGAAGAAGTCGCGGGCCTGGTCGAATGGCCCAATGTGATGATGGGCGGCTTCGATCCCGATTTCCTCAAGCTGCCCGAGGAAGTCATCATCGCCACCATCCGCGCCAACCAGAAATGCTTCTGCCTGCGTGATGGCTCGGGCAAGCTGGCGCCCAACTTCATCATCACTTCCAACACCATTCCCGCCGATGGCGGCGCCGTAGTGGTGGCCGGCAATGAGCGCGTCATCCGCGCCCGCCTTTCCGACGCGGCCTTCTTCTACCAGGGCGACCTGGCCATCCCGCTCGAACATGGCCTGCCCAAGCTCGAGGACATGGTGTTCCACGCCAAGCTGGGCACCCAGTTGGCCATGGTCGAGCGCCTCGTGCATCTGGCCGCCGAGATTGCGCCCAAGGTGGGCGCCGATGTCGAGATGACCAAGCGCGCTGCCATGCTGGCCAAGGCCGATCTCGTCACCGGCATGGTCGGCGAATTCCCCGAATTGCAGGGCCTGATGGGGCGCTATTATGCGACCGCCCAGAAGGAGCCGTCCGCAATCGCCAATGCCATCGAGATGCACTACAAGCCGCTCGGTCCCTCCGACCGCGTGCCCACCGAGCCGGTCTCGATCGCCGTGGCGCTGGCCGACAAGCTCAACGTGCTCTCGGGCTTCTGGTCCATCGACGAAAAGCCCACAGGCTCGCGCGACCCCTTCGCATTGCGTCGCGCGGCCCTCGGCGTCATCCGCATCATCACCGAGAACAACCTCAAATTCCCGCTCGAGGTCGAACCGGACTTGCTGGCTTTCTTCCACGATCGTCTCAAGGTCTCGCTGCGCGACGCCGGGGCGCGGCACGATCTCGTCGATGCCGTCATCTCCGCCGACAGCAACGACATCCTGCAGATCACCCAGCGTGCCGAAGCGCTCTCGACCCTGCTGGCCACCGATGACGGGGCAAACCTGCTCGCCGGTTACAAGCGCGCCGCCAATATCCTGGCTGCCGAAGAAAAGAAGGACGGCAAGGCCTATGCCGGCGCGGTCGATCAGTCGGCCCTGAAACTACCCGAGGAAACCGCCCTGGCCTTCGCCGTCGACGCCGTCCATGCGGCGGTTGCTGATCATGTGGCCCGCGACGATTACAAGGGCGCCATGGGCGAGCTGGCGACCCTGCGCGCGCCGGTCGATGCCTTCTTCGAGGCGGTGCTGGTCAACGACGCCGATCCGGCCGTTCGTGCCAACCGGCTCAACCTCCTGGCCCGCCTCCGCGACACCATGCATCTGGTGGCCGATTTCGGGAAGGTCGCCGGCTAGACCCGAGGGAACCGCGCCCGCCCGGCGCGGTTTCCCAATGTCTTCATTTCCTATCGCGCAGGTGCATCATGTCGGTCGGCCTTCTCGCACTTCTCGATGACGTCGCTGGCCTGGTGAAGGTGGCGGCTGCGTCCATCGACGACGTCGCGGGGCAGGCGGCCAAGGCGGGGGCCAAGGCGGCCGGTGCGGTAATCGACGATGCCGCCGTCACGCCAAACTACGTCCATGGCTTTACGGCCGAGCGCGAACTGCCCATCGTCGCCAAGATCGCCTGGGGCTCGATCCGCAACAAGCTGCTGTTCTTGCTGCCCGCGGCCCTGCTGCTGTCGATCTTTGCGCCCTGGCTCATTACCCCGCTGCTGATGATCGGCGGCGCCTATCTCTGCTATGAAGGGGCCGAGAAGGTTTTTCACCTCATCGCGCCGCACCAGGCCGAGCATCACGAAGCCGCCCTCGAGCACACCGCTATCGCGCCTGTTTCGCTCGAGGAGCAGAAGGTGGCCGGCGCCATCAAGACCGATTTCATTCTCTCGGCCGAGATCATGACGATCATCCTGGCAGCGGTGGAGGTCCCCGACTTCTGGACGCGGGCCGCCGTTCTGGCCGTGGCGGGCATCGGCATCACCATCGTCGTCTATGGCGCGGTGGCGCTGATCGTCAAAGGTGATGATTTCGGCGTCTGGCTGGCCCGCAATGCCCGCACCGGCGCCGGCCGCGCCACCGGGCGGGGCATCGTCGTCGCCATGCCTGTCCTGATGCAGGTTCTGAGCCTGGTGGGTACCGCGGCCATGACCTGGGTCGGCGGCAGCATCATTGCGCATGGCCTCTATGAATTCGGCCTCGATTGGCCCGAACACGTCATCGAGGCCGCCGCCCATTGGGCCGAACATGCCTTCCCGACCATTGCCGGCTTGGCCGGATGGCTGGCCACGGCAATTGTCGATTTCGTCATCGGGCTGGCGCTCGGCGCGCTGCTGATTCCAGTGGTGGGCTTTGTCATCAGCCCGGCCTGGAGGGGCGTGAAGGGCTTCGTGCCCAAGCGGACCTAGAAACTGAATTCTTCTGGGTCGTGACCCAGAGCTTTTATGCCTTCAGCCAGTTTCATCGTAATTTCGGCAGCGTCCGGCACGGATGCCAGGCCTTGCGAGATGGCATCGCGCCAGGACTGCCCACGGTGCCAAGCTTCCATGAAGGCGTCGGCGAGTGGTAATGTTTGATTTGTTGCAATCATGGCCTGCATCAGCAGCGCAGCCTGCCGCAGGTCCTTTTGGCGTTTGTCACGGCCATTTTTATCTTGCAGCCGTTTCGTGGCCACGATCAGCTTGTGCACAGCGAAGCGTTCGGGCGCGGGAACGAGAACCGGGACGCCGGCGCCGTGCAACAAGACAGCCCGCACGGGTTCATAAATCAGGAAATCAAGGAAACGAAGCGGTTCTGCCGCGATGTTGCCAAGGGCAGGCATGGAGGCCGCACGTCCATTGTAGTCCTCGGTTCCTGTATTGGGAGTGAGGAACTCGACCCTATAGCCGTCTCGCGAAACAAGCTGTGTGGGCGCCTCATCGGACGCTAGACGCGGTATGGCTCGAAAGGTGGAATCGATCCCCTGCAGGACCTCGAGGATATCGGGCATCCTATCCTCGACGGCGACGGAAATGGAGTGAAACTGGGCAAAGTCGGCGTCGCCGGTTTGCAGTAGCGCCCCGGGAAATCTGACCCCCAGCCCTGCCGCATAGCATTGAAAGGCAACAGTGCCGACCAGGACGCCTCGCAGGCGAAAAAAGCCCGCATTGGCCATCGCTTCGACGACCGCGCCGACCTTGGGTGGCGGGGCCGGCAGATATGCGTCGCGAACCAGGGTGGAGACCAGTTTTCGCCGGGCGCGGAAATCGGCTTTGAGATTTTTGAAGTTCTCTACCCGCTTGCTGATTTCCGGGTCTGCCGTCGGCCCGACATAGCGGCGCACTTTTTTGCCGTCCTTGGCGGTATCAAAATACCAATAGGTCCGCTCATTGGCAGTGACGCGAACGAACCTGCCTGTCAGCGAGAAATCGCTTTCGAACGCCGCGTCGAGGCTGCGTTGAGACAGTTCGGAATAGAGGACCGCATAGGCCGGATCTAGGAGCTTCATAGTGACTTGTTACCATTTTTGCAGAGATGGTAACAAGTCACATGTTACCACTTTCGCGGAATTGGTAACAAAAAATCAAACCGGCGGCGTCAGTGACGCGGCCTTCTTGCCCTTGAACGGCGCCATGCCCTCGCGCGCCAGTTCGTCGGCGCGCTCGTTTAGGTCATGGCCGGCATGGCCCTTGACCCAGTGCCAGGCAATGTCATGGCGCTTGGTCGCCTCGTCCAGCGCCTGCCACAGCTCGACATTCTTCACCGGCTTCTTGTCGGCGGTGCGCCAGCCATTGCGCTTCCACCCATGGATCCAGCTCTGTACGCCGTTCTTCACATATTGGCTGTCGGTATGGAGTTCGACCGAGCAGGGGCGGGTGAGGGCGTTGAGCGCCTCAATGGCCGCGGTCAGCTCCATCTTGTTATTGGTGGTCAGCGCCTCGCCACCCTTCAATTCCTTGCGGTGGGGCCCGAATTCCAAAATGGCCCCCCAGCCGCCCGGCCCCGGATTGCCCGAACAGGCGCCATCGGTATGGATGATGACGCTGTCAGCCATTTGCGGGCCGCCTGTAGATGTGGAACTGGCATTTGAGCCCGTTTGGCTCGGTCTCGATATGCGTTTCTTCCATGCCGATTTTCTTGAGGACGGCGAGGGACGGGGTGTTTCTGGTGTCGGCGAAGCCGATGAAATGGGGAGCGCCGGTTTCCCGGAATATCCAGTCCCGCAGCCCCGCCGCCGCTTCCGTCGCATAGCCCGCCCCGTGATGGTCTTCGAACAGGGCGTAGCCTAGTTCGGGTTCACCAGTGGGAGGATAAATGCCGTAGCCGGCCCTTCCGATGAACTTGCCGTCGCTTTTGCGGGTCAGGCGCAGCTTGCCCAGCCGCCGGGATTCGAACAGCTCTATCCAGCCCTGGAGAGCACGTTCAGCCTGCTCTCGCGTCCAAGGATCGCCGCTCACCGTCAGGTAGCGCGACACATTGGGGTTGCCATGCAGCGCGACGAGATCGTCCAACTGGTCCATGCGCCAACCGGATAGCACCAGTCGATCGGTCTCGAACAGGTGCAGCGCGCTCATCGGCCCGAGGCCGTTTCCAGGTCGCGCAGCACGCGCGGAATGTTGAAGGCGATGTTTTCCTCGGCCGTGGTCTTGGTCTCGACCGTGACCGCATACCGCTCCGCGAAGGCGTCGATCACTTCCTCGACCAGGCTTTCAGGTGCCGAGGCGCCGGCACTGACGCCCAGCGAGGTGATGTCGCCATAAAGCGACCAGTCAATGTCGCTAGCGCGATCCACCAGGGTGGCGACCCTGCAGCCATTGCGCAGGGCCACTTCCACCAGGCGCTGCGAGTTCGACGAATGCGGCGAACCCACCACGATCATCGCATCGACCAGCGGCGCCACGGCCTTGATGGCCTCCTGCCGGTTGGTGGTGGCGTAGCAGATGTCTTCCTTGTGCGGCCCATTGATGGCCGGAAAGCGCGCCCGAAGCGCAGCGACGATCTCGCGCGTGTCATCCACGCTCAGCGTCGTCTGGGTCACGAAGGCCAGTGTCTCGGGATTTTTGGGGGTAAAGGCCCTGGCGTCATCGACCGTCTCGATCAGCGTCACCGCGCCGGCCGGCAACTGGCCCATCGTGCCGATCACTTCGGGGTGACCGGCATGCCCGATCAGCACGATCTCGTGCCCTTCCTCGAAATGGCGTGAGGCCTCCACATGCACCTTGCTCACCAGCGGGCAGGTGGCGTCGAGAAAGAACATGTTGCGTGCCTTTGCGTCGGCGGGCACGCTTTTGGGCACGCCATGGGCCGAAAAGACCACAGGCGCCTCGGTTTCGGGGATCTCGTCGAGCTCCTCGACAAACACCGCGCCCTTGGCCTTGAGGCCTTCCACCACATATTTGTTGTGCACGATGGCGTGGCGCACATAGACCGGTGCGCCATATTTCTGGAGCGCCAGCTCCACGATCTGGATCGCGCGGTCCACGCCGGCGCAAAATCCGCGCGGGGCGCAGAGCAGAATGTCGAGGTGCGGCCTTTTTTCCATGCCAGATCAGATGCTTTCAGCGACTTCGCAAGTCAAGTGCTGTTGCAGCCGGGGCAGGGCATGGGCAATATGCTTTTCGAGAGTGTGACCGGGACGGTTCCAGGTGAGTTTGGCGCAGGAAATGTTTGCGATTGCCCCGGCAACGGGGAAAGCGAACCTGAGCGCCGGTCAATTGAAGCTGCTCACCGGCAAGGCCCGCTGGATTTTTCGCGTTGGGGAAGCCGGCTTTCCCACCGTGCCCACCATCGCCATCACCCGCGCCGCCTGGGAAGAATTGCAGGCCGAACGCGGGCGGCGCGATTCCCGCCTGCGCACCCATTGGGTCGCCTGCCTCTATAAGCTCGTCGCCAAAGACGGCCAGCCGCCCCAACTGGTGGTGCGCACCTCGGCCACCACCCACAATAGTGGCCTTGCTCCGGCCCGGCTCGGTATAGCGGCGCCGACCGCGCCCGAGGATTCGGTCGATCCGACCCGGCCGCTCGCCAGGGCGATCAAGCAGGCCTTCGAGAGCTATGGTTTTTTCGGGCGCAGTTGGACCGGCGCGCGGCCCGAGGAAGATCGTGCCCGCCAGATCGTCCTGGTGCAGGCCCTGGCCGAGGGTGAGATCGAGCAGTTCCTGACCCGCAACGCCACCACCGGCGCGCTCGGCCCCGCCCCCCTCAACGGCAGCCCGCTGCCGCGCCTGCCCAAGGATGTGGAGGCGCTGATCGGCCTGCTCGACGCCAAGGCCGGCCGCCACATGGCGTGCCTCGTTTCCGTCAATGGCGGCAAGGTGACATTCCTGTCGGCCCGGCCAGTGCAGGCCGGTGCCGGTGCCGAGCTCGAAGCGGCGGTGGACCGCGTCGAGCGCAAGGTCTGGACCCCGCAGGGCGCCGTCAGCCGGGTCGATGCCAATCGTCTGGCGCTGATGCTGCACCCGCGCCTCAAGTCGCCGGAAGAGGCGACCCCCATCGCCATGGGCCTGGGCGTCTCCCCGGGTGCGGCCAGCGGCATCATCACCTTCAATCCCGACGACGCGGCCCGCCTGCGCGCCCGCGGCAAGCACTGCATCCTCGTCGTCAACGAAACCGGCCCCGCCGATATCGAGGGCATGAAGGCGGCCACCGGTATCCTGACGGCCCGCGGTGGCATGTCCAGCCATGCCGGGGTCATCGCCCGCATCACCGGCAAGCCCTGCGTGGCCGGGGTGCGCAGCCTGTCGGTCGATGCCGTCGAAATGGTATGCCGCATCGGCGACCGCGAGTTCCGCGCCGGCGATCGTCTCACCATCGATGGCACCGATGGGGCCGTCTATCTGGGCAATCTGCCCCTGGCCCAGCCGCAGATCGGCGGCGCCATCGGCAAGCTCCTGGGCTGGTCCGATGCCAGCCGCGCCATTGCCGTGCGCACCAATGTCGAGACGGTGGAATCGGCGCAGACGGCGCTGAGTTTCGGCGCCGAGGGCATCGGTCTGGCCCGGTCCGAACACATGTTCTTCTCGCCCGAGCGCATGGTGGCGCTGCGCCGCATGATTCTCTCCGAGGACGAAGACGCGCGCTCCCGCGCCATTGCGGGGCTCGTGGATTTCCAGACGGGCGATTACTCGGCGCTGTTCTCGGCCATGCAGGGCCTGCCGGTCACGGTTCGCCTGTTCGATCCGCCCTTGCACGAATTCCTGCCGCGCACCGACGAGGAGATCGAGGAGACGGCGGCCTCACTGGGCGTGGCGGTCCGCGCCCTCAGGCTCAGGCTCGAGCGCATTGCCGAGATCAACCCCATGCTGGGCCATCGCGGCGTGCGCCTCGCCATCACCTATCCCGAAATCCTCCAGATGCAGATGCAGGCCGTGCTCGCCGGCGCCCGCGCGGCCAGCGAGAAGCAGTCTGAGCCGGTAGCCATCGAAGTCATGGTGCCTTTCGTCTCCACGGCCACCGAAGTCTCCTGGGTGCGCGAACGGACCATGGCCATCCTGGACAATTCCGGCCTCACCCGTTCCGATCGCGTGCGCTTTTCATTCGGCACCATGATCGAACTGCCGCGCGCCTGCCTGCGGGCCGGCGATATTGCGGCCATGGTCGATTTCATCTCCTTCGGCACCAACGACCTGACCCAGACCACTTTCGGCATTTCCCGAGACGATGCTCCGGCGTTCCTCGCGGCCTACCAGCGCAAGGGCGTCTATGAGCGCGACCCCTTCGTCACCATTGACGAGAAAGGCGTGGGCGAAATGATCGAGATCGCCATTGCGCGCGGCCGCGCCGCCAATCCGCGGCTCAAGATCGGTATCTGCGGGGAGCATGCCGGCGATCCGGCCTCGCTCAAGTTCTTTGCCGGGCTCGGCGTCGACTATGTGAGCTGCTCACCCTATCGTGTTCCGGTTGCCCGGCTGACCTTGGCGCAGACTTCGTCTTAAATTGTCGAGGCCGGATACCCATTTGGGTGAGATCGGTAGAAGCCGGTCGCTACGAGCCGGGACCAAAGGGAAGGGGCTTGGCCTCCGTGAAAATACTAGCTTTCGTCCTGGCCTTGCCACTGCTTCTGGTGCCTGGTCTTCCGGCCTCGGCACAGACAGGCGCCCAATGCGCCGCCATTGCCGACGATGCCGAGCGCCTCGCCTGCTATGACAATCTGTTCCGCTCCGGGAGCACTGCCCCCGAAGGGCTCAGCGTCACGCTGCAATCCGAACAGTTGATCCCGGCGCGCCCCAGCGGCCGGGCCCCCGCCACGATCACCGTCTCTTGCGAGGCCAATATCCTGCAGGTGGCCTTCGGCTTTGCCGGCAACACCATGTCGGCGCTAGGGAGCGATACCGGCATCACGTTGCAATACGATCTGCAACGGGCCCGCTCGTCCACGCTGCCGGTCAATGCGGACAATACGGCGATCCTGAT
This sequence comes from Devosia salina, assembly GCF_019504385.1. Lineage (NCBI taxonomy): Bacteria > Pseudomonadati > Pseudomonadota > Alphaproteobacteria > Hyphomicrobiales > Devosiaceae > Devosia > Devosia salina. The sequence goes on from NZ_CP080590.1 coordinate 671,969, forward strand.
CGACAACACCCGCGACGCACGCAGCTTCCTCGACGGGCTGGCCGGCGCCACCAATCTCACTGTGCGGGTCACCCCGGCCAGCACGCGCTCGCTGTCGGTGCGGTTCCGCGTCGATGCCTTTGCCCAGGAAGTCGCGCCGGTGGTGGCCGCCTGCAGCCAGTAGGGCGGGCGGTACACTTTGCCGCAGTGATGTGATGGAACTGCCCCAGCCCCGCCACATCTGCGCCCTTTGCGCGCCCCGAACCCCATTTACCCAGCGCTAACCTTAATAACCGATCATCACGACTGTCGGCATTTGAGCGTCACATTTGCCGGGCGTAGTTCGTGTTGCGTAGCGTTGAGTATTCTATATGGCCCTTTCCCACCGGCCGGTGGCGCGTCGTCGCCCGGTCAGAGCGGTTAGCCGAGGAGTTGGTATCGCCAGGGCGCTGGTGATGGCGATGGTGGCTCCCCTTGCCTATCTCGGTTTTGCTGGCGCAGCTTTTGGCCCCGGCTCTGCACCCCTTGGGCTTGCCGGCCTGCCGGGTCAGGAGCAGCCCGTGGCAATCGCCCAGGCTAGCCTCAGTTTTTCCGGCGTCGACCCGGTCATCACCGGTTCGGTCAATCACCTGTTCGACAGCGCCAGCTTCACCGGTCCCAATCGCGCCGAAAAGACCGATCGTGTCCGCCCGGCTGTCGATGCGCTTGAAATCTCGAAAAGCTTCGAGACCGCGCGGCTGCAGCTCGCCTCCCTGCGCGCGCCTGCGGATCCTGCAATCTACGGGCAATCCAGCATCGCCCAGGCCGAGGTGGAACCCCAAGAAGCCGGGCCGCGCATGTCGGTGGCCTCGATCCACCCCAATGCCGCTGCCGCGCTCGACGCCATTGCCGGCATCGCGCCGAAATCCGATGAGACCCTGTCCGGCGTGACCCTGCCGGTGGCCGTGCCTGAGCAACTGGCCTATGCCCGCGCCAATACCCCCGCCATCGGCGCCATGGCCACGGGCGAAGCCATGAAGGTCTCCGAACGCGAGCAATGGTGCCTTGCCACCGCCGTCTATTTCGAGGCGCGCGGGGAAGCCTATCGCGGTCAGGTCGCCGTGGCGCAGGTCGTGCTCAATCGCGTCAAGGACCACCGTTATCCTGACACCATCTGCGGCGTCGTGTTCCAGAACCAGAACAAGCGCAATGCCTGCCAGTTCTCCTTTGCCTGCGATGGCATTCCCGAGACGGTGACCGAGCCTGAGCCCTGGGCCCAGGCCGAGGAAATTGCCTCCAAGGTCACCAGCGGCGAGCTCTATCTGACCGAAGTGGGTGATGCGACCCATTACCACGCCACCTATGTGCGTCCCGCCTGGGCTCCACGCATGACCAAGGTGACGCAGATCGGCCTGCACGTCTTCTACAAGTTCAAACGTGGCTGGCTGTTCGGCTAGTGCCTGCATCTATGCGTCAGCGCATATGACTTCGGCACTTTTCTGCAATTTCGTTTGAATGCGATCCGTGGTCTTCCTTGGCGGGAGGACCACGGAGTGCATCATGACCAGCAGAACCGGCAGTTTTGGCAATCGGCTTGCTTTGTCCGCATTGATCGGTCTGGGAGCTCTGCCCTTGCTGCCGGCGATCGGGCGCATGCTGCTGCGCTTTGTCGATGTGGATGCGCCACCCGAGATGGTCGCCGACACCGCGCGCTTTTTCATCATGCCCGTGCCGGTGGTGCTGCATGTCGTCGGCGGTTGCCTCTTCACCCTGCTCGGTGCGCTGCAGTTCTCGCCGACGCTGCGCCGATATCCATGGCACCGGCTGACCGGCCGCGTTCTGGTCGCGGCGGGGCTCATCGCCGCGCTCTCGGCCCTGTGGCTCACCCAGTTCTACCCACACCCGCCCAGTGAAGGGCCGTTGCTCTACTGGTTCCGGCTTGCCGCAGGGTCGGCCATGCTGGCCTTCCTGATCAGTGGCTATCGCGCCGCGCGGGCGCGGCGGTTTGATCGCCACCAGGCCAGCATGATGCGCGCCTATGCCCTGGGCCTGGGTGCGAGCACGCAGATGCTGATCGGTATCCCCTGGCTGCTGCTGTTCGGAGAGCCGTCACCTGTTGTGGGCGACCTCTTGCTGGGCGGCGCCTGGCTGCTCAATCTGGCGGTGGCGCAATGGCTGTTGGGCCGGCGCCCGGGGCAGGCCGTGCGCCCGCTGCCAGCCAGCGCCTGAGCCGTATCAGTAGCCCGTGGTACGACCGCTCAGCCGCAGGAAGGAATTGCCAGCGCGGCTCGAGAAGCTGAACCAGTCGCCATTGCTCCAGAACCGCACCCAATTGCGCCGGTGGGGCGTCACCTCGGTGACGTCGACGCCCGGATAGAGCACGTGCTTGGAGGTCAGTCCATCGGTGGAATAGGTGCCGGTGGCGGTGGTGGTGATGTCGACATAGGTTACACGTCCGCCTTCGATCTTCTTGACCGTGCTGCTCGAGAGCGGATCGGTCGAGACCCAGTCAGCATAGTCCACCAGATAGTCGCGGCCTTCGAACTTGACGAGCTTGTCGGTGTCGAACCCGGCCGGCATTTCATCGCCAAAGGCTTCCAGCACATAGCCAGGGCCGATGGCGGCCAGCCCGGTTGCGCATATCGCACCCAGGGTCATGCCCATCAACATATGCTTGGTCGGCAGATTCATGGCGGGCACCCCGTTCTGTTCCACTTCGGCACACATGCCTTAACGGATCAGTAACCATCAAGTGCCGGACGAGAAACGCCAAACTGCCCTTAGGGTTAATCTCAACAGGCCCGGTCAGGCGCCCTGGATCGTGTCGCTAATGGTCTCGAACGCCTCAACAAAACGCTCATGGGCCTGTTGGGTGGGCCAGGGCCGGATGAGCCGGTCGAAGGCATCGACGTCGAACGCCGACTGGCCCGGTTCTCCGAACAGGCGTCGCGCCTCGACCGGATCGAAGCCCGCCAGGTGCGTCGCCTCGAAAAAAGCCGCTTCGCGGTCGGCTTTTTTGATCAGCTTGGTGAGCGCCGCGGTCATCGTGGCCGGCAGCGAGAAGCGCAGGAAGATCGCCGACAGCAGCCGGTTCTCCACGTCCTTATAGTTCCCGCCCATGGCCGCCTTGAAGGGCGAGATGATGTCGCCCATCACATATTCCGGGGCGTCATGCAGCAGTGCCTGCAGCAATGCGGTCGCCGCGGCGTCGGGATTGGAGGCGCGGAACAGCTCGAGCACCAGCACCGAATGCTGCGCCACCGAAAAGGGATAATCGCCCTGGGTCTGCCCGTTCCAGCGAGCCACGCGCGCCAGGCCATGGGCAATGTCGCTCAATTCCACATCGACAGGCGAGGGATCGAGAATATCGAGACGGCGACCAGACAGCATACGCTGCCAGGCGCGGGCGCTTTGGCGTGACATCGGCATCAACCGGAAATGCGGACTGTTGCACTAGCCATAACAGATCGGGCCGATTCGAGAATGTTCGGCTAGTCGTCTTCGGCGGCAGCGTCGCCCAGCCGATAGTTGGCCCAGACCGGCAGTTCGATATGCACCGGCCTGCCGCCGACCGTCACCGCCGCCGGGTCGGTGATCCGGTCGAGCCGGACGATGGCGACCGCCCTGCCATCCACCACCTGTCCCACCGTGCCGGCCTCACGGCCATTGGCCATGACTGCCTGTCCTGCCTCACCTTCAATGCCTGAGACAATCACCGGCCGCCGCCGCGCCGTGCCGCGGTGCTTCATTCGGCTGACGACTTCCTGGCCAACATAGCAGCCCTTGGCAAAGTCGATGCCGTCGAGCAGGTCAAGGCCGATGTCGTGGGCGAAGGCGTCATTGGCGGGAAAGTCATTGCCCAGATGTGCGATGCCGCAAGCGATGCGCTCACCCTGATAGAATGCATCATCCTGCACCCAGCCGCCGGTCGCCTCGACGTCCGCAATGGCGCGCCACCCCATGTCTATCGGACCCATCCGGTCCGTGTGGCGGATGCCGTCCGGTTCTGCATCCTGCGCAAAGCCGACGCGATGGGTTTCGCGCAGATCGTCGATCACCACCTGCGCTCGCAGGCGGTACATCTTCATGCGCTTGAAGAAGTCGTCGGCCACCGATTGGTGGACATCGAGCCAGAGCGCATCCTCGGCATGCCCTGCCAATCCCTCGGCCAGGATTTTCCCCTGGGGTGACAGGAGGGCCCATGCGGCGGCCACGTCCCCGTCGCCATTGCCCTCGCTGGGAATTTCTCCGGTGACGACGTCGTTGAGCAGCCTGTGGGCATCGGGCCCCGAAAAGCGGAACAGGGCACGGTCGGCCCGCAGATGAATGGTCATAGTGACTTGCCTTGCAAAGCTGCCGTCCGATATGTCGGTTTTGACGGTCGACAAGACCATACAGAACCGACAGGCGGGACCCGAGACATGGCGCAGTACGACACGATTTTCAAGAACGCCACCGTGGTCAACCAGGATGGCGAGGGCCTGGCCGATATCGCGGTTCTGAACGGCCGAATCGCTGCGCTTGGCACTATCGAGGGCAGCGCCGCCGAGACCGTGGACTGCAAGGGTCTCCATATCCTGCCCGGCGTCATCGACACCCAGGTGCATTTCCGCGAGCCCGGCCTGACCCACAAGGAAGACCTTGAAAGCGGCTCGCTCGGCGCGGTCATGGGCGGCGTGACGGGCGTCTTCGAGATGCCCAATACCAATCCGCTGACCACCACCCGCGAGACTTTCGAGGCCAAGATCGCTGCCGGCACCAATCGCATGCATTGCGATTTCGCCTTCTATATCGGTGGCACCCACGAAAACGTCGCCGAACTGCCCATGCTCGAAAAGCTGCCGGGCTGTGCCGGCGTCAAAGTGTTCATGGGCTCGTCCACCGGCTCGCTGCTGGTGCAGGATGACGATGGCGTCGAAGCCATCCTCCGCGCCATTTCCCGCCGCGCCGCCTTCCATTCGGAAGACGAATATATGCTCGAGGAGCGCAAGCATCTGCGTGTGCCGGGCGATCCGTCGAGCCATCCGGTCTGGCGTTCGCCCGAAGTCGCCATGAGCTGCACCACGCGGTTGGTGAACCTCGCCCGCAAGACCGGCAAGCGCATCCATGTGCTGCATATCTCGACCAAGGAAGAAATCGTCTATCTCGCCGACCACAAGGATGTCGCCTCGGTCGAGGTGACGCCCCACCACCTGACGCTCGACGAAACCGCCTACACCCGCCTCGGCACCTATGCGCAGATGAACCCCCCGGTGCGCGACAGGGACCATCGCGAGGGCATCTGGAAGGGCGTCGCCAATGGCGTTGCCGACATCCTCGGCTCCGACCACGCGCCGCATACGCGCGAGGAAAAGGACCATGCCTATCCCGCCAGCCATTCGGGCATGACCGGCGTCCAGACGCTGGTGCCGACCATGCTCGACCACGTCAACAATGGAAAGCTGAGCCTCCAGCGCTTCGTCGACATGACCAGCCACGGCCCCAATCGCCTGTTCGGCATTGCCAACAAGGGCCGCATCGCCGTGGGCTATGACGCCGATTTGACCATTGTCGACCTCAAGCGCCGCGAGACCATCACCAATAGTTGGATCAGGAGCCGCGCCGGCTGGACGCCCTATGATGGCGTCACGGTCACCGGCTGGCCCGTCGGCACCGTGGTGCGCGGCAATAAGGTCATGTGGCAGGGCGAGCTGGTGACGCCAAGCAAGGGCCAGCCGATGCGCTTCCTCGAAGCGCTGGCCGGCTGATCAATCCCCCGCCACGAAGGCCTGCCACTCGCCATCCTTGCCGATATAGACGCGCCAGTAATACCAGGCTTCCAGTTCGGTGAGCTCGGTCAGCTGATCATGGGTGAGGATGCGATAGGCGTCGACCTTCTGGGCCGGCGTCAGCGCCGAAAGGTCCTCGACCACGGCGAGATAGGGCCAGACATAGCTCGGCGTCTCGCTTTCGGTATCGAAGACGGCATAGGGCGCCTCCAGCAGGTCGAGCAGAATGGCAAGGTTCTCCAGCCCCGCCCCGTCCGCTGAATAGGTCTTGAGATAATCCACCGCGTCGTCGGGCCCGCCATAGGACACGGTGGGCGGAAATTCCTGCTCCGCGATGATGGGGCGCAGCGCCTCGATATCGCCACTGCGGGCCACGGCGATCAGCCGCTCGCGCGTCCGCGCCACGGGCCCGGGCAGCGCCGACAGATCGGAACTGATTTCATATTTGGGGTAGGGATAGTTCTCGACATCGTCCTGCGCCATGACCGGCAGGGCGGCGAGGGCAAGCAGAAACAGGGCAGCATGGCGCATCGGTGATCCTCCCGGGGGGATCATCGGGTGGTGTCCACTTGCTGGCAAGCCCCGTTTGGCCGGCCCCTATTGCAGAATGCGCTCGAGATTGTATTCGCCGTTGCGGATGCGTTCGGGCAATTGCTCGACAAGGTCTGCCGTCGCCTCATCCCCATGCATGCGCACGAAAGTGGCCAGCGCCGCAAACAGCGAGGCATGAGCCAGCGAGGCGGCCTCCAGCCCGTCTTCCTCGGCACTGTTCCATGCCTCGGCGAGATATTCCAGCGCCAGCTGGCGCTCGGACTGGCTGCGGTCGAACGGGCCGATCCCCGACGCGGGCGAGAAGATGGACTTGGTCGTGCTCATGATGCGGGCATAGCATGCCCCGCTCTCCGCTCAATGGAGGAAGTAAGCCGAAGGTTAACGGCCGGTAGGCAATTGCATGGACCGATATGTCCTGCCTATTCGGCGAAGCGCGTATGGATGTCGCGCGCCAGCTTCTGTGCCTCGGTCAGCAGCCGTGTCAGCGCCTCGCGCGACGCCGGGGTGCAATGGTTGTGCAGGCGGGAAAAAGCCGTGTAGCCGGTGTTGAATGCCCCCGCCAGACGCTGCCGCCGGTCGTCGTCGGGTTCGTCCAGCGCAATCAGCTCCGCCGCCTGCGCCCGCCAGTCCTCGTCCCCGGCCGCACAGAGCGGCTGCAGGTAGTAAAGGCTGCCCATGATCTCGGCCAGCCGCTCCATCTGCCGCTGATAGGGCGGGTCGATAGCCAGGGCCGGAGCAGTCATGAGAAGGGCGAGAGCAAGCGCGAGGGCCTTTTTCATCAGGACGCCCCCTCCCGGCCTCCCCCATCAATGGGGAGGTGGCGCGCCAGAGTGTGTCGCAGGTGCCCGCCCCGGACCCGTTCCACACCTCCCCCTTGATGGGGGAGGGGGGAGGGGGCGGAGCGGCAAAGGCCATATGTCGGCAAAAGGTCCATCCCCACTCTCTACCAGCTCTGCCCCAGAACCTTGAAGCACTCTCTGATCACGTCATCGAGCCTGGAGGTCGTGCGCAGGGCGATGAGCATGCCCGGGTCGACCCATTTGTGGTCGCTGATCTCGTTCGAGGGCCGGACCTGTCCCACATAATCGGTGGTAGTGAAGACGGCGAGCCGATAGGTGCCGTCGCGGCCCAGCGACTGGGTCAGCGCATGGCGCGGATTGCGGATGGTCAGCCCCAGTTCCTCCTGCACCTCGCGGACGGCGCATTGCTCCACTGTCTCGTCTGGCTCCATGCGCCCGCCGGGAAAGGTCCACAGGCCCTGATAGGGCGCAAAGGCGCGCTTGATGAGCAGGATCTTGCCGTGCTTGACGATGCCGACACTGGCGGCGTTGGGAGGCTCGATCATTTCCGGGAGGCCATTCTGGCTGATTTGCGATTCGGACGCGTAGAGACTACCTCTGCACGGGTAAAGGAGACACGCCAATGTGTGGTCGCTACGCCTCGACCCTGCCGCCCGAAATGATGGTGGAGCTGTTCAAGCTGCTCAACAGCGTCGAGATCGTGCCGCGCTACAATATCGCGCCCACCCAGCCGATCGTCGCCATCTGGGAAGCCGAGGGCCGCCGCGAGGCGCATTTCGCTCGCTGGGGCTTCGTACCCGGCTGGGTCAAGGACCCGCGCGAGTTTCCGCTTCTGATCAATGCAAGGGCCGAGAGCATGGCCGAAAAGCCGGCCTTCCGCGATCGGGTCAAGCATGGCCGCTGCCTCGTGCCCGCAAGCGGCTATTACGAATGGCATACCGGCCCCGACAAGAAGAAGCAGCCCTATTACATCACCCGCGCCGACGACCAGCCCATGGCGCTGGCCGGGCTCTACGCCACCTGGATGGGCCCCAATGGCGAGGAGGTGGACAGCGTCGCGACCATCACCGTGGCCGCCAATCCGCAGCTTTCGGTGATCCACGACCGCATGCCGGCGATCCTTTTGACCGAGCAGCAGCAGGACGACTGGCTCAATGTCCGCGACGTGCGCGCGCATGAGGCGGTGCAGATGGCCCTGCCGCTTGAGGACGGGGCGCTGAAATTCCATCCGGTCTCAACCCGGGTCAATTCAGCCCGCGACGATGATCCTGGCCTGATCGAGCCGATATCACTGGATAAGCCCGAGCCCCCGGTAGAAAAGCCCAGGCCGAAGAAGGTGGCGGGTGGCGGCGGGCAGATGGATCTGTTCTGACCAAATCGGCACGCCGTCTCGGCTAAACCCCGATCTCGAAATAGCCCAGCGCGTCACCGATGGAATCTTCCTCGTAGTGAAGGTGGCTGAGCAGCACTTTTTCGAGCGCCCGGAACACGGTGACCGCGTCCTCGAAATTGCTCTTGCCCGGCGCTTCGGCCAGCGCGATCAGGGCATCGATCAGCCGTTCGAGCAATTGGTGCACCACCACGTGCTCGGCCTGCAGCCGGTCGGAAATGGCCTTGAAGGCGGGGCTTTGCTGGGCCAGCGAGGGGAAGATGTATTGATCCTCGATGGAATGATGCCCATGCACGAACTGGCAGTACTGCCCGCACAGCGTACCGAAACGGCGATAGTTCGAGACCATGACGAGGTCGGCGGTTTCCGCCTTCACCTCCTCGACCGTGGCATGGCCCTCGGCCGCGCGCTCGATCAGGCGCCCGAGCACCACCATGTTTTCGCGCAGATGATCGTGGATTTGTCTGAGATGTTCGCCCGGCGCCTTCTGTGCCTCTGTCAGGCCATCGAGCTTGGGGATTGCGGGACGCGTCGCGTCGTCGAGAAACTGGATATCTTTGAGCAGCATGGGGCCAGAGATGGGCCCGGCAGGCGGCAAGCGCAAGAAGGCACAGGGGAGTGACTGGGGTATCGCAGCCAACCGCCCTCGTGGTTCGAGGGTCGCTGCGCTCCCACCTCACCATGAGGGCTATGTGGCCACGGTGCTGCACGAGCCCTCATGATGAGGCGCTGCGTCAGCAAAGCCTCGTACCACGAGGGCGGCTATCCCAGCATTTTCCCCGGATTGAGGATGCCCTTGGGGTCCAGCGCCGTCTTGATCGCTCCCATCATCTCCAGCGCTACCGGGTCCTTCACCTGCTTGAGCAGGCCAACCTTGAGCTGCCCGATGCCATGCTCGGCCGACACCGAACCGCCATGGCGCAGTACCACCTCGTAGATCACCGCGTGCATCGCCTCGTCATATTGCGCCATGAAGGCCTTGGGATCGGCCCCGACGGGCATGGAGAAATTGAAGTGGATATTGCCGTCGCCCATATGCCCGAACGGCACGGGGCGGATGCCGGGGCTGAGCTTTTCGGCGGCTGCCGACCCCTCGGCGATCAACGCCGGGACGGCGGCGATGGGCACCGACACATCGTGCTTGATCGAGGCGCCTTCGCGGCTCTGGCATTCGCTCATCTGCTCGCGGAAGGCCCACATGCGCGTGCGGTCGGAAAGGGATTCCGCCACCACGGCATCTGAAATCAGCGCTTCCTCGAAGGCCGCCTCGAGCGCTGATTGCAGCGCGCCCGGCTCGGTTCCGGCCATGCGCGTCAATTCGATCAGCGCATACCAGGGCGAGGCGCTGGCCGTCGGGTCGGCATCCAGCATGCCATGGCGCAACTGGATGTCGAGGCCGATCCAGGGGATGAGTTCGAAGGCATTGAGGCGGCTACCGGCCCGCTGGCGCATCAGCTGGAACAGGTCCAGCGCCGCCTCGGGCGAGGCCACATTGACGATGGCCGTCTCGTAGTCTTCTGGCAGGGGATAGAGCTTGAGGCTCGCCGCCGTGATGATGCCCAGCGTCCCCTCGGCGCCCACCAGCAGGTCCTTGAGGTCATAGCCGGTATTGTCCTTCTTGAGCGCATTGAGCCCCTGATAGAGCCGGCCATCGGCCAGGACCGCCTCGACACCCATGGTCAGCTCGCGCGCGTTGCCATAGGCGAGCACATTGACGCCGCCGGCATTGGACGAGAGCACGCCGCCGATGCGCGCCGATCCCTGCGAGGCCAGCCAGAGCGGAAACATGGCTCCCTTGGCCTCGGCCGCCTTGTGGGCATTTTCGAGGATGACGCCGGCCTCGGCCGTCATCACGCCCGCGGCCGTGTCGATGGAGCGGATATTGTCGAGCTTCTGCAGGCTCAGGATCACCTCCTGTCCGCTCAGCGGCACTTGCGCGCCGACCAGCCCGGTATTGCCGCCCTGCGGAATGATACCCACGCGATTTTCATTGGCCCAGCGCATCACTGCCTGCACCGCCGCGACGCTGGCCGGCATCACCACCGCGGCCGCATTCTGGTGAAAGCGCTTGCGCGGCTCGTTGAGCCAGGCCCCCATCTTGCCGGGATCGGAAACGACGCCGTCGCTGCCAACAATGTCGGCCAGGGCGGCGGCAATCTGGGCGGCGGTCATGGTCATGGTATGGGTCCGAAACAGATGAGCTATGAAGGCGTTGCGCTTGCTCGCCCGACCCTCCATGTGCCACAAGCGGGACGACGACTCCAGACTTGCAAAGGCCGCGCCGGCCTGGCGCGGAAAGACCATATGACTGCCCCCGACTGGCCGGATTTCTATTTTGCGCGGCACGGCGAGACCGACTGGAACCGCGAACAGCGCTACCAGGGCAGCCGCGACATTCCGCTCAACCGGACCGGACAGTTGCAGGCCGATGCCAATGGGTTTCTGCTGCGCGACCTGCTCGAGCGCGAGGGAGTGGACCCGGCCTCGCTCAACTGGTTCGCCTCGCCTTTGAGCCGCGCCTCGGAAACCATGGATCGCATGCGCGCCGCCTTCGATATCGATTTGCCGCCGGTCATCCACGATAGGCGGCTGATCGAAATTTCCTTCGGGGACTTCGAAGGGCGCCTGCATGCCGAGATCGCGCGGGAACACGCCGCTTTGGCGCCCGGCGAGCGGGACGAAAGCTATTGGCAGTTCCGTCCGAATGGCGGCGAGAACTATGACGATGTTGCTATGCGCCTGCTCGACTTTGCCCAGACGCTGACTCGCCACGCCGTGGTTGTCGCCCATGGCGGCGTGCTGCGCGTGCTGCGCCACCTGGTCGAAGGCACCTCGCGCAGCGACGTGCTCAACTGGCCGCCGCCGCAGGGCGTCATCGCCCATTTCGTCAATGGCCGCATGACCCTGCACTCCGCCGAGAACACCTGGGACGCCAGCGTCGATTGACCCGCTCGCCAGCGCCCCCTAAAACGCCCGCATAACCGGGGCCGCGCCATGTCATTCAATACCTTCGGGCATCTCTTCCGTTTCACCACCTGGGGCGAAAGCCACGGGCCGGCGCTGGGTGTCGTGGTCGATGGCTGCCCCCCAGGTCTGGTGCTGACCCCGGAGATGATCCAGCGCGATCTCGACCGCCGCAAGCCGGGCCAGTCCAAATTCACCACCCAGCGCCGCGAGGCCGACGAGGTGAAGATTCTGTCCGGCGTGTTCGAGGACGAGCGCACCGATGGCCCCCGCACCACGGGTACGCCGATCTCGCTTCTGATCGAAAACACCGACCAGCGCTCCAAGGACTATTCGGAGATCCGCGACAAATATCGCCCGGGCCATGCCGACTACACCTATGACCAGAAATACGGCATCCGCGACTATCGCGGCGGTGGCCGCACCTCGGCCCGCGAAACCGCTGCCCGGGTCGCCGCCGGAGCCGTGGCGCGTCAGGTGCTGGCAGGCGTCACCATTCGCGCCAGCCTGGTGCAGATGGGCCCGCACAAGATCGACTACGGCAATTTCGACTGGGATCAGGTCGGGCAGAACCCTTTCTTCTGCGCCGATGCCAAGGCGGCCGAACTCTGGGCCGACTATCTCGATGGCCTGCGCAAGGACGGCAATTCGGCCGGCGCGGTCATCGAAGTGGTGGCCGAAGGCGTGCCGGCCGGCTGGGGCGCCCCGATCTATGGCAAGCTAAGCGCCGATCTGGCCTCGGCCATGATGAGCATCAACGCCGTCAAGGCGGTCGAAATCGGCGCCGGCTTTGAAGCGGCAAGCCTCACCGGCGTCGAGAATGCCGACCAGATGCGGGCCGGCGAGGGCCAGCCCTATTTCCTCTCCAACCATGCCGGCGGCATCTTGGGCGGCGTCTCCAATGGCGACCCCGTGGTCTGCCGCTTCGCGGTCAAGCCCACCTCGTCCATCCTCACCCCGCGCCAGACGGTCACCACTGCCAATGAGGACACCGACATCATCACCAAGGGCCGCCACGACCCCTGCGTCGGTATTCGCGCCGTCCCGGTGGGCGAAGCCATGATGGCGCTGGTCCTGGCCGACCACATGCTGCGCCACCGGGGCCAGACCGGACGTGAGGGCGCGGTTGGGTTCCAGAGAAATTAAGGCAGGGACAGGCGCGTCCCGAAAATCCTCCGCCTGACTTTGAGCGCCCCAAGTCCTTCCAGATATTCCACATGCGCCATCATGGTCATGCGGGCAGCGAAGCGAATTCTGGCGGCTTGCCTGGGATAGATCTGATCCACCACCGTGCCGATGCTGCGCGCACCATTCCGCACCGCGTTCAGAACCTGTTCATTACGCAACTCCCGGTGTGCCTTGAGGGCAGCGGCATGCGCCGGGCCTTCGTCTATCGAACCGCCATGGGCGGGAAAGTAGCGCCGGTAGGGCAGGCCGATGACCTTGTCGAGAGACGCGAAATAATCGGCCATCGACCCATCCGGCACCGCCACCAGCGTCGAATTCCACCCCATCACATGGTCCCCCGACAGCAGCATTTCGGTCCCTGAAACCCCGAAAACCAGGTGATTTGCGCAATGTCCGGGCGTGGTGTGCACGCTGACGGACAAATCGCCCGCCGCAATGGTCTCGCCATCCGTGAGCACCCGATCCGGCACAAGCTCCCAGTCGCAGGACTTGCGGATGGGATTGATCTCGAATCGCCGCAGCGGCCGCGACAGCCGGTGCCGCCCCCCGAACCACAGCGGCGCACCAAGCTCCCGGCGCCAGAAATCGGCCGCTGCGCTGTGGTCACGATGGGTATGCGTGAGCAGAATTGCGGTGACCTGCCGGCCATCCATTGCGGCCCGGAGAGCGGCTTGGTGGGCGTCGTCCAGCGGACCGGGATCGACCAGGGCAAGTCGCTCGTGGCCCAGCAAAAAACTATTCGTGCCGGTAAAGGTATAGGCCGAGGCATTGGGCGCGGTGACGCGCACCACGCCGGGCGCCAGCGGGACGGGTTCGCCCGTTTGGGGCGCAAAGTCGGTCTGGTAGCTGGGAGCCGGAGAGGTGCTTGCCATTGCGCTGCTGGTAACGAGAAAGTAATAAGCGGGAGACGGAATTGCGCTCGCCATGAGGGACGGCGCACTTCCCTTCAAGCATGGAAGGTATGAAATGGCTGTGACTTTGACCACGCCCAACACGCTGCTCGGCGCATTCCAGCCCAAGAGCGACGTCGCCAAGCTGGCAACCAATGCTGCAATCGTGCTGCTGGGCACGATGCTCATCACCGCTGCTGCCAAGGTCAACGTGCCGGTGTGGCCGGTGCCTGTGACGCTGCAGAGCTTCGCGATTGCGGCCCTTGCCGCCGCCTTCGGCATGCGTATCGGTGTCGCCACCGTCGCCGCTTACCTCCTCGAGGGCGCGTTTGGTCTGCCGGTCTTCGCCACTGGCGGTGGCCTGGCCTATCTCGTTGGACCCACCGGCGGCTTCCTCCTCGGCTTCCTGGCGCAGGCCGCCATCATCGGCTACGCCGCTGACCGTGGCGCGTCCAGCCGCCCCTTCACCCTGTTCGGCGCCATGCTGGTGGCCAGCGCTGTGCTCTATGCCTTCGGTTTCGCCTGGCTGGTGGCCATGGCCGGGCAGGCCAGCTGGGTCGACCAGACCAATGTGGTGGCTTCGGCCTTCGCCAAGGCTGTGCAGCCTTTCCTCGTCTGGGACACGCTGAAAATGGCATTCGCCACCCTGACCGTAACCGGTCTGTGGGGTCTGTTTGGCGCCAAGCGCTAAACGCGGCAACCGCGAATTGACGAAGGGCCGGTGGCGACACCGGCCCTTCGCTTTTGAGAGCCTGCGAAGCAAGCGGCTACTTTCCCAGCCGGCGGAGGAATGCAGCGGTTTCCACCTCGTCTTCGTCCAGGCCCTCGACGGGCTTCAGCCGCCCGGAACGACGCAACTCGCCTGTCTGCCAGGCCTCGGGCACGGCCGGGTGCACATAGCATTGACGACACACGGTGCGCGTATTGCCGAGCTTGGCAGCCACCTGATCAATAACCGCGTTGATGGTCCGCGCCTGCATGGTCTGCGTCTCGGGTAGCTCCGTTTCCGTGAACAACCCGAAAGCGCGCACCGTCGCTGCCCAGGTGCGAAAATGCTTCGAGGTGAAGTCCGGCCCGGCGAAGGCGGCGAGGTAGTCGTTCACGTCACGCGAGGAAATGGCGCAGCGCCGATTCTCTGCCTCATACTGGAACAGATGCTGGCCAGGCATGTCCTGCAGGGTTTTCAGGATATTGGCGATGCGCCGATCGGCCAGTTCGAGCCGCCACTGCTTGCCCGACTTGCCCCGAAAGTGGAAATGCAAGGTCGAGCCGGTGATGTCGACATGCCGGTTGCGCAGTGTCGTCAATCCGAAGCTTTTGTTCTCCCTAGCATAGGTTGGGTTGCCGACGCGGATCAGGCTGTTGTCGAGCAGCCAGACGACCGAAGCCACCACCCGTTCGTAACCGAGGGTCCGACGCCGCAGGTCCCGCTGCACCTGTTCGCGCAGACCTGGCAGGGCCTTGGCGAAGGCGCCAAGCGTGTCGAACTTGGTAGCACTGCGATGGGCCGTCCATTCGGCATGATAGCGGTATTGCTTGCGCCCCTTTTCGTCGCGCCCGGTGACCTGGATATGGCCGCAGGGATCCTTGCATATCCAAACATCGCTCCAGGCCGGCGGGATCGCCAACGCCCGTATGCGCTGGAGGTCGCTGCCGCCAGGGTGATGGCCGTCTTCATCAATGTAGGAAAATCCGGCGCCCCGTTTCCTCCGGCGCCACCCGGTATCTTCGTCCGAGGAAAAACAGAGCTGCGGCGCCGGTCCGATCTCGTCGGCCCGCATTCGGTCCAGCACTATCCTTGCCAGGCGCATGTCAGCTCCCTTTCGATCGCTGCAAATGATCGAACCCGGCCCTGCGTTCCGCACCCGCGAAAAGGTGACCGGAACGCGGGGCCCCATGAGGCGTTGAATCGGGGAACCGAACGACAGGACTTTTGCCATGCCCGCCTCGCGTCCGATCTGGAAGGGTCAGCTGCGCCTCTCCCTGGTGGCCATTCCGGTGGAATTGTTCAGCGCCGCGCGCAGCGGCGCCAAGCCCAGTTTCCGGCAGATCCACGAGCCCACCGGCAAGCCGATACACTACGAAAAAGTGGTGGCCGGGGTGGGTCCGGTGGACAAGGACGAGATCATCAAGGGCTTTGAATATGAGAAGGGCGACTATGTCCTGCTCACCGATGACGAGATCGACGCGGTCAAGCTCGAAACCCGCAAGACGCTGGAGCTGACCCAGTTCGTCGGCGCCTGCGAGATCGACCCGATCTACTATGACAAGTCGTATTTCGTCGTGCCCACCGACGAGCTGGCCGAGGATGCCTTCCGGGTGATCCGCGATGCGCTGCGCCAGACCGAAAAAGTCGGACTTGGGCAATTGTCCATGCGCGGCAAAGAATATTTGGCTGCCATCAAGCCCTCGGGCACCGGGCTGATGCTGGAGACGCTTCACTACGAAGAGGAGGTGCGCAAGGCCGATCCCTTCTTCTCGCAGATTTCCTCCAGGAAGGCTGAAGCCGACCTGCTGGAAGTGGCGACGGCCCTCATCGAAAAAAAGACCGCGCCGTTCGACGCCGGGGCCTTCAAGGATCACTATCAGACCGCCTTGCGCGACCTGATCAAGCGCAAGATGAAGGCCAAGGGCCGCAAGATCACCGCCACCGAAGACGAGACACCCGAACGCCCGAGTGGCGAGAATGTCGTGGACCTGATGGCGGCGCTCAAGGAAAGCCTGGAGGGTGGCGGCAGGAAGAAGGCGCCGGCCAAGAAGGCCGCCCCGGCAAAATCCGGCGCGTCGCGGAAGAAGGCGAGTTGATCCATGGCAGACAAGGCGCAGGATCTGCTCAAGGACTACAAGGCCAAGCGGGACTTTGCCAAAACCCAGGAGCCGCCCGGCGCCGCTCCCAGATCCGGCAAGGCAGGCCGTGGCAGTTTCGTCGTGCAGAAACACGACGCGACGCGGCTGCACTATGATTTCCGCATCGAACTCGACGGTGTGCTCAAGAGCTGGGCCGTCACCAAGGGCCCATCCAATAATCCCTCCGACAAGCGTCTCGCGGTGCGGGTCGAAGACCACCCGCTCGAATATGGCGGCTTCGAAGGCACCATACCCGAGGGCGAATATGGGGGTGGCACTGTCATGCTCTGGGACCGCGGCACCTGGGAGCCGATCGGCGATCCCCATGAAGGCCTGGAAAAGGGCGACCTGAAACTGCGGCTCTTCGGCGAGCGCATGAAGGGCGAATATGTGCTGGTGCACATGAAGGGGCGCGACACCAGGCGCCGCAATGCACCGGACCGGGAGAACTGGCTGCTGATCAAGCATCGCGACAGTTACGCGCGCGACAAGGACACGTTGACCACTCGCTTCACCCGCTCGGTCGCAACGGGGCGCGACTTCAAGGCCATTGCCAATGGCAACGCGCCCGAAAAGCCGTCGGATGTGCCGGCCGAGGCGGTTTGGCATTCGGACCCGGAGGAGGCTGAGAAGGCCGATCAGAAGACCCGGTTGGCAGCGACAGCGGGCAAGGGCAAGACGCCGGCCTTTCGGCCCGTGCAACTGGCGACGCTGGTCGACAGCGTTCCGGCCGGCGAGGGCTGGCTGTTCGAGATGAAGTATGACGGCTACCGGTGCCTGGCTGCCATCGCGGGCGACAATGTGCGGCTCTTTACCCGCAACGGGCTGGACTGGACCGAACAATTCGGTGCCCTGGTCGAGCCGTTTCAGAAACTCAAGATTGGCTCGGCGCTGATCGATGGCGAAATCTGCGCCTTCGACGACAGGGGACGGACCGATTTCTCGACATTGAAATCCGTTCTCTCCAATGGCGGGCGCCTGGAATTCTTCGCCTTTGACCTGCTCGAAGCGGATGGCAAGGATATGACCAACTTGCCGCTGGTCGAGCGCAAGGCGCAGCTCCAGAAACTTCTGGCAAAATCGGCGAAAAAGGACCCGGTGCAGTATTCTTCCCATGTTGCGGGGCACGGCCAGAAAGTACTCGACGCGCTGTGCCGCGACGGACATGAGGGGGTCATCGCCAAGCGGGCCGATGCACCTTATCGCGGCGAACGGAGCAAAAGCTGGCTCAAGATCAAGTGCCTGAAGCGCCAGGAATTCGTCGTCGGCGGATGGTCGCCATCGAGCAAACGCAGGGGTTTTGCGTCGCTTTTGCTGGGGACGTGGGACGGCGACAGGCTGCTCTATCGCGGCCGGGTGGGCACAGGCTTCACCCAGGACCTGCTTGATGAACTAAATCTGAAGCTGAAAAAGCTTGCGCGCAAGACCAGCCCGTTCGACGCCGTTCCCAAGGACCGGGCGCGCGGCGCCCATTGGGTCACGCCCCAGCTCGTGGCCGAGATCGCCTATACCGAGCTGACCCCCGACGACATTCTCCGCCACCCCAGCTTTATCGGTCTGCGCGGCGACAAGCCCGCCCGGGAGGTTCGCATGGAAAAACCACTTGCCATCGATGACGACGGCGAAGCCGTGGCGGAAAAGCTCGGGGTGCGCCTGACCAGCCCGGACCGCGTGGTCTATCCCGGCCAGGGGATCACCAAATCGCAGCTCGTTGCCTATTACGAGGACGTGGCCGAGGCCATCCTGCCCCATATCAAGGACCGACCACTGAGCCTGGTCCGCTGCCCGCAGGGGCGGACGCGACACTGCTTCTTCCAGAAGCATGACACTGGCGGTTTTCCAGAACAGTTGCATTCCCGGCCCATCCCCGAGAAGGACGGTGAAAGGAAGGACTATTTCTATGTCGATGACTTGGCGGGCCTTGTCGCCGGCACACAGATGAACGTGCTCGAATGGCACATCTGGGGATCGCATTTCGCCAATCTGGAAAAGCCCGATCGCCTGGTTTTCGACATCGATCCCGACGAGGGCCTCGATTTCTCCGCCATCACCAGCGCCGCCATCGACATTCGCGATCATCTGGCCGACATCGGTCTGACCAGCTTTCCCATGGTTTCGGGCGGCAAAGGCCTTCACGTCATCGTGCCGCTGCAGCCCCATGCCGAATGGCCCGAGGTCAAGGCGTTCTGCAAGGGGCTTGCCCGGAACCTGGCCGACGCCGAGCCGGACCGCTTCACTGCGAACCTGTCCAAGGCACGACGCAAGGGCCGGCTTTTCATCGACTATTTGCGCAATGAGCGCGGCTCGACGGCCATTTGCCCCTGGTCGGTGCGCTCCCGCGAAGGGGCCCCTGTCGCCGTGCCGGTCGGTTGGGACGAAGTGCCTGCGCTCAAGGCCGCCAACGGATTCTCGCTGGCCGCGGCCGCCGACCGGGCCAAGGGCGGGGACGCCTGGCCCGACTATTTCAAGCGCAAGCAAAAGCTCACGGCCAGCATGCAGGCGGCTTTTGCTCCGGAGTGATCAATCACTGACCCCGAGCACCGCCACCCCATTGCTATCGAACAGCAATGCCTTGGCCGGGTCGACATCGAGCGTGACGCTTTCGCCACGTTTGAGCGATTGGTCGCCATCGAGCACCGCCAGCCAGGATGCGCCTGAGGGCAGTTCGAGATTGACGATGGTTTCATTGCCCAGCCGTTCAACCATGTTGACGCGGCCGACAATAGCGCCGGAGGGGGCGGCCGCGAGGTCATGCGGGCGCACGCCGAGCGTCAGCCTGTCGCCGGGACGCACGCGGCCCGCCGGTATGGCAACCGGCACGCCGACCACATCAGGGCCACTGACGGTGACGATGTCGCCCTCGATCTTGTCGACACTGACGGGAACGAAATTCATCTTGGGCGAGCCGATAAAGCCAGCCACGAACAGGTTCGCCGGTCGCTGGTAGAGCTCGATCGGGGCGCCCACCTGCTGCACCACCCCGCCATCGAGCACCACGATCTTGTCGGCCAGCGTCATGGCCTCAACCTGATCGTGGGTCACATAGATCATGGTGGCATCGAGCTCATTGTGCAGCTTGGAGATTTCCATCCGCATATCGACCCGGAGGGCGGCGTCGAGATTGGACAGCGGCTCGTCGAAGAGGAAAACTTCCGGCTGCCGGACAATGGCCCGGCCAATGGCAACGCGCTGGCGCTGGCCACCGGAGAGCTGGCTGGGCTTGCGGTCGAGCAAATGTTCCATCTGCAGGATGCGGGCGGCCTCGCGGATTTTCTGGTCGCGCACATCCTTGGGCGTGCGCGCCAGTTTCAGCCCGAAACCGACATTGTCGTAGACGGTCATATGCGGATAGAGCGCATAGGATTGGAACACCATGGCAATGCCACGGTCGCGCGGCTCCACCTCGTTGACCACACGGTCTCCGATGACCAGCTCGCCGCCGGTAATATCCTCAAGCCCCGCAATCATGCGCAGCAGCGTGGACTTGCCGCAGCCCGAGGGACCGACGAAGACGACGAATTCGCCGTGGTCGATGGACAGGTCGACGCCCTTGATGACCTCGACACTGCCATAGCTCTTCTGGAGCTTTCTGAGTTCAAGACCGGCCATGATGGGTCTCCTTTGAGGTATTCATGTGTGTCCTCTCAACCCTTGACCGCGCCGGCCGTCATGCCGGCCACGATCTGCCGGTTGAAGAACAGGAAGACCAGGAGCGGCGGAATGGTGATGAGCAGGATGTTGGTGAACAAGAGGTTGTAGGACGTGTTGTACTGGCTCTGGAAATTGTAGAGCGTCAGCTGCACCGTGGCATTGGCATTGCCCGGCAGATAGTAAAGCGGGTTGGTGAAGTCGTTGAAGATGCCCACCGACTGCACCACGATATTGGTGACGGTTACCGGCCAGAGCAGGGGCAGGATCACGCGGAAGAAGACGTCCAGCGGCCTTGCGCCATCGATGATGGCGGCTTCGTCCAGCTCGCGCGGGATGGTGGCGATAAAGGCCCGGTAAAGCAGGATCGAGAAGGAGAGGCCATAGGCCACCTCGATCAGCACCAGGCCATGCAGCTTGGCAAAGAGCCCGATTGATTGCAGCAGCCAGATTGTCGGCACCACCGCCGGCGGCATCATCAGCCCGGCGAGGATCAGGAAGTTGATCACCCCGTTCCAGCGCGTCTTGCGGCGCTGGAGAACGAAACCGACCATGGCCGAGAAGATGACCAGGAGCGTGACACTGGCCACGGTCAGGATGGTGGAATTGACGAAGGCCGTCACCAGCATCCAGTTCCGCGTGGTAATGACTTCAACCACATTCTCCCAGAGATGGAAGCTCGTGGGCCAGGTGAAATCGAGAAGGCCCGCCTCCTGCTTGTTCTTGACCGAGGTCAGGATGATGAAGGCGAAGGGGACCAGGAACACCACCGTCGAGACCAGGATGGCGACGGCGTTGAGCCAATGGCGACGCAGGATGTTCATTCGTGACCCTCCCGGCGATTGAGGAACATGGTCAGCGGGATCACCAGGAGGGCGATGAGCACGAACAGCACCACATTACCCGCGGTCGAGAGGCCATAGAAGCCCGCCTGATACTGCTTGTAGATGACCGAGGCGATGGTGTCGGATGAAAAGCCAGGCCCGCCGCGCGTCATGGCCCAGACCAGGTCGAATGTGCGCAACCCGCCAATGAAGCTCAGCGTGATGACGGTGACGGTGGCCGGACGGCAGAGGGGCAGCGTGACATAGCGGAAACTTTGCCAGGGGGTGGAGCCGTCAATGCGCGCGGCCTCGTAGAAATCCTTGGGGATCGAGACGATGCCGGCAATGTAGATGACGGTGGCCAAGCCGACGCCGCGCCAGACATCGACAAAGGCAACGGACAGCAGGGCCAGTTTCGGATCGGTCAGCCAGCCCGGTCCCTTGATGCCGATCAGCGCCAGGGTCTCGTTGATGAGGCCCTGGGTGGGATGCATGAACACGGTGAAGGTGATGCCGATGCCGACCGTGGACACCAGCACGGGGAAGAAGACGACTGAACGCAGCCAGTCCCGCCACACCCGGGGCGAGGTCAGGAGTACGGCGAGCGCCAGGCCCAGCACCACCTTGAGCCCGGACGTCGTGACGGCGAAAATGACCGTATTGGTGAGGCCCTGGATCAGGAAGGGCTCGCGGAAGAACTGCGCGAAATTGTCGAGCCCGATGAAAGAAGAGCTGAACAGGTTCCAGCGTGTCAGGCTGAACCAGGCCGACGAGAAGGTTGGGAATAGAAACAGCCCACCATAGATCACCGCCGCCGGTATGAAGAACCACATGGGATAGGCCGAGGGGCGCTTGCGCGCCGCCACCGGTCGCGGCGCCGTGGTGGCGCCCGCCTCAGAAATCGCGGCCATTGGCCAATCCTCCTCCACAGGGATTGCGGCTCCGGGCGGGACCAGCTGCCCGGAGCCGCATCATGCGCCTATCGGTTACCAGCCGGGAAGACCAAGCTGCTGGGCCTGCTTGCGCACATCCTCATCATAGAGCGCTGCGCCATCGGCGGCGGAGCGGATGCCCGAGCCGACTTCGACCGTGATCTGTTCGAGTGCCGGACCCTTGACCGGAGACAGGAACTCCAGGGCCGGGCCGTTCTGGCCGCCTTCACCGAAATAGGGCAGCAGGTCAGAGACGGCCGGGGGGACGTCGTCGGGCAAGGTGCATCCATTGACCAGATATGGACCAGACGCCCCGACGGCAGCCGTCTGAGCATCACAGCCTTCAATGCTTGCCACAAAGGCCACGAACTTCTTGGCGGCTTCGACATTGGGCGACGTCTGGGGAATATAGAGGCCCGCGGGCATCCAGACCGTCAGTCCGTTGAGTGCCGCGTCGTCTCCTGGCTGGGCAAAAAAGCCCACATTGTCGATCAGGTCAGGATAGTTCGTCGCGATGGCCGTCGTGGCGAAGGTGAGCATCGGGTAGTGAGCCGCTTCGCCGGATGCGACCATGCGCGCCCCGTCCTCGTATTTTGCGGCGCCGAAGTCCTCGTTGAGATAGCCTGCTTCATAGACCGCCTGCAGCTTTTCAAAGCCGCGCAGGGCCGCCGGCTCGGTGGCGAACTTGGCTTCGTTGGCCGTGTAGCGGCTGGCAAAGCTCGGGTCCTTGGCCGAGACGTTGTAATAGTCGGCCAGCACGAAGAGCTGGCTGGTCCAGGTGTCGCCATAGGTCTGCGCCACTGCAACCTTGCCGGCGGCCTTGATCTTTTCGTTGTTGGCCATGAACTCGTCCCAGGTCTTGGGAACGGAAAGGCCGAGCTCCTCGTAGATGGGCTTGTTGTAGTAGATGCCACCGCCCATGGCCGCTCCAATGGGCGCGCCGCGCACGGTGCCATCGGGTGCCGTCACGACCTGCTTGAAGCTGTTCTGCACATTGGCCTGCCAGGGTTCGTTGGTGAGGTCCACCAGGAACTGGGCGGGGTTGATCGCCTGAAACAGCGAACCCGAATTGTACAGGAACACATCGGCCATGGTCTGGGTGGCCAGGCGCGTCTTGACGAGGTTGTCGCCTTCCGAACCGCCCGGACGCGTCTCGATGTCGATATTGATGTCGGGATTGGCAGCCTCGAACCGGCTCACCAGTTCTTCGGCGATCGCCAGGTCGTCGGCGCCAGTCGTGGTCAGAAACGTCAGGTTGACGCTCTGCGCGAAGGCGGTGCCCGACAGCGCGGTCAAAGTCAGCAGGCCGGCGGTCATTCCGCCCAATGCAATCCTGCGAGTAGTCTTGATCATGGTCTTCCTCCCAAATGGCCTGCACCATGCAGGCCGGTTGTGCACGACACCCTCTCCCCTAGGGCGTGCGGGCATTGATGCTCGGGCCGTCCTTCTTGTGCCGGACCGGCGCCGAATAGTTGAAAGTGAGAACGTGCGCGCCGGGGGCGATGCCATCGACAGTGCCCGAAACGGGCCGTCCATCGAGCATGGCATCGCGATAGGCGGCGTTGAGAACGAGGCACCCCTTGCCGGCTTCCGGCACGGTGAAGGCATAGCGCACCGCCTCGCCATCGGCCGTCCATTCGGCCGCGATGCGGCCCTTGGGACTGTCGTGATGCGCCTTGACCGGCGACAGCTCGGGCACGATGACCGGCTCGAACACCACATTGGCAAAGCCCGGATCATTGGCATCCGGCCGGAAACCGGCGACCGCTTCGAGCAGCCACTGGCACACGGCGCCATAGGCATAGTGATTGTAGGAATTCATCTGCGGATTGTAGATGGTGCCGTCCGGCTGGATGGCGTCCCAGCGCTCCCAGATGGTGGTGGCGCCCATCTTGACCTGATAGAGCCAACCCGGAACCTCTTCCTGGAGGAACATTTCGGCGGCAAGACCAACCTCGCCAATCTTGACCAGGGCCGGCAAGAGAGCCGGGGTGCCGATAAAGCCGGTGCCGATGCGCCCATCGGTGCGCTTGATGGCGTTCCTGAAATAGCCCTTGGCCGCCTCGCGCTTGTCCTCGGGAATGAGGTCATGGAGGAAAGCCAGCGCATAGGAGGTCTGGTCGTCATAGGCCAGGCGCCCCGACGGGGTGATGAATTCGCGCCCGAAGGCCTCCTTCACCTGCGCGGCCATGCCGGTCAAACGCTCGGCGGTCGCGACATCTCCGGAAATGCGGGCAATCTCGGCCACATGGGTCGCCGCGATATAGAGATAGAGCGTGGCCGCTGCGTCGTCGCCGATCGTGGGCAGCGGCTTAGCGCTGGGGCCACCGGGCTGCAGCCAGTCGCCAAAGGAGAAGCCGCGGGCGCCCCAGGCGCGGGGCGGGGATACGATCGGGCCGTCGCTGATCGACCAGACGAAATCCACCCACTTGACCATGGCCGGCAGCGTTTCGGCCAGAATGGCCGTGTCGCCATAGTGCAGATACATCTGCCAGGGCACCATCCAGATCGCATCGCCCCAGCCGGTCGAGCCGAAAAAGCCCGGATAGTCCTTGGGGTTGAGCCGCGTCGGGTCGGGGCAGACATGCGGCACGGCGCCATCCTCGCGCTGGTCGACCACCAGGTCGCGCACCCATTTGCGGAAGAAGCTCTGCGCATCGGCGAGGTAGCAGGCCGTGCCGGCAAAGACCTGCGCATCGCCGGTCCAGCCCAGGCGCTCGTCGCGCTGCGGGCAATCGGTTGGCACTTCGATGAAATTGGCGCGCTGGCTCCAGAGCGTGTTGAGGAATAGCCGGTCGACCAGCGGATTGGCCGAGGTGAAGCTGGCCTTGACCTCGGTGACCGAGGAGATCGGCACGGAGACGATGTCGGTCAGCCTTGCGTCACCTTCGATGGTGACGCGGACATAGCGATAGCCCTGGAAGGTGAAGTAGGGGCGGTAATGCTCCTTGCCATTGCCGGAGAGGATGTATTCGATGCGCGCGGCGGCGGTGCGGTAATTGCCATTGTAGAACTGGCCATCCTTGTCGAGCACCTCGCCATGCTCGACGCTGACCTTGGCGCCCGCGGCGCCCGTAACGGTGATGGCGACATTGCCGCCGGCATTCTGCCCGAAATCATAGACCGTCCGGCCGTCCGCATCGGTCCAGCTCCTGACCACCGGCAAGGGCGCCAGTTCGCGGGGCGGGGTGGTTTCGTGTGGAACGAGAATGGCGGTGTCGAAGGGCAGGGCCTCGGTGCCGGCCGCGACTTTCGGCACGATGCGCGCGTCGAACACTTCGCCGAAATAGATCCCCGACTTGCGCACCGGCAGTTCACCGCTTTCCCAACTCTCGTCGGTGACCAGGAGGGTGGTTTCGCTGCCCGGCGCGGCGCGCAACTCGGCAATGGCGGCTATTCTGTCGCCCCAGGTGTTGAAGATGGGCGAGCCGCCCCACATCATCTGCGAGCGCAGCCAGCCATCGGCCAGCCAGATTTCGATGCGGTTCTCGCCGGCCCTGAGCAGATGGCTGACCGGGTAGCTCTGATAGCTCAAGCGCGCATCATAGGCGGTCCAGCCGGGGGTCAGCAGGTCATTGCCGACGCGCTGGCCATTGATGAAGGCGCGGTAGAGCCCGAGCGCGCTGATATGGAGGACTTCGCCACCGCCAACCGCCTCGAGCGAAAAGGACTTGGCGACAAAGCTCGCCGGCGTGCCGACACCCTGATCGGCCTGCGGGCGCACCATGGCGGCCGTCCAGTTGAGCCGGGCCAGGTCCGAATCCTGGGTATGAAGTGCCACTGCGTCGTTCACGCCGATCCTCCCGGAAATATGTCGCTGTCGCGATCTTGTAGAATGTTCTACGTGTATCGTTCTACGTTTTTCACCATTTGGCAATAGGCATTCTTGCGCTAGGGTGCCAGAAGCGGATGGAAGCGCGGGCTGACCGGGAATCTGGTCGCAGAATCAGAGCCTTGTCGGGGGAGAAGAAATCATGGCCCAGAAGAACGGCGAAACCCGCTCCGGTCGCATCACGATCCGCGAAGTCGCTGAAGATGCTGGCGTTTCTGTCGCTGCCGTCTCGAAGGTGCTGCGCGACGCCTATGGCGTGTCCGACGCGTTGCGGGCCAAGGTGCGCGCCTCCATGGACAAGCTCGGCTATCGGCCTCTGGCGGCCGCCAGGGGCATGCGCGGTCAAACCTACACAATCGGCCTTGTCCTGCCCGATATCCGCAACCCCTTCTTCGCCGACATCATGGTGGGCGTGAACAACGCGCTGGAGCGCACCCAGTACCGGTCGATGATCGGCATAAGCCAGGGGTCGGCGCAAGGCGAACTGGCGATTGTCGAGGCCATGATCGACCGGCAGATGGACGGCATCATCCTGATCGGATCGACCGAGGATCGCGCCAATCTCGACGTCATCGCCGCCAAGAAGCCGCTGGTGACGATCGGTCATCATGATCCCGAGGCCGATCATTTCGATACGGTCAACAACAACGATCAGCAGGGCGGCTTGCTGGCTGTGCGGCATCTGGTGGCGGCGGGATACAACAACATCGCCATGATCAGCCTACGGAGCGGCACTTCGACGATCCTGGCCGAGCGCGAACTGGGCTATCGGCGAGGCATGGTCGAGGCGGGCCTGGGCAACCAGATCAACATCCAGCAGATTCCGCAAACCCTCCGCGAAGTGCAGATTGCGGCCCGTCGCCTGCTGCAGGGACCAAACCGCCCCGACGCCATCTTCTGCTGGACCGACTTCATCGCCCTCGAGGTGATCAGTGTTGCTACCGAGCTGGGCCTCCGCATCCCGGAGGACATCGGCATGGTCGGCTATGACAACACGATGTTCTGCGACTTTGCGCAGAACAGCCTTTCGAGCATCGACCAGTCGGGCGAGCTCTTGGGCCTGCAGGCCACGCGCCTCCTGATCGAGCGCATCAAGGGCCGCACCGAGGCCGAGCATTTCGTGGTGCCGCCCCGGCTCGTCGTCCGCCGCAGCACCAGCCGCCAGAAATCGGCCTGACGCCGACGCCTTTCGATCAGGGTGCCAGGAACAGCCTGACAACCAGACCGATCAGCGTCACCGTCCCCACGCCGGCCAGCCACAGGCCCAAGAACCAGGCAAGCTGCCTGCCGCGTCGCGCCAGCGGCATCAATGATAGCCCTCGCCGGGGTCGACCTTCCCGCGGAACACCCAATAGGCATAGCCGGTATAGGCCAGGATGACAGGCACGAGGACCGCCGCGCCAACCAGCAGGAAGGCGAGGGAACTGTCGGGCGCAGCCGCGTCCTCGATGGTCAGCGCACCCGGCACGATATAGGGATAGAAGCTGATCCCGAGACCCACGAAGCTGAGGACGAAGAGGCCCAGCGCCGCAAGAAAAGGCTGCAAATGCTTGTCCGTGGTCAGGCCATGCCAGAGGCCGATAGCGCAGACGGCGAGCAGGAGCGGGACGAACACCGAGAAGAACGCGGTCGGCCAACCGAACCAGCGCTCGAAATAGACCTGGTCGATGAAAGGGCTCCACAGCGACACGACGCCGATCAGCACCAGCGTGGCGGCCCCGGCCACCATGGAAAGGCGTCTGGCGCGGGCCTGCAGGTCGCCGGAGGTCTTGAGGTTGAGCCAGGTGGCGCCGAGCAGGGCATAGCCCACCGTCACCGCCAGCCCCGTCACCAGTGAGAAGGGCGTCAGCCAATCCCACCAGCCGCCCGCATAGGCCCGGTCGGCGATCTCGATGCCCTGCACCAATGCGCCCACCGCGATCCCCTGCGTGAAGGCGGCAACCAGCGATCCCAGGCAGAACCCAATATCCCACCAGGACGATCCGCGTGCCGTGCGCCAGCGAAATTCGAAGGCGACCCCCCGAAAGATCAGGCCGAGCAACATGGCGATGATGGGCATGTAGAGCGCCGGCAGAACCGTCGCGTACACGACGGGAAACACCGCCATCAGCCCGCCACCGCCGAGCACCAGCCAGGTCTCGTTTCCGTCCCAGACCGGCGCGATGGAATTGGTCATCACATCCCTGTCGCGCCGCTCCGGAAAGAATGGGAACAGAATGCCGACACCCAGGTCGAACCCGTCCAGCACCACATAGGCGAGAACCGCAAAGGCGATGATGGCGGCCCAGATGGTTGGCAGATCAATCGGCATGGCCTGCTCCCTCCCTGATCGTGTCTTCCTGCGCCGGACCCGGATTGATGCCGGCGGAGCGGTGCGGGCCGCGATCAAGCTCGTGATCCTCGTTCAGGACCGGCGGCCGGCGGAACAGGCGGAAAAGGTAGAAGACGCCCGCGCCGAACACCAGGAAGTAGACGATGACGAAGGCCATCAGGGATGCGCCCACCGCCGGGGCGTCGACCGGTGACAGGCTTTCGGCGGTGCGCATCAGCCCATAGACGGTATAGGGCTGGCGGCCCACCTCGGTCGTGTACCAGCCTGCCAGGACGGCCACGAAGCCGGATGGCCCCATCGTGACAGCGGCGCGGTGCAGCCAGGCATTGGTGTAGATCGTCTTGCGCCAGCGCTCGAACAGCGACCACAGGCCGATCGCCAGCATCAGCAGGCCCAGCCCCACCATGATGCGGAAGGCGAAGAACGGAACCAGCACCGGTGGCCGCCCATCGGCCGGAAAAGCATCGAGCCCTTCGAGCGGTGCATTGGGGTCGTGCTTGAGTATCAGCGAGCCCAGCTTGGGGATCTCGATGGCAAGGTCCATCCGTTGTTCGGCCTCGTTCGGCAGTCCGAACAGCACCAGTGGCGCCCCCTCGGGATGGCTTTCGTAATGCCCCTCCATGGCGGCAATCTTGGCCGGCTGATATTCGAGCGTGTTCAACCCGTGCTGGTCACCCACGAAAATCTGGATGGGTGTGACAAGGGCAGCCATCCACATGGCCATGGAGAACATGATCCGGGCCTGCCGGTTGGAACTGCTCTTAAGCAGGTGCCAGGCCCCCACGGCGCCCACGGCGAAGGCGGTCGTCAGGAAGGCGGCGAGCACGGTATGTGTCAGCCGATAGGGGAAAGACGGATTGAAGATGATGGCCCACCAGTCCTCGGGAATGAATGTGCCGTCGGCGCCGATCGAAAAGCCGGCCGGGGTATGCATCCAGCTGTTTGCAGAGGTGATCCAGGTCGCCGATATCAACGTGCCCACGGCCACGGCAGCGACGGCCACCATATGCAGCGTGTCGCCGACGCGCTTGCGCCCGAACAGCGCGATCCCGAGAAAGCCCGCCTCGAGGAAGAATGCGGTCAGCACCTCGTAGCCCATCAGCGGCCCGATGACGGCGCCAGCCCTGTCGGAGAATACCGACCAATTGGTCCCGAACTGGTAGCTCATCACGATGCCGGAGACCACGCCCATGCCGAAGGTGACCGCGAAAATGGTCTTCCAGTATTCGAACAGCTGGAGATAGGCCTCGTCACGCTTCCACAGCCAGAGCGCGTTCAGCACCGCCAGGAAACTCGCCGTGCCGATGGAAAAGGCGGGGAAGATGAAGTGGAACGATACGGTGAAGGCAAACTGGATGCGGGCCAGCATTTCTGCGGTCAGTCCAAAATCCATGCGCGCACCCTCCTTCCGCCGGTTCCACGATTGCCCGCGACCGGCATGATCTCGCCTGACCTGACCGCCAGTCGGCCGTCAGGTTAAGGGAGGATAACGGGCCCAGGGGTCACGCGGAACCCTGCAACTGGTCGCAGGCAGTTTTGATGCGCGCTGGCCCCGCGCGGGGTGGCGATTGTGCTTTCGATTGTGCGCCACAGGACTGGCCGGGCAGGGCGCAGGCAAGAGACCTCAGGCCAAGCCGGGTTTGAACACTGGGCTGCTGCCAGCAATTGCCGGCAACAAAAACCCCGACGTCCAAAGACGCCGGGGTTGATTGGTCGGAGTAGAGTGATTCGAACACTCGACCCCCTGCTCCCGAAGCAGGTGCGCTACCAGGCTGCGCTATACTCCGTCAGGCTCGCGACGTGTCGGGAAACGCAGGCGGTCTGAAGATCCGCCCGGTCGCGATGTGGCGGCTTTATAGCTGCGCTCCCCGCGCTGTTCAAGCGGGTCTGACAACCTTTTATCGCCCATCCGAGCGTGTTGCGCGCGACCGGCGAACCGTGTAGGAACCGGCTCCAAGTTGGGGCGTCGCCAAGTGGTAAGGCAGCGGTTTTTGGTACCGCCATTCCCAGGTTCGAATCCTGGCGCCCCAGCCAGAAATTCCTTAAACCATTGAAAAGTCTCGCTTTCGCCGCTGGTTGGCGTCGCAGCGAGTAGCAACTGTATTACATGGGTGTGTTACATGCTTTTGGAGCATGTCGCCTTGCCAGCCATTTCTCACTGTTTTCGACGCGACGCCGTCTGCTATTGGCGCCGCTGGACGCCCGCACCCAGACGCATCCTCGTGCAGGTCAGTCTCACACTCAGCGCAGCGGATCGCGTCGCGCTCGAGCGGCAATGGGGGCAACCAGACCTGGTCAATGGCGTCGTTCACGCTATGGCCCAAACCAAACGGCATCCGCCGGACGTCGCAACCTTTGTCGACCAGGCCATCGCGGCGTCCCTGTCCGTCGCGAGGGATCCAACGTGCTAGGATGCGGAGCAGGCGGCAAGGGTTCGGCCGCTGGCTGCGGCCTCCTTGGCATGTCAATCGGCCAGGGAGCTGAGCGTCGCTGACATTGGTGTCGACAAAATCATCGCCGAGATCGCCAACGGCCAAGGGCTACCCGAGAGCTCGAACAGTTCAGAGCCTCAGGAACGCTGGCTCGCGCGCACGATCAAGTATCTCCTGGATTACAACCCTTATGCCGAGGAGGGGGGGGGGGAGGCCCGCTTCGTCCATTGAGTTGCCCTCGTCTATCCCAGTGCAACGGTGAGCATGGGTTTGCTGAGTATCACCTTGGGTTCGAGCGAGATGGCAGCCCCATTGAGCCGCGCCTCGTTTGATGGATCGCAGAGGACCAGCATCAATTTGGGACCATCTCCTGTGGTTCGGATATCGAGCGTTCCGTCGGCCGCCCTGAACACGCGTACATGCCATCCCTGCAGATGGATCTCAGTGCTCATCGCGCCACCGGCCACGAGCAATAGGGCGAGGCAATCCGGGCTGACGAGGCCGGCAGGCAGGGGTGCGCCAATTCTGGTTTCGCCCTTGAAGGCCAGAGGCACGAGCGCGCCGTCCCGAACAAACACGGGGATGGAATGGAGCGGGGCATCGACCCGTACACTCGTGCCACCGTTGTACCAGCGCTCCTCCAGCAGGTGCCACCACCGGCCGGCCGGGAGGTAGACCTGGCGATCGGTTGCCCCTTCCGTGATGACCGGGGCGACCAGCAAGTCTCTTCCCAGGCGATATTGATCCCAAAGACTGCGGGCTGTGGGGTCGTCAGCATGGTCCAGCAGCATGGGGCGCATCAATGGCGTGCGGGAGGCAACGCAATGCGCGGTTTCAGCAACGAAATAGGGCAGCAGGGCCATACGCAGGCGTGCGTAGAAAGCATAGAGCGTCAGCGCCCGCGGATCGCCGCTGCGTTCGGCAATGTTCCAGGGCGTGCGGTCCTGATTGAACTCTGCCTTGCTCTCGGCATGGTACTGCATGATAGGGCAGAAGGCGGCCATCTGGGCGGAACGGACATAGAGCTCAGCGCTGGGCACTTCACCGGAAAAGCCGGCCATGTCCCAGCCCCAGAAGATGATGCCGGACATGCCTGCGGAAAGTCCGGCCAGGATCGAGCGCTTGAACGCATCCCAGGTCGAGCGTTCGTCGCCCGCCCAGTGAGCGGGGTAGGTCTGGGCGCCAGTATAGCCGGCACGAGAAAAGGTGATACCGCCATTGGCCTGGGCAAAATCGTAGTAGGCGGAGATGTAGTCGCCCGGATAGCGGTTGCGCTGTTCCAGGCCGCTGCTGCCATCGGCAAAGAGGAGATCCTGCCCCCAGACCATTTCACCGCCATCGGTCTTGAAGCCGTCAACTCCCAGCTCAAGCAGGTAGCGGCGCTTGTCGAACCACCACTTCCGGCCTTCCTCGTGGGTGAAGTCCATGAGCAGGGCGTCCTTGAACCAGCCTTCGGGCAGGCGGAGCGGCGTTCCGTCGGGGTGACGGACACCATAGCCGCGTTCGAGGAAGTGGGCTTCGTCCCGGTTCTTTTGTGGGTGATCGAGACTGGCCACGTGCTTGATGACCGGGATTTGCCAGAGGATGAGTTTGACGCCCTCCTCATGCAGCGCCTCGATCATGCCCTTGGGGTCGGGCCAGCGGCCCCATTCCGGGAAGGTGAAGTCGGCATAGGAGAAGGCCCCGCTGCCTGGCCGAGGGGCATAGCTGGCGTCATTGAAGATGTAGAAAGTGGCCTCGTCGCTCCAGGCCTCGATGACCAGTACGGTGGCGGGAATGCCGTGTTCACGCGTGAGCGCCAGCTGTTTTTCCACTTCGCGCTGATTGTCCCAGTTGTTCGAGCTCATCCATGGACCGAGAGCCCAGTCGGGCACATTGGCGGGAGTGCCGGTCTGGTCGATGAACTGGGTGATCTGCGCGTTGACCGAACCGCCAAACAGGACCAGGTCGAGACAGTCCGTCTCAGCGCCGAGGGCGACAGTGTCCGGGGCGCTGCGACCGAAGTCGAACCAGGAATAGCTGTCCGTTGCCAGCCACAGGCCAAAACCGGCATCGGTGTAGAAGACCGGCATGGGGATATAGGTGCGCAGGCCCTGGTTCTTGTATTGGTTATAGACGTACTGGTCGACGCGCTGCCCCCATTGGTCCAGGGCATTATAGCGCTCGCCCAACCCGAAAATACCGCATGGCGGCGTGCGAAGGCGGGCTTCGATCGCGACCACTGTGCCCGCCGCGTCTTCGAGCCAGCCGATGTGGTCAAGGCCAACCTGCGCGCCGCCAATGGCGATCTGCAGCCGGTCCGAGGCGTCGAGCGTGAACCGGGCCGGACCAAGGGACCATTCGCCTTGAGCCAGAGACGTGTGCGTGCCGGCGCCGGGCACGATCCGCAGGCGTGGCTGTCCGTGGTTGAGCGAGACGGAACAGCTGGCGGCTGCGGTGGCAAATGTGATCTTGTCCGCCTCGACCGTCACGCCGATGACTGGGCCGGCGACCCGATTGGCCAGCACGGTATAGGAAAACGCCTCGTCGCGTGGCGCCTCCCCGGCAAAGCCAAACTTGTAGTGCACCGTGGTCCCGGCCGGCTGTGGCGGCAGGTCGAAACGCCAGCCTTCGGTTTCCAGCGCACCGGCGAGGATGGTGTCGGCAAGATGAAGGACCACTGGCCGGTGGGCGTCGAGCGGCGCGGCGCGCGCAAAGAGCGTCACCCCGTCCGTGTCCGTGACCAGTTTTGGGAAGCGTTCCTCGTAGAGCGGTTCATAGCGATTGCCGTTGCCCATGGGCAAATGGCGAATGAAGTTCTCCGCCAATTGGCCCTGCTTGCCCAGTGTCCGGTGCACGACGCTTGTCAGCCGCGCCCCCGGCGAGGCGGTCAGCAGGGCACGGCTCTTGGCGTAGCTGCCCTGTTCGCCATAATACCAGGCGAGCAACATGCGGTCGTCGGCGCTCATCTCGCGCCCGGACCCAGTTATCTCGTTGATGGCGGCGACCAAAGCCAGGTCTTCGGGCTCGAACAGACCGAAAGGCACCGATGCCAGGATGATCGTATAGTCCAGACCACTCTTGTGGCTGTCCGCCATCAGCGTGCCGCCGCGCGTGAAGTTGACATAGGCATGGTTCTTTACGCGGGCGAGCAGGCTGGCGTGGCGGGCCGACTCTGCTTGCCGGTCGGCCAGCCTCAGCACCGCTGCCCAGAGCGCCAGGAGCCAGAGCGCGCAGGGGCTGTTCGACGTCCCTTCAAGTTCCTGCTCAAGGGCGTTTGCCACACGGGTCAGGGCGCTTTCGGGGACAGCCCGTCCATCGGACAAGACCAGATAGGCGGCAAGTCCAGTGGCCGCCGGGTCGGTGTCTTGCAGACGCTGCGCGATCTCACTTCGCGCACCAGGGGTGTCGAGGGCATCGAAGAACCAGCTGAGATCGGGATCGGTCGAATGGGCGGTCATGGCGGAATCCGGGCAAGAGAAAGCCGGGATGCCAGAACGGCACCCCGGCCTGGGAGGAGCTTAGAGCAGGCCCTGGACGATGGCTGCCGCGTCGGTGAGCGCCTGTTCGGGCGTCTTGCGCCCGAGCTTGGCCTCATCGAGTTCCTTGCCCACCGCATCGGTCAACTGGTTCCAGTTGCCGATCACCGGGGGCACGACGGCGGTATCAAGGGCCTCGAACACCACTTCGCGGCTTTCAGGTGTGGGCTGGGCCAAATAGCCTTCGAGCGCGGCCTCGTCGGTGACGGCGGGCAGTTCCCAACCGGCAGCGATGCGGATTTCCACGGCCTCCTTGGAGGCGGTCAGGAACTTGATCCATTCATAGGCGGCTTCGGCATTCTGGGTCTGCGCGGACACGGCGACGCCATTGGCAAAGAAGTGATGCGCCTTCTGCGTCTTGCCAGGCTCGAGGGCAATGTCCCATGCGAATGGTGCATCGGCGAAGGCGCCCAGCATCCAGATGCCAGTGCGCAGCATGGCGATCTTGCCGGCCTTGAACAGGTCCTCGGGCGACTGGCCGCCCATTTCGGCATCGCTCGGGGTGACCTTGTAGGTATTGACCTTGTCGACCATCCAGGTCAGCGCCTCGATATTCTCGGGCGAAGCGAGGGTCACCTCAGTCTTGTCCGCATTGAGGACCGCGCCACCATTCTGGGCGATGGTCTTGTAGAATTCCCAGAACTGGATGGGCGAGAAGGTCCCCCAGACGCCGGCGTCGGCTTTGGTCAGCGCCTGTGCAGCGGCCAACTCGTCCTCCCAGGTCCAGTCCGCGGTGGGGTAGTCGACACCGGCAGCGTCGAACAGGTCCTTGTTGTAGTAGAGGACGACATTGGAGAAGCTCTCCACCAGGCCGTATTGCTTGCCATCGAGGGCAAAAGCCGACAGCGCGGTGGGATTGTAGATGCCAACATCAAAGCCTTCATCGGCCTCGATCAGCGGATTGAGATCGAGCAGGGCATTGCGCTCGGCATAGGTGACGAAGTTCTCGTAGTTGAGCTCGAACGTGTCGGGCAGGCTGCGCGAGGCCACCAGGGTCTGCAGCTTGGTGAAGTAATCGCCAAAGGCGGCTGTCTCATATTCGACATTGATATCGGGATGCTGGGCCTCGAAGGCGGCGATCGTTTCCTCGAGCTGTGCAATGTAGTTGGGCGCCGCCGAGAAGGTCATGTACTTGACCGTCGTCTGCTGCGCCCAGACCGGCGTGGCCAGAAGGGCAACGGCGGCAATGCCCGCCAGCAGCTGTATCGTCTTACTCATGGTTTCCTCCCTTTGAGTGACTATTTGAGGCCTGTGTGGGATAGGCCCTGGATGATGTATTTCTGGGCGAAGACGTAGACGGCGAGCACTGGCACGGTGCTGATCACCGTGCCGGCCATCAGCACGTTCCAGTCGGTGGTGTAGCGTCCCTGCAGGGAGGAGAGGCCCAGCGGCAGCGTCATCATCTGCTTGTCGCTGGTGATGATCAGGGGCCAGAGAAAGTTGTTCCAGCTTTGCATGAAGGCAAAGATGAACAGGGTCGCCAGGGCCGGGCGCGCCAAGTGAATGGCGATGCGGAAGAAGATGCGGATATAGCCGGCGCCATCGATGAAGGCGGCTTCTTCCACTTCGCGCGGCAGCTTGAGGAAGAACTGGCGCATCAGGAAGGTGCCGAAGGCGCCGAAGCTGCCGGGCAAGATCAGAGCCTGGTAGGAATTGGTCCAGCCCAACTGCGTCATCAGCACGAAGAGCGGCGTCAACGTTACCTGTTGCGGCACCATCAGCGTGGCCAGATAGGCATAGAACAGGGTGGTGCGGCCGCGGAACGGAATGCGCGCAAAGGCATAGCCAGCCATCGCGCAGTTGAGGACCATGAGCGTGGTGCTCGCCAGCGAGACGACGAGGCTGTTGAGCAGGAACCGTCCCATGGGCATGGTGGTGAAGGCGGTCGCATAATTGTCCAGCGTCGGCTCGGAGGGCACGAACTGAGGTGGCATCACGAAGGTGGCGCCGGTGGCCTTGAACGAGGTCGAAATCATCCAGGCGAAGGGCAGCAGCATGATGAAGGCGCCCAGCAGCAGGATGACCCAGTGGGCAAGGCTGCGCCAAGTGATGGCGGGAAACTGCCCGCGGCCACGGGCCGACTGGGGGAGGGCGAGACTGGTCATTCCACGGCCCCCCAACGGCGCTGCGCCAGGTTCTGGACGATGGTGACGGCGAAAATGATGGCAAACAACAGCCAGGAAATCGCCGATGCATAGCCCATCTGATAGTAGCGGAAGGCGTTCTTGTAGATCAGTTCCATGACGACGCTGGTGGCGCCCGCCGGGCCGCCCTCTGTCATGATCCAAACCTGGTCGAAGACTTGGAAGGAGTTTATCAGCGAGATCGTGGTGACGAAAAAGGTCGTGGGAGCCAGGAGTGGCAGGGTGATGCGCCAGAACACGTTCAGCGGATGGATGCCGTCGATGGCGGCTGCCTCATAGAGGTTGTCCGGAATTTCCTGCAGGCCCGCGAGGTAGATGACCATCACGAAGCCGATGTCCTTCCAGACCGATGTCAGCACGATGCCGGCCATGGCCCATTGCGGATCGTAGAGCCAGCCCGGCCCCTCGATGCCCATCAGCGAAAGCCCGTAGTTGACGAGGCCGAATTCGGGATTGAGCAGCCACTTCCAGACCAGCGAGACGGCAACCCAGGAGGTCACCACCGGGATGAAGTAGATGGCGCGGAACAGCGTGCGGCCAGGAAAGGCGCGGTTGAGAAGAAGTGCCAGGCAAAGCCCGATGCCCACCACCGGCGGCAGGTAACCCAGGATGAACAGCATGGTATTGCCCAGCGCGGTTCGGACCGCGGGGTCGCCGATCGCCTTGAAGTAGTTGGCAAAACCGACCCATTCGATGGCGGCGAACATGTCCCAGCTGGTGAAGCTCAGGGCCAGCGAGCCCAGGATCGGTCCCATGACGAAAATGGCCATGCCGACAAGACTCGGGGTCAGCAGAACGGCCAGTGCCGCATATTTGGACCAGCCACGGGAAAAGGAGGCCGTGCTCATTTTGGTACCGGCCCAACGCTCTGACGTTCGATGATCCGGGCGTCGAGCAGCGTCTCGCGCGGTGGCTTGCGGCCCTCGAGCATGTCGAGAACGATATCGCCGGCGAGCTTGCCCTTGGCCAGGATCGTCTGATCGACGGTGCTGAGCGCCGGGTAGACCATGCGCGAGACCGGAAGGTTGTCGAACCCCAACACGCTGACATCGCCGGGTATGTCGATATTGCGCTGGTGCAACCCGGTGAGGACGCCGGCAGCAATGAGGTCTGCGGTGCAGAAGGCAGCCGTGGCGCGACGGGCGACCAGCTGGTCAGCTGCATCGATGCCCCAGTCGAAGGTCACCGAACCGGCCAGAACCAGGTCTGGGTCAAAGGCGATCCCTGCGGCATCCAGAGCCAGCCGATAACCTGCAAGACGCTGCTCGATGACCCCGCCATCGCGAACCGCACCGGTGACAAGGGCGATGCGGCGGTGCCCGTGGGCAATGAGATGTTCAGTGGCCCGGCGCGCGGCCTGATCGTCAGCCACACGCAGATGGTGGACGTGGTCGTCAGTCAGGTAGGAATCCACCAGCAGGGTGGGGAGATGGCGCTTGCGCAGCCGCTCGAACAGACCTTCGCGATAGATGCCTATGGCAATGAGCGCGTCGACATTCCACTGCGCCAGGGCGTCAACTTCGTTGGAAGTCTCGCCCAGGCCCGACAGCATCATGAAATAGCCGCGCGCGCGCAGGGCACTTTCTATGCCGGAGACCACTTCGGCATAGAACGGATTGTCCAGCAGCAATTGGTTCTGGTCTTCAGTGAATGGAACGACGACGCCGATCAGCCGCGATGCGTTCGAGGCCAACGCACGGGCGGAGAGGTTTGGCTGGTAGCCCAGCGTCCGGATCGCCTCATTGATCCGCTCGATCGTCTCCGGCGACGCCTTGGAAGCGCGCGCATTGATGACGTTCGAGACGGTCATAGGCGACACATTTGCCGCCAGTGCAATGTCTTTGATGGTGACCCGTGCCACACATATCCTCCCTGCGTATAACGCTAAACCTGATCTAGCGAGAAATGTCGGATCAAGTCCGACGACCTTGTGGTTTTGCGCTAAACTAAGAAACAGTGACATCAACGTGGGCGACTGTCAATCGCCCCACGTTCGGAGGGGGCTCATAGATCGCGCCGAATTTCCGCAAGAACCGCGAAGAGGCGTTCAAGGGCGAAGAAGCCTGATCGTCAAAGGAAAGATTCGTGAAAAGGGCGGTCTCGGGGCCGCCCTTTTCACGTTCGCCGGCCCTGACCTCTGCTTCTCGACCAACCGCAATGCATTCTCCTACTCGCGAACGTGATACAGCAGAGGCGGTTTCCCAAGACCGGAACGCGCCCCAAAAAGGTCATTGGCTTGGCGAAGTGCAATGGCTCACGAGGGGGCGGATGCGGAATGGCGGCTTAAGGGGCAGCAAAGCGCCGAGCTGACCATCTCCAGGTGCTGATCGCTGGGGAATGAAGCGCGGTGTCCATGCTCCCGGTGTACGCAGAGGTTCCAGGTTGCGGCGTCCGAGCTGAGTTTTCAGGCAGGTCTCAGAGCGCAGAGATGCCGGCAATCTGCCATACCCTCCATGGTTGCCTTTCATCACTCGCGAATCAGGTTCCGGGCGACGTAGCCTTGGCCTCTCAATGTCTGTATCGGCAGAGCGAGGCCCGTCGCTTCGGTGACCTTAGCGCGCAGGCGGACCAAGGCGGCATTGAGGCCGCGGTGGCCGGCGTCGGTTTCGGAATAACCGAGCGCCTCGAGCAGATCGGCGCGGGATATGGCGCTGTCGCCGGCACGTGCCATGACATTGAGCAGCCGGCATTCGAGATTGGTCAGGGGCACGGGCGTGTTGTCCGGGGCGATGAGCCGCAGATTCTGGTTCTGGAACAGCCAGAGCTTGCCGGCAGGCGGCAGGCCGGTGTCCGGTGCGGTCTGGGTGCTCAGGCGTCGCGATAGGTTGCGAATGGCCGCTTCGAGCTCCTCGAACTCGACTGGCTTGACGAGATAGAGGTCGGCGCCGGTCTGCAGCCCGGATATTCTGTCGGCGACTGTGCCGCGCGCCGTCATGATGATGACGCCGATTTCCGGCCTTTGCTCGTGCAGGAAGCGCAGGATGGAAAGCCCGTCTTCGTCGGGTAGACCGATATCGAGAACGACGACATCGCAGGGCCGGCTGGCCAGAAGGCGATAGAACTGCATTGCCGTGCCCGCCGACACGGCGTTGAGGCCGGACGGATCGAAACAGTCCATAAGGCTTTCGCGCAGCGCGTCGTCGTCTTCGACCAGAATGACATTGGGAGCCAACATGGCGATCAGGGCGCTCCGTTCTCGCGTTGGATGAGCGGCAGTGTCATGGTGGCAATGGTGCCGCCGCCGGAAGAGGCAAGGGCGATATCGCCGCCATGGGCGGTGACGATGGAACGCACCAGGTGCAGGCCAAGACCAGCGCCGGCTCGCGTCATGGTATTGGCGGCGCGGTAATATTTGTCGAAGACAAAAGGCAGGTCCCGGTCGGGAATACCAATGCCTTCATCAATGACCTTGATCGACAGTTTGTCCTCCCCCGCAGAGGTGAGGTCGATTTCGACAATGCTGACCGCTGGAGAATACTTGAGGGCGTTCTCGACCAGGTTGCTAAGGGCGGTCTTGAGCAGAGGCGCATCCGCCAACAAAGTGAAGTTCTCGGTTTCGGGATGCTGGCGAACTGTGACTGTCCGGTCCTGATGCGCGCCGCAGGCGACCTTGATCGCGTCGTCGACAAGTTGGCGCGCATCCAGCTCAACCAGTGTCGGCGCCAGCTTTTCGCCAGCAACGCGAAAACGCTGAAAGCTGACATCGACGATCTCGACCAGCCGCTGGATGGCTTCGTTCATGCGCTTGAGCGGGCTTGCCGGGACCGGCGACTCGTTCGCCTGGGCGAAATGCAGGACGTCGAGATTGGCGCGCAGGATGGCGACCGGCGTCCGGTATTCGTGCGAGACGGTGTCGATGAACTGCATCTGCTCGCGCGAGACGCGCCGCTCGGTTTCGAGCGCGCCCTCGAGCTCGACCGTCGCCTGTTCCAGTTCGCGGGTCCGTGCCGCAGCGATCTCGTTTGCCCGCTTCTCGGCCGATTGCGCCGCCAGCAGCG
Organism: Devosia salina; assembly: GCF_019504385.1. Lineage (NCBI taxonomy): Bacteria > Pseudomonadati > Pseudomonadota > Alphaproteobacteria > Hyphomicrobiales > Devosiaceae > Devosia > Devosia salina. Next base: position 711,986 of record NZ_CP080590.1, read on the forward strand.
CATTTTGTTCGGCCTTGCGCCGCTCGCGTTCCGATCGGTTGATGCGGCTGCCGAGCGAAACCGTCATGGTCAGAAGATGCAGCGCTGCGCCGATCTGCAGGCCGTGGTCGACCAGGATATTGGACGGCAGCCATCCAAAATTGCGCGCGAGAAGTACCGCGATGCCAATATTCATGGGCATGAAGGACCAGAGGTAGATGCGGGCCGACAGGTTTCCCCCGAGCGCGAGGCGGAAGACCACGAATAGGGGTAAAACGGCCAAGGTCAGGTCCGCCACGATGATCTGCGAGGAAAACTCGTCCCAAAGATCGAAAAAGGCCAGCGCGATCAGCAGGAGGCCCGTTGCCGCGATGGCCCAGGTCAGGCGCCAGGCGAAGGGCGCGACCCGACGGTAGGGCACGAAGGTAGCGGCGAAGCCGTAGGCGAAAAACGTCGCCATACCAGTTGCCAGTCCGAGAAAGGGAATATGGACGTGCTGGGCAAGGCCGGGCAGCAACAGCGACGGCAATCCGGCCCGCCAGAAGGCCATGGCGCCGAGCGACAGGGAAAAGCCGGCATAGAGCAGGTAATAGCGCTCGCGTAGCCAGTACCAGAACGCGAAATTGATGCCTGCGGCGATCAGGCAGGCGCTGAAATAGCCGCCGAGATAGAGCCAGTTCGACAGCGACAGCCAGAACAGGCTTTTCGTGCTTTCGACCGACCCGCGCAGCGACAGCGTGGTCCGGTTCTCCAGGCGGATCAGAACGGAACGCGGCTCGGCGGCCGGCTTGAACGGCACGACAAAGCTCGGCAGGGCAAAATCGCGCGCCGCATCACCACGCACGGCGCCCATCTCGAAAGCCTTGAAATCGGTCGGGTCGACCGGGCGCGCCGCATTTGCGACATAGACATCAAGCCGGTCGAGAAATGGCGGGTCGAGCACAAGGAAAAAGGCTTCGCCGGTCTCGGCCAGGTCTTGTCCGGCAGCAAGGTCGAACCGGACCCAGGCGGCGCCGGGCTTGCCGAAACCCTTGTTGTAGTCTGCGGCGACGGGCGCGAATTCCTTGGCCTCTTCCCCGAAAGCGACGTCATCGAGCGTTAGCGCGCCAGTCGGGTCGTAAAGCGCCTCGAGATGTCCCGCGAGATCGTGCGTGACGGGCGCAGGCCGATCCTGGGCGCCGACGGCCGCGGGAAAGGAGAGCATCGCCGCCAAGAAAAGTGCGCGACGAAATGCGCCCCGCCAGTCCGTCCGAAACGGTTGCGCGCGCGTTTTTTGTGCCTGCCTGAGCTGCGTCCTTCTCATGGCGTCGTGTCGCTGCCTGTCACAACAATTGCTCTATCGTCATTCTCGCATGGCGACAACGCAGGTCGGGATCAACCGAACAAAAAATGCAGAAACGATAGAACCGCTTCGTATTTATAATACGAAATCGTATTTATATTCAAGTAATCACACGAAAAGAGTCGTTTTTATTTGGGTGAATCGAAGTTAATAGATGTCGTGAGGCTCGAATAAGGACGCGACGTGGTGAGCATTCACGAAACAGGAGAATGCGATCCGGACCGAACGGCACGGACGGATTTGGTTCGGGACAGCGAGTCCGCGGGGCCGGCAGCGAACTGGTGCAGGGGACGGCTGCTCACCACCAGCGCGCTCTGCACGGCGACGCTGCTGGCCTTCGGCGTCCCCGTGCAGGCGCAAGTAACCATCGACAACAAAACGGACACCGTCATCGGCACGGGTGGTGGCACGCAGGCGAGCCCTTGGAATATCGGCGGTCCTCTTACCGTTGGGGACCTCAGTTCCGGAAGGCTGGATATTACCGCTGGCGGCGAGGTCAACAATACAGCTGGCTTTATCGGCCTTATTGGAGGAAACGGCACGGTGACGGTGGATGGCACCGGCTCTACATGGACCAATTCGCAGGATATTTCTGTAGGTCATGGCGGGACCGGAAGTCTGAGCATCACGGGTGGCGGCGCGGTCAGCAATACATTTGGCTCTGTCGGCGATGTTTCAGGTTCCGTCGGCACGGTGACGGTGGACGGCGCGGGTTCCACCTGGACGAACTTGGAGACCCTTGACATTGGCTATGCCGGCACGGGGACCCTGAGCGTCACCAATGGCGGCGCGGTTGTCGCGAGTGGTCCGTGGAATGAATTGAAATACGTGAATATTGCATCAAGTTCCGGCTCCACCGGCACGCTCAATATCGGCGCGGCGGCGGGCGATGCGGCTGTGGGCGCGGGCAAGCTCACTGCGGGGGAACTCTGGTTTGGCAGCGGCACCGGCACGCTCAATTTCAACCACACCGAAGACTATTATGAATTCACGGTGGATATTTCCGGCGCGGGCACGATCAACCAGCTTTCGGGCGTAACCGATCTCTCGGGTGATTCCTCCGGCTTTACCGGCACGACGTACGCAGACGGGGGCACACTGCTCATTACCGGCCAGCTTGGCGGGTCCGGCGGTATTATCGGCAGCAGCGCCGGAACGACGGGTGACGTCTCGGTCCTTAGATCGGGGGCAAGCTGGACGACGACGACGTTACGTGTCGGCGATCAAGGCAACGGCACATTGACCATCGCCGGTGGCGGCACGGTGAGCAGCGGCGACGCGTGGATCGGTAATGCCTCCGGCGCTATCGGCACGGCAAGCGTGACCGGTGCCGGCTCAAGCCTGGCAGCTTCGAACGGCGTGGATATCGGCCGCTTCGGCACCGGAACGCTCAATATACTGGACGGAGCGACGGTCACTGCGGGCAACGATTCCTTTATTGGCGCCAGGTCGGGCAGCAACGGCACGGTGAACGTATCGGGCGACGGGTCGAGCTTCGAAATGGGCAGCAACGATCTGTTTGCCGGTGATGAGGGCACCGGCGTTCTGAACGTCACGGAGGGCGGCGAAGTCAGCACGGCGGCGAGCTATATCGGGGACGATTCCGGGTCGTCGGGAGAGGTGACAGTTACCGGTTCAGGCTCCAAGCTGACAAATTCGGATAATCTCGTTGTCGGTTTTGAAGGCAATGGCACGTTGAGCATCGCGGAGGGCGGTTCGGTCACCAATACCTATGGCTGGATCGGAGACGCCACCACCGCAAGCGGTACCGCGAACGTGGACGGCGATGGCTCCATCTGGACCAACTCGCAGACCCTTATTGTCGGCAATTCCGGCGCCGGCACGCTGAACGTTACGGTCGGCGGCGCGGTCAGCAGCAATGCAGGCTATGTCGGCAACAGCACCGGTTCAGACGGCAAGGTGACGGTGGATGGCGCGGGTTCGAGCTGGATGAATGCGTCATTCCTGACCATCAGCGAAATCGGCGCTGGAACATTGGACATCACCAATGGCGGCGCGGTCAGCAATACCTTGGGCTTTATCGGCAGCGGAGCCGGGTCGAATGGCGCGGTGACGGTGACCGGCGCGGGTTCGACATGGACCAATTCGGCCAATGTAGTCGTCGGGAGCATCGGAACCGGCACCCTGACCATCGCTGATGACGGGGCGGTCCGCGCGGGCGGCGGCAGCGGAAATGTCGTGATCGCCAATGACGTGGATGCCACCGGCACGCTCAATATCGGCGCGGCGGCAGGCGATATGGCTGCAGGCGCGGGTATGCTCGACGCAGCGAACGTCATTTTCGGCGACGGTGATGGCGCGCTGGTCTTCAACCACACGGAGGGAGACTACGACTTTGGGGCGGCGATTTCCGGTGACGGCGCGATCAACCATCTTTCGGGCACCACAACGCTCACGGGTGACAGCTCCGGCTTTCTCGGTACCACCAATATCAGTGGCGGGTTCCTCAGGCTTGAAGGAACGCTTGGCGGCGTTTTGCGGGTGAACAATGGCGCGCTCGCCATCGACAATGGCGGTATGGCGAACTCGACGCTCGACAGCACCATAGGCGACGACACCGGCGACGTCGCCTTCGCGACAGTGACGGGTCCGGGTTCGACCTGGACGAACGCGAACGATCTCTTTGTCGGCGACTTCGGCACGGGCGTTCTCACGATTCTTGATGGCGCTTCGGTCAGCGACAACACGGCTTATGTCGGCAAAACCACCGACGGAACCGGCACGGTCACCGTGAATGGCACGGGTTCGAGCTGGGATCACAGCAGCATGTTTTCCATCGGCTATAGTGGCGAGGGGATATTGAAGGTCGAAAATGGCGGCTCGGTCAGTGCGGAAGACGGCTATATCGCCTATAACGCCGGCTCTGAGGGCACGGTGACGGTAACCGGAGCCGGTTCGATCTGGGACACGGATGCGACCATTATCGGCGATCACGGCACCGGCCGGATCACGATTGCCGATGGCGGCGCACTCGTGACAACGAACGGCTATCTCGGCGCGGAAACCGGCACGGGGATAGCGACGGTGACCGGCAGTGGCTCGAAATGGACCAGTGCGCAGCGCCTTGTCATCGGCGATTTCGCGACGGGCACGATGACAATTGCCGATGGCGGCGTGGTGCGTTCGGATGCCGGGATTGTCGATCTCGGCAAGGAACTGGGTGCCAATGGCACACTGAATATCGGTGCTGCGGCGGGCGATACTGCGGTTGGCGCGGGCACGCTTGACGCGGAGATGGTGCAATTCGGTCAAGGTGCCGGCACAATCAACTTCAACCACACGGACACCGACTATGAGTTCGCCGTAGATCTTTCAAGGCCACTCGGTTCCGGCACCATCAACCACCTTGCTGGGGTCACCAGGCTGTCCGGCGATGCCAGCGCCTTCGACGGCACCACCAATGTCACCGGCGGTACGCTTTATGTAAACAACGCGCTTGGCGGCACTGTGAACGTCACGGGTGGTGCGCTTGGCGGTTCGGGCACGCTGGGCACTGTCGCAATTGCCTCCGGCGGCACCGTCGCCCCGGGCAATTCCATCGGCACGCTCAACGTTGGCGATATCACCATCGCAGCAGGTTCGACCTATTCGGTGGAGGTGAACAGCGCGGGCCAGAGCGACCTGATCAACGCCACCGGAACGGTCACCATTAATGGTGGCACGGTTACCGTGGTGCCTTTCCCGGACTACGCGCTCGACACGGTTTACACCATAGTCACCGCGGCGGGCGGCATGACCGGCACCTTCGATGCGGCGAATTTCGGGGGCAGTTCTCTCTTCATTACCCCGACGCTCACCTATGACGGCAACAACGCCTTCGTAACGCTGGGCAAGACGACCTTTGGTGCGGTTGCGATGACGCCGAACCAGATCGCGGCGGCGAGCGGAGCCGACAGTCTCGTCTCGGGTAACGCGGTCTTCGATGCGATCGGCGTGCTCGGCACCGCGGCCCAGGCCCGGGCGGCTTTCGACGCAATTTCCGGCGAGATTCACGCCTCTACCAAGACGGCGCTTCTGGAAGACAGCCGGTTCCCGCGCGAGGCGGCGATGGACCGGCTGCGTGTGACACGCGGCGGTGTTGGGGCTGACGACAGCGCCCAGATCGAGGACCGATTTTCCGAGAACTCCGGCCCATGGGGCCAAGGCTTCGGCTCCTGGGGCCCATGGGACAGCGACGGCAATGCCGCCGTACTGGACCGCGCCATCGGCGGGTTCCTCATGGGCGGCGACGCGGTGGTCTGGGAGAATGCGCGGTTCGGGGTTCTGGGCGGCTATTCTCGCTCAAACTTCAGCGTAGATGATCGCCTGTCGTCCGGCACGGCCGATACCTATACGTTGGGCGTCTACGGCGGTGGCGAATGGGACTCGTTCGCCCTGAGTGGCGGGTTGGCCCATAGCTGGCACAGCCTCGACACGTCGCGCTCGGCGGCGTTTACCGGCTTCACGGACAGCCTTTCGGCCTCCTACGGCGCCCGGACCCTGCAGGCCTGGGGCGAAGCCGCCTATGGCTTCGAGACTGGCGCGGTCCGGTTCGAACCCTTTGCCAATCTCGCTCATGTCAGCCTCGCCACCGATGGCTACACCGAGAGCGGCGGCGCCGCGGCCCTGAGCGCTGCTGCCAATGTGGTCAGTGCGACCTTTGCAACGCTGGGTCTGCGCGCCGAGACAGATGTCTCGCTCGGCGAGCTGGAAGCAAAGCTGAGCGGCATGGTGGGCTGGCAGCACGCCTTTGGCGGCGCGCCAAATGCGCAGATGGCATTCACGTCGGGCGGCAATGCCTTCACTATAGCCGGCGTGCCGCTGGCGCAGGACAGCCTGGTGTTTGATGCCGGGTTCGATGTGAACCTGACCGACAGCGCAACGCTGGGATTCGCCTATGGCGGCCAGCTGGGTTCGGGCATTCAGAACCACAGCGCCAGCCTTAGTTTGAATGTAAAGTTCTGACCGCGAGCGGCGCCATTCCGTAGAAATGTGAAAACCCTCACCATGCCTTCCCCCAAATCAGTTCTTGCCGCCACCCTTGCCCTGGTGCTGTCCATCTCAGTTTCCCACGGACAGGAAACGGGACTGCCCGGCAATGCCTCGAGCCTGCTTGAGAGCCATGGCAGCTGGCAGCTCGTCTGCACGTCCCCCGAAGGCACAGTCAGATGCGTCCTGTCGCAAACCCAGCTGGCTGAGAATCGTCAGAAGGTCTTGAGCATCGAGCTATCCCACGGAGACGACCGCAACACGGCCAGTGGCGTTCTGGTCCTGCCTTTCGGCCTCGACCTTGCGAGGGGGATCACCTACCGGCTCGACGAAGATCAGGCCAGCGCCGTCCAACCTTTCCGAACCTGCTTGCCGGTCGGTTGCTTGGTCGACATCGCCTTCGACGCCGACATGGTCGCATCGCTGGGGACCGGTGACCAGCTCGATGTCATTGCCACCGCTGATGGTGGCCAAGAGATCGCTTTCTCGATCTCGCTTGCTGGGTTTTCGAATGCACACGACCGCATGAATGCCCTTCTGCGATAGTAAGATCTGCCCAGCGTGCGGGGCGCGGATATCATCGTCCAGCGGAACTATCCGCTCCCGTCAGTCCAGCAGCCCTGACCAACGGCAGCCCTCCTAGACTGCCACTGACCGACCGCTATCCGACCTTCAACGCTCAAAGGAGACTAACAGGTTACGGCCCCGCTTAAGGCGCTGGCGTGGAGAATTGTGGGGCAGGGAGCTTCCATAACCCGCCGGGCAGGTGGGCGCCCCATCTTGGTCATTCGCGCTGCTGTCCCACCTTCTAAAAAGTTGTCGGTCCGCTACAGGACGATCAGACGCTTTTGCGCGCTTTTGGCTGGGCGCGTGAGTTCATTGCGCCGCACCACCATTTGGTGCTCCCGGCAATCCAAGGTTGCCGGACTTGATCATCTCTTCAAATCGCCGGCACAGATCACTTCCGCTTCAGATCGAGCGGCGCTAAAAGTGTGCTTGGCCATCCTCTCAGCGCAAGAAAGCTTCGTCCAATGCTCGATGGTTCCCTGGCGGATGAGGATCAACCATGAAACCGGTCGTTGCTGCGGATGTCGATCCCCGGACGAAGCCGTCGAACTATCCTGAGCCATTCGCATCCAGAATGCGCGGTCGGGTGAAGCGGCAGCTGGGCGACGTATTCGGACTTACCAACTTCGGTGTCAATCTCACCACCCTGGACGCCGGGGCGGTCTCGGCGCTCCAGCATCGCCATAGTCTGCAGGACGAGTTCGTATTCGTGCTCGAGGGCGAAGTGACTTTGATAATGGGGGATGTGGTCGAAACGCTTGGCCCTGGTTCATGCATCGGTTTCCCAGCAGGCGGGGCGAGCCATCACCTGGAGAATCGAGGCACTGACCCGGCGGTCTACCTTGAGGTGGGCGATCGGACGGAAGGTGATGCTGTCAGCTATCCCGCTGACGACCTGCAGGCCGCGAAAGGCGCCAAGGGGTGGGTGTTCACCCACAAGGACGGCACACCCTATTGAATGAATGGTCAGACCGCGTGACCGGGTGAGTTGACCCGCGCCTGAAGTATGGTTCTTTCACTTTCGAGCGGTTGGCCCTCGACAGCATCAGCCTTCCTTCGGTCTGTGTGGACCCACCCGGGGCAGCATGAATTGTCGCCGGCACAAGCGCCGTCCGATCGCGCCGTGGGCGCCGGCTGGTCCCGCAGCAGCTTCTATTGCGAACCAATGCGGGAGTGCACCATAGTCGCACTGGTACGCTACATTCGAGGCGCAGACGCAGATGCCAGATCTCAATCTGTTGGTGACACTCGATGTGCTGCTGTCCGAGGGCAGCGTTGCGGGCGCGGCGCGTCGGCTGCGGCTCAGCCCGTCCGCGATGAGCCGCGCGCTGGCGCGGCTTCGCGAGGTCACCGGAGATCCGTTGCTGGTGCGGGCCGGCCGCGGCCTGGTCCCCACGCCGAGGGCTATTGAACTGCGCGCCCAGGTCGGAACTGTTGTCGATAGCGCAACGGCAATTCTGCGCCCGGCGGAAAAGCTGGATCTCGCCAGGCTCGAACGTCGCTTCGTCCTGCGCACCAGCGAAGGCTTCGTTGAAACCTTCGGCCCAGGGCTGATTGCCAAGGTTCACCAGGATGCTCCCGGCGTGCTGCTACAATTCGTGGCCAAGCCGGACAAGGATAGCGCACCCCTGCGCGAAGGCGAGGTGGACCTGGAGACGGGTGTCATCGACCTGACCACGGCGCCCGAGATGCGGGCCTTTCCGTTGTTCGAGGATCGCTGGGTCGGGGTGGCACGCGATGGTCATCGACTTCTCAAGGGGGAGGTTACGGCCGAGCGCTATGGGGCGGAAAGCCACGTGCAAATCCTGAGGCGTGGCTTGCATAGCTCCGAGGTTGATCAGGCCGCCATGGCCGGCGGATCGCAACGTCCGGTCGGTGTCGTGGTCAACGGGTTCGCCGCGGCGATTGCACTGGCCCGGGATACCGATCTCATTGCGACGGTGCCGGAGCTCCACACCGAAGGTCTGCGCAGAGGCGTCACCACCTTCGACCTGCCCTTCAAGATCGGCGGGTTTACTGTCTCCATGATATGGCACCCGCGCATGGATGGCGATCTGGCCCATCGATGGCTCAGGTCCTGCCTGCGTGAAGCCTGCTCCACCGTGGCGCGCAAGTAAATCAGGCGTTGCGTGCACTGATGAAATGCAAACGACGCGCGTTCCGCAACAATGTCTCCGGGCGTAGCAAAGTGGCGTTCAACATCACCGCCAACCCCCGGAGGGCACTAGATGACTACGATCGCTACGTCGGCCCCGGCCGCCGCCATTACCCAATCAAGTTCCGCCTTTAGTCCAGGTCCGCGTTCTGCGAGCCTGGAAAGCCAGAAACAGTCGCAGCGACTGGCTCGGCTTACCGGCCTCTTCTTCCTCATCACCTACGCAACCTCGATCCCGCCGGTCCTGACGCTCTATGTTCCGGCGCTGAGCGATCCCGCTTTCATCCTCGGTGGACCCTTCATCGACAGTGTGACCTGGGGCGCCATCCTCGAGCTCCTGCTCATCGCCGCCAACATCGCCTCAGCCCTCACGCTCTATCCGGTGCTCAGGAAGCGTTTCCCAGTGCTGAGCCTCGGCTTCGTCGCCGCGCGTGTCATGGAAAGCGCGTTCATTGCGATTGGCATCATCTCGGTGCTCGCTCTCATCACTTTGCGGGCGACCGCCGGAGACGCCGACCCGGCCGCTCTCGCCGTGGTCGGACAGGCTCTGGTCGCCATTCATGACTGGACATTCAAGATGGGGCCCGGTGTCGTGGTCGGCGTCGGCAATGGTCTGATCCTCGGGTACATGATGTGGAAGACCCGGCTGCTGCCGCGCTTCCTGTCAACCCTCGGTCTCATCGGCGGTCCGGCCCTCCTCCTCGGCAGCTGTGGCGTGATGTTCGGCCACTTCGACTTTGGCTCGACCATCCACAGCCTATCCGTTGTCCCCGAGTTCTTCTGGGAGCTGCTGCTTGGCATCTGGCTGCTGGTGCGGGGCTTCAATCCCGCAGCCCTTGCGGCACTGGACACCGATCAGGCGTGAGGTCGGTCGAACGACATCCACCCCGTTGACCTGCGATGTCGCGTCTCGTCGTAGAGGGACATCGCCGGCTTCACGACTGGAAGGGGGAGGCCACTGGCCTCCCCCTTCGCTCATATGCCAGCTTGATTTGGGGATGGTCGAGGCGCATTTGTGTTGGACGATGGCCGCGCCGCTCGTTGCTACCAAGCTCAATTTGCCAATCCTCCGACACGGTATCGTGGTGCGGCAGCGATTGCGCCAGATCCTCGATCGCAGTGCAGGCGCCAAGCTCACGCTCATTTCGGCCCCTGCTGGTTTCGGCAAGACGACATTGCTCGCCGACTGGCTGGCGCAGGCATCCGACACGGGACGACTGATCGCCTGGTTGTCGCTCGATGAAAGCGACAACGAACCCTCTGCGTTCTGGGCCAACCTCACCGCTGCAATACAGGCGACCTTCGCCAAGGCGGAGACGGCCTTTCCGGACCTGCCGCAATCGGGACCGGCGGATCAGGGCCTTATAGTTGCCCTCCTGAACCAGCTCGCGCGCATGGCAACACCGATCGTGGTTATCCTTGATGACCTTCACTTGGTGGATCGGGCCGACATACACGAGCAGCTCAGCTTTTTCATCGAACATCTCCCGGACCATGTCCATGTCGTCATCAGTACGCGCGCCGATCCTGGTCTTCCGCTGGCGCGACTGCGGGTGCGGCGCGACCTGGTCGAAATTCGCTCGGCCGATCTGAGGTTCACATCCGACGAAGCGGCCGCCTATCTCGACGCGATGGGTTTCGAGCTTTCATCTGCCGACACAGCGACCCTGGAGGCAAAGACCGAAGGATGGATAGCCGCGCTCCAATTGGCCGTGCTGTCGCTTGAGGGGCGAGACGACCCCACGGCATTCATAGAAGAATTCGCGGGCACCGGGCGCTACATCGTCGACTACCTGGTCGAAGAAGTGCTTGGCCGTCTCCCCGATGATCTTCGCATGTTCCTGGTGGCGACTTCGGCCCTGCGCCGCATGAGCGCGCCTCTTTGCGACTTCGTCCTGGGCGAAGCGGGCGGCAGCAAGCCGATGCTGGACCGGCTGGAACGACAGAACCTGTTTCTGGTCCCGCTCGATTCCCGCCGCCAGTGGTACCGCTATCACCATCTGTTCGCCGACGTCCTGCTCGCCCATCTCGACGCGGAACAGGCGCAGGCTTTGCTCGGAATCCATCGCAGCGCGAGCGAGTGGTTTGAGGCCAACGGAGAACGTGCCGAAGCCATCCACCACGCACTGGCGGCACGGGACTTTGAGTGGGCCGCGGAGCTGATCGAGCGAGCGCTTCCGCAGGTACGGAAACATCGCCAGGAGGCCCTGTTCCGCACCTGGATGAAAGACATACCGGACGCGATCGTCCGGTCGCGCCCCAATCTTGCCGTGGGCTATGCGGGCATACTGGTTTCGCTCGGTGCTTTCGGAGGCGTTGAAGAGCGCCTCCGCATGGCGGAGACCGAAGGCGCGAAACTGGAGAATCCCGAAGCTCTGCTCGCCCAGGTCGAGCTCTATCGCACGGCACTTGCGCAGGTGCGGGGAGACATCGAGGGAGCCGCCAGCCATGCCCACCGCGTGCTTGCCCTGGCGCCCGCAGATGATCACCTTGCCCGGGCCAGTGCGGCAGGATTTCTCGGTATCGTCTCGTGGACAGCCGGAGAGCTTGAAGACGCGATCGGCTTCTGGACCGAATGCCGCGACGGCCTGCGCAATCAGGGCCACATTGCCGACGTTCAGGGGACGACGATCGCCCTCGCCGATATGCGGATGACCCAGGGCCGGCTGGACGACGCCGAGCGTGCCTGCACGGAAGCGTTGGACCTTGCGAGCCGGAATGGTGGGCCCTTGGCGCGCGGCGCGGCCGACATCCATGCCAGCATGGCCATGCTTCACCTCGAACGCGGCGCGTTGGAGTTGGCACGCGAGCACCTGGCTAAAAGCAGCGAACTTGGCGAGGTGTTTGGTTTGCCCCAGTATCCGTACCGCCTGCGGGTAGCCCAGGCCGGTCTTGCCCTGGCCGAGGGCAGGGCGATCGACGCGATAGCATTGCTTCGAGAGGCGGAGCGCCGCTATGTCAGCGACTTCTTCCCCAACGTCCGGCCCATCCCGGCACTGATCGCAAATGCCCATATCCGACTTGGACATCTCGATGAGGCCGATCGCTGGTCGCGAGCGGCAGGTGTCACGGCTGACGACACACCGACCTACCTGCGGGAATTCGAGCACATGACGCTGGCGCGGCTGCTCATCGCGCATGGAGGACCAGAGGCCATCGGCGAAGCACTCGGTCTCATCGATCGCCTGACCCACGCCGCCGCCAGGGGCGGACGCGGTGGGAGCCTCGTAACCCTGTCGATCCTGGCGGCCCTGGCCCATCAGGCGCGGCATGACACGCGTCATGCCCTTGAGTCCCTTCGCCGCGCCATCAGCCTCGCCGAGCCCGAAGCGATCCGGCGCCCCTTTCTCGATGAGGGTGAAGGGCTGGCGGGTCTGTTCGCGCAGTTGAGCAAGTCGGAGCGTGCGGGCGCCTTCGTGTCGAGCCTCGTTCCGCCGACTGGCGATTTCCCGCCACCGCCGGCAATCGAGCATCCAGCATTGATCGAACCGCTCAGTGACCGGGAGAGCGATGTCCTGCGCATGCTCCGCAGCGATCTCAGCGGCCCCGACAGCGGCCGCGCAACCGATTTGCCAAGGAGTCACATGGCTTCTTTGCTCAGGATGGCAGCGAACCGCGAACCATCCTCGAGACCATGCGCCGGCAGGTCTCGGCATATCCAACAGTGCACTTCATAAATGACGGCGCCGTCGATGCCAGCAAGGACAGTGGTGGCGTCAACGTTGCCCTTGCGGGCGGGTCGATCGTATCCGGTTCGCGCCTGCTTCTGGCATTCGGTGTCTCGGATATTCTCCCAAGCATTCCGGGTCTTGCAGAGCGATGGGGAAAATCGGTGCTCCATTGCCCTTATTGTCACGGCTATGAAGTCAGCCGGCAGCAACTCGGTGTCTTGAACGTTTCGGCGATGTCGTTGCAGCAGGCATTGCTCGTTTCCGATTGGGGGCCGACCACCTTCTATGCGAATGGCGCCGAGCTGGACCCACTCGGCATTGAACAGTTGAAGCGACGTGATATCGAGATCGAAATGGAACCGGTCGCAGGACTGGTGGGTGAGCAAGACAAACTTTCAGCTATCCACTTTGTGGACGGTCGCTCTCGCCCCCTGGAAGCGCTGTTTATCAGCCCTCAGGTCGCGCTCAACAGCAATATTGCCAGCCTGATTGATTGCGAAATTCGGGAGGCCCCGAATGGGCATTTCATTGCCGTGGATGACATGATGATGACAACGGTCCAGGGCGTCTACGCAGCCGGCGACATTGCGCGCACATCACACAACATCAGCTTCGCCTGCGCCGATGGGGTAGCGGCCGCCATGGCTATCCATCGATCACTGGTCCTTCAATCTTGAGCGCAGGATTGATTGCCCTGGCGGCCACACCGCATCAATGCCTGTTCGGACTAGACTGTGCCTTTGATGGCATTTGCGCGCGCGTGGATTAATGGGGGATCGGGAACATGTCGCCGAGCGGCTTCTTCAAATCGAAGCAATTCCTGGGGGGACATGCTGCCAATTGCAGCGCCCAGGCGCGGCGACAAAATGGCTGTCGCCCAGAACTCATCGAAGTCCCGAAATCCTTGCGTGATCCGGATTTCTCGGCCTTCAATGTTGGAGAGGCCCGCTTGCATCCAAAGGCGCTTCATCTCGTCAGCATCGCCGGCTTCCGGATGTGGCGGGACTGGCACCTCGAAGTCGCAGTCGCGCGCGGCACGGTTCATCGCTTCGTAGGGAAACCCGCCCCCCTCAAGATCCCAAGTGTAGCAGGCCACAATGCCTCCGGGACGAACCACGCGCGCCATCTCGCGGACGCCGAGCGCCGGATCAGGCATGAAGTGCAGAACAAGCGCTGCGACCGCGATGTCGACGGATTGGTCGGGCAACTCGATCTTCATTGCGTCTCCGCGTTTGAAGGTCGCTGCAGGTCCCAGGTCGCGGCTCCGTGCAAAAGCGAGCTGGGCCTCTGACGGGTCAATGCCGAGAAGCGATGCGGGGGCGCAGCGATCGAGGATGAGGCTCGAAAAGGCGCCACTGCCACACCCAACATCCAGCCATGAAACTCGCGCCTGGGGTTCTAGCCAATCCAGGAAGATGCCACCTGCACTTTGGCTCCAGGAACCCATGAAGCGCTCATAGTGTGTCCCATCGCTGAACTGGATCTGCATGTCTTCCTCCCCGCCTCGCCTGGCGGCATCCAGTCTACCACAGACACAATCTCGTGCAGCGCGACAATGCCGAGACCACTGTGCGCCCCAACAGTAACGCGTCCGAGCGCCAGGCCATTTGCTGCCTGCGATCCAATGACCGTCCGGCCGGAGCACCAATTCCTGCTGGGTGTCCGCTGACCTGCGGGACTTCACGTCATGACGCTCGCAGGTCTCCATTTCGCGCGAATGGTGCCTTGGGAGCATGTCGCTGTGTCGAAGCATAGGCGACAAGGCGTCTGGTGCACTAATAACGTGCTTCTGCTGTGTGTTCCGCACGTGAGTGGGCTGGCCTATCTGTCAGCGCGGTTCATACAGGAGACCCATCATGCAATCGGCCACGGTCCCCCCACCTCAAACTGATTCATCCGTCCGCCCCTATCGCTGGCAGCTCTTCGCGTTGTCCATGGCTATGCTGCTCCCATCCTTGGGAACCAGCATCGCCAATGTCGCCCTGCCCACCCTGGCAGGTGCCTTCGGAGCGACATTCCCGCAGGTCCAGTGGGTGGTTCTGGGCTATCTGTTGGCGCTCACCACACTGATCGTCAGCGCGGGCAGACTCAGCGATGTGTTCGGACGAACGCGCTTGTTGCTCGTCGGCATCGCCATTTTTGCTGTTGCCTCCGTCAGCTGTGCTCTGGCGCCCAGCCTGTGGGCGCTTGTGGCTGCTCGTTTCCTGCAGGGACTTGGAGCTGCCGTGATGATGGCTCTGACAACCGCAATGGTTCGCGACGTGGTGCCGCAGAACCGCACCGGCAGTGCCATTGGTCTGTTGGGCACAGTCTCGGCGGTCGGAACGGCACTCGGGCCCACCCTTGGGGGCGCATTGATCCACTGGTTCGACTGGCCAGCGGTCTTCTTCTTCCTTGCGGGCGCCAGTGTGGCTACCCTTCTTGTCGTTCGGCGGAGCATCGCGATCGACCGGCCCGTCGAGCGGGCGAGCGCCTCATTCGATTATGCTGGTTCCATCCTCCTGGCGCTTTCGCTGGGCGCCTATGCATTGTCCATGACATTGGGGGGAGGGGAGCTGACATGGTTCAACGCCATGATGGCGGCCTTTGCGGCGGTCGGCTTTGTTGCCTTTGCCTTCGTCGAAACCCGTGTGCCATCGCCACTCGTGAAGCTTGAGTTGCTGCGCGATCGAACGATCGGAACAGGCCTCGTTTCGATAGGTCTGGTCTCCGTCATCATGATGTCCACCCTGGTGGTGGGGCCGTTCTATCTGACCAACGCACTCGGACTGGACGCGGTGCGCACGGGGCTGGTGATGTCAATCGGCCCTGGTGTTGCCGCCGCCACCGGATTTCCCGCTGGTCAATTGGTTGATCGTCTGGGTTCTTTCCGGATCATGCTCACCGGGATCGTGCTTGTCGCTTCGGGCGCTGCCCTTATGACAGTCCTGCCAGACGTGTTCGGGGTTCCAGGCTATGCCGGTGCTTTGGCCACCATTACTGCTGGCTACGCTCTCTTCCAGGCCGCCAACAACACTGCCGTGATGAACAGTGTCGGGCCGGACCGCCGCGGCGTCACCTCCGCGCTGCTCGGACTTTCCCGAAACCTGGGGCTGATCACGGGCGCATCCGCCATGGGGGCGCTGTTTGCGTTCGCCACCAAGAGCTTGGTCTTTTGGGACCTTGCCGTGGGTGAAGCGGCCGGACTCAAGGCCACGTTCGGGGCCGCGGTCATGCTGGCGATAGCCACCCTGCTGCTGGTGGTGAAGGGACGACAGAGGTGATGTCGCCCAGGACCGCAGACAGGCCCGGATCGCAGTCGGCAGCGCACCTGCTTCAGAATCCTGAAGTTCGGGAGAACTCCTCGCGACGTTGATTGCCCTGGTCACTATGCTTCTGATTGCGCGTTCCGGCGGGCGTTATCACAGTCGCGCTGATCTCCAAATCTCGCTATAGGTCGAAGGTGATCAAGCCGATCCTTTATTTCCCCTCAGCATTCCGAAGTCGATCTTCGTGCCCCTGTTTGTGCTGGTGGTGGACATTAGCCAGGCCGACCAGCGCTCGCACACGCTGATCTCTGCCCGAGCCACGCACAGCCTCGAGCCTGGCCATGGAAATGTGGGTAGGTTACGCCCATCAAGCTCGAGACGTGGACCGTCGGAAAGCCGTGGATCCGGCCTGGCCTGTATCAAGGCATTTCAAGCAAATTGTCGGACTACTATCGCCCTTGCTGGCGTTTGCCTGCGCCAGACCCCAGCGCGTGCATGATGTCCTTGAGTGAATCGTCGACCAGAATTTCCATCCGCATCCGGGCCATGTCGGGGTTCTGTCGCCGAATGGCTTCAAGCACATCCTCATGCTGCAACAGCCGGGCGGGTTTGAGCGCGGCGTCGTCGACGCCGTCCCAGCCCAGGCGCAGGGTCCGCAGCATCACGGTGCTGAGCAGCGTGTTGAAAGCGCCGATGAACGGATTATGGGTCGCGCTTAGAATCTCGAGATGGAAGCGCAGGTCGGCCGCGATCAGCGCCTCCGCATCGGGGCCGGCTCCCTGCATCTGTTCATAGGCGCGTTCCAGGCGCGCCAGTTCATCGGTCGTGCGCAGCTGCGCCGCCAGCGCCGCGGCACCCGGTTCGATCATCCGGCGCAGCGGATGCAGGCTCATCGCGATGTCCTCGAGGGGCCTGGACTCCAGATGCCAGAGCAGCACGTCCGGATCGAGCATGTTCCAGAAGATCGGGGAGGTGACGCTGGTTCCAACCTTGGGCTTGGCCACGATCATGCCCTTGGCGGTCAGTTGCGAATAGGCTTCGCGCAGCGCGGTCCGCGTGATGTCATAGCGGGCCAGCATGCTGGCCTCGTCGGGCATGCGCGCCTCTGGGGGATAGTCGCCAATGACAATCTCGCGGCCAATTTGGTGCAGCAGGCTGGAATCGCCCTTGGCGCTGGGCGGGGGCGATATCAGTCTCTCAACGGCGGGATTGTGGTCGGGGCGGTATTCGTCGTCGGCGGAAAGATTGCTGAAAGCCATAAATATATCAATTAAGTCTGGTGCCGCGAGCAGGGCAGTCTCGGTGATGTCCCCCATATCCCTTTAGGGTTGCGATTAAAAGTGCGACTTAGCAATGCATTGCCGTCGAAGGCAGCCAGGTGTGCTGCGCATCGTTCCAGAACCGGTCTTCCGTGACGACCCGGTCAGCGGGCCAGGCGTTTTCCGCTATCGGGGTCGAAGAGGTGAACCTGTTCACGGGCGATGCCGATCCCGATCATGTCGCCGGGATTCATGGGGATGCGCTCCCGAAATATGCCCACCAGTTCCTGATCGCCCAGACGCAAGGCGACTTGCGTCTCCGACCCGGTCGGCTCGACAACCAGGACCTCTGCCTGAAGCCCATTGGGATCGAGCCGGAGATGTTCCGGCCGAATCCCAAGCTTGACCGAGCCCTGATGCAAGCTCGCCGCGTCGGGCGACAAGGGAATGGCGGTGCCATCGGGCATGGTGAATGTCGCACCGACCAGCGATCCGTCCAGGATATTCATGGCCGGTGACCCGATGAATCCCGCGACGAACAGATTGTTGGGCGTGTCATAGAGGTCGAGCGGGCTACCGATCTGTTCCACGTAGCCGGACCGCATCACCACGATCCGGTCCGCCATGGTCATGGCTTCGATCTGGTCATGCGTCACATAGACGGTCGTGGTGCTCAGGCGCCGATGGTTCATCTTGATTTCGCTGCGCATCTGCACCCGCAGCTTGGCGTCCAGATTGGAGAGCGGTTCGTCGAACAGAAACACCTGAGGACTGCGCACGATCGCTCTGCCCATGGCGACACGCTGCCGCTGCCCGCCGGACAAGTGCCGCGGGTAGCGCTCCAGATAGGATTGCAGGCCAAGCACTTCGGCCGCGCTGGCGACGCGCGCCCTGATTTCATCCTTGGGCACTCGCGCCAGCTTGAGCGAGAACCCCATATTCTCTTCGACCGTCATGTGGGGATAGAGCGCATAGGACTGGAACACCATCGCGATGTCCCGGTCCTTGGGCGCGAGATCGTTCACCACCTGGCCGCCGATCTCGATCTCGCCGCCGGTAATGTCCTCAAGGCCCGCAATCATGCGCAGCAATGTCGACTTCCCGCAGCCAGAGGGCCCCACGAGAATGACAAATTCTCCATCGGCAATGTCGATGGAGACGCCGTGCAGAACTTCGAGGCTACCATAGTTCTTTCGTACGTCGCGGATCGTGACTGCGCCCATCTGTCCCCTCCCATGCAATCCTTGCCGGCGATCTGCCGCGGCCCCGGCGGTGTGTCCCCGCCCTTAGGCACCGGCCCGGCAGGCCTGGCTTTGCTATGTAGTCCACAGATTGCGCGTGAACAAGCATTTTGTCCGACAATATGTTGACGGATAGCTTTGATGGGCATAATTGTCGGCATATTGATCGCCAATGCTGGGACAAAAGAGAGCGTGGCGGTGAATGCGGGGCGAGGGAATTGGCCCCGGCAGGGAGGACCTGGCAGCCGTTGGCAATGATGTGCCCGCGCCCTGAGGCGTGCGGACGCCGGTCGCATGTTCCACTGGAGGAGACTGGAACCATGTCGTCAAACAAGTTTACTCGGCGTGACGTATTACGGGGTGGCAGTGCTGCGGGCCTGGGTCTGCTGGCAGGCAGCCAAGGCTTCCCGGCATTCGGGCAGGATGCGCAGCCCGAAATGGACCTGCCGACCGGCAGCGCCGGCAAGCTCACGGTCATTCATCGGACGGAATATTTCGAGGAGGCGCAGAACCTGTTCCGGGAAACCGTGGCCGGGTTCGCCGCGGACAACGGTGTCGAACTCGACATTTCGACCACCAATCCGGAAGCCTTTGGTGACTTCCTTGGAAAGATGTCGGCGGCCGTGCGCGCGGGCAATCCGCCCGACCTGGCCTATACCAGCAATGTTTCTGTTCCGCAGATGCAACTGCTGGGCCTGCTGGAAGACGTCGATGACGTCGTCGAGGAAGCCATCAGCCGCTATGGCAATGTCATGCAGGGCATCAATGCTGAAAAGTCCGGCAAGATCGACGGTCGCTGGGTCGCTATCCCCTTCATCGCCAACACCACGGGCACCTTCTTCCGAGGCGACAAGCTGGCGGAAAAGGGTATCGACCCGCAGACCCTGGATACCTGGGAAAAGCGCCGCGAGGCCGCTCTTGCCATTTCCGATCCCGACAATGGCTTCTGGGGCTGGGGCCTGACGGTCAACCAGTCCGGCGACGGCTGGGGCGTGGCTTCGGGCATCCTCAATGCCTTCGGCGGCCACTTCACCGATGCCTCGGGCACCAAGGTCGAATTCGACTCGCCCGAGACGGTTGCTGCCTACGAGTTCGTCCGTGAAACTTATGATCGCAATGGCAAATACGCGGCCATGCTGCCGCCGGGCGTCGAGAGCTGGGGCGACATCTCCAACAACGAGGCCTATCTCGCCGGCAGCATCGGCTACACGCATAACGCCTTCTCGGTCTATGCGGCGGCCAAGCGCGACAACAACCCGGTCTTCCCTGGCACGGTGCTGCTCCGCCAGCCCAATGCGAACAATGGCGATAGCCGCGACGGTGGCCAGGTCGGCGGTTGGCTGACGATCTTCAAGGGCGCGCCCAACGCCGACCTCGCCAAGAAGCTGGCGCTCGATCTTCTCGATCCGGCCAACTTCACCCCGATGTCGTCGGTTGCCGGTGGCCTGTTCATGCCGGCCTACGAAAACCTCTGGACTCCCGAACTGATCGCGGCCGACCCGAACTTCGCGATCATCAAGGATCAGGTCAGCGTGCCCGAGCCGTTCATCGGCCCGTCCTGGCCGGCACAGCCTGCCGCGCAGATCGACGCCATCCGGGCACAGGGCATTCTCGAACAGTCCATGGGCAATGTGATTGCCGGGCGCATGACCTCGCAGGAAGCGGTCACCGATGCCCACAACAAGATCGTTCAGCTCTTCGAAGAAGGCGGCATCATGTAGCTGGTCCGAATGGCCGGCGGGCCGGCGAAAGCCGTCCCGCCAGGTCGTTCATTGCTCATGCATTGCGCCGCTCCGGCGGCGCAATTGCCAACTTTTGTTCGACCGGGCCGCTGCGGCGCCCGGGATGGAGTTCAGGCATGGAAGACCGGATGACGCTGGCCGTTGGAGCGGCAAAGCCGCAAACGTCACGCAAGAAGTATTTCGAGAGGCTTTTCGGGCCCGACTGGAAGGTCGGACAGCTCTTCGTGCTGCCCATGGTGCTGATCATGGCACTGCTGATCTTCTGGCCCTTCGTCAATGCCATCTTCATCAGCACCACCTCCTTCAATTTCCTGACCGGTGAAACCAACAGCGTCGGGCTGCGCAACTACCAGCGCCTCTGGACCAACAGCGATTTCCTGCTCTCCATGCAGAATACGCTCGTCTTCACCTTCTGGTCGCTGCTCTACAAGTTTGTCGTAGGCATGTCGGTGGCCCTCATCCTGAACAGCCGCCTGCCATTCAGAAGCCTTCTCAGCGGCATCATGCTGTTGCCCTGGATCGTGCCGGAGATCGTCACCGCACTGGCCTGGAAGAGCATCTACGATCCCATGTTCGGCGGCCTGAACCCTATCCTGCAGGGAATTGGCGTCATCGATCGACCGCTGGGCTGGCTGTCTGACCCCAACATGGCCATGGGCTCGATTATCTCGGTGAACGTCTGGAAGGGCATACCCTTCTACGTGCTGCTGCTGCTCGCCGGCCTCAAGGCGGTCGACCGCGAACAGATCGAGGCGGCACAGGTGGATGGCGCCAATGCTGTCGAGCGCTTCCGCCACGTCACCCTTCCAAGCCTGCGCTACGTCATCGTGGTGACCATGCTGCTGTCGTTCATCTCGACCTTCAATCAGTTCGGATTGCCGTTCCTCATGACGGGTGGCGGACCGAGCGGAGCAACAAAGCTCTATTCCATCCTCGCCTACGAGAAGGCCATCGGTTCGCTGCAATACGGCCCCGGCATCGCGATTGCCTTTTCGGTCGCGCCTTTGATGGCCATTCTCATCTGGCTCCTTGCGCGTTTCATGCGGCATGACGACAAGCGCGATGGCGGTTTTGACGCGCGGCCGGGCATCGCCGACCGGCTGGTGGCGCTTGGGGGCAAGGGCGTCAACCTGCTGCTCGATATCGTGTTTTGGCCCATCCAGCTCGTCTTTTCCGGCTTCGAGGCGCTGATCCGCCGGGTGCGGCGCGCGACGGGCAGGCCGGAGACGCGGCCGCTGACCAGCACGGCTGTCCGCCGCGAAGTCGGGCCATGGCTGCGCGTGCTTCTGCTCCTGCCGGTTTTGATCTTCGTGGCCTTCCCCTTTTACTGGATCGTCACCACCTCGCTCAAAACGACCGAGCAGATCAGCCAGCGCCAATCCATCTTCTGGCCGCAACCGGCAACACTGGAACAGTACCGTTCGCTGGTGCAGGACACACCCTTCCTCACCTGGCTGCTGAATTCCGCTTTTGTGGCGGCAGCGGCCACCGTCATCTCGGTTTCGCTGGCGGCGTTGGCGGCCTATGCCCTGTCGCGCCTGCGGTTCCGAGGCGCGGGCGTCCTGACGACGCTGCTGCTGATCACCTACCTGCTGCCGGGCACTCTCCTGTTTATTCCGCTCTATCAGACGCTGAACTCGATGGGGTTGATCAACACGCACGCGGCGCTGATCGTGACCTACCCGACCTTCCTGTTGCCTTTCGCAACCTGGGTGCTGATGGGCTATTTCCGCTCCATCCCGGTGGAACTGGAGGAAGCGGCGCTCATTGATGGCGCCAGCCGGTTCTATATCTTCTGGCGCATTACCCTGCCGCTTGCGGCCCCGGCCATTCTCTCGGTGACGCTCTTTGCCTTCACCAACGCCTGGAACGAGTTCCTCTTCGCCTTTGTGTTCATTACCTCCGAGTCCCTGCGCACCCTGCCCATCGGACTGCAGTCACTGGTGGTTGGCGACATCCTGCCCTGGGGCAAGTTGATGGCGGCATCGCTCCTGACCGCAGTGCCCGTTGCCGTGCTCTACGTCTATGCGCAGCGTTTCCTGGCCGAGGGCCTGACTGTCGGGGCGGTAAAGGGATGAGTGCCAAACGGTCGGCGGAGGCGGCAGTCGGCTCTGCGCGCGCCAGGGTGAACCCGGCGCCTTCGGCCGTCGACGCCATGGTCAGCAATATCAGGGCCCTGATTACCGACGGCGGCCTGAAGGTCGGTGACAGCCTGCCGACGGAAAAGGAACTCTGCGAACGGTTCGACGCCGGGCGCAATACCGTCCGCGAGGCCATGCGCATCCTCAAGGCCTATGGGATTGTCTCTGTGCGGCCCAAGGTCGGTGCGACCTTGATCGATGACCGCATGGAGCGGGCACTGGACCTGTTCTCGTTCAACACGCTCGAGATATCGCGCCGCACATTCAATGATATCCAGGGTTTCAGGAAGCTGATCGAAGTCGGCACGGTCGATACCCTTTTCGACAACGTGCAGCCGGACGATATTGCGGCCCTGCGCGAAATCAATGCGCAATTGCGGCACGCTCCGACGATTTCCGACGCATCCGAGCAGGATTTCAGGTTTCACCTGCGGCTGGTCTCCATTCTCAACAATCGTGCCGTCCGCGACGTCTACCGTATCATGAAGCCCGTGATCATCCGCATCATGGAACGCGCCAAGCAATTGCGCGACTTCAACGAAGACACGTTCGAACAGCATTCGGCCATCGTCGATGCGCTCGAACAGAAGGACCGCATTCACTACCAATACGCGCTCGTGTCGCATCTGGAACTGGGACTTTGGGCCTTCGAGGAGGAGACGAGGCCCGAACAGCAGGCCGTGTAGGCCTTTGCTGCACCGAATGTGCGGGCCGCCCGACCCATACGGGGCCCGGCCGCCCGGACATAGCGTCGTTGAGACGTTTGAGAGGGAGGACGACTATGAAGACCATCAGTGTTGCATCACTGGTTGTAGCGGGCATGCTCGCATCGACCAGTCTGACGATCGCCGGTCCCGAAGTTGTGTCGGGACCCGGGGCCGATCCCACTTGCTTTGCGCCATGGAGTGCAGAGACCAAGTTCCTGCAATGGCCTGCCCAGGAAGGACCATACCGCATCGCCGTGGTCAATGGGTTCGTTGGCAATACCTGGCGCATCCAGATGATCAAGACCGCCAAGGCTTTCGCCGAAGATCCGGCCATCAAGGACAAGATTGCCGAGTTCAAGGTGGTCTCCACCGGCACGGACGCCCCCGCGCAGCTCGGCGCCATCGAAGACTTCATCAACCAGGGCTTTGATGCCATCGTCACCATTGCGGTATCGCCCGATGGTTTCGACCGTGTCATTCGGCTGGCAGACCGTGAAAACGTCGTGTTGGTGCCGTTTGACAACGTGCTCGACACCGACGCGGTCATGCAGGTCAACGAAGACCAGACCGAGATGGGTCGGAAATGGGCCCAATTCATCATCGACGAGCTTGCCGCCCAGGGCAAGACGGGCGGCAAGATCCTCGAAGTGCGTGGCCTGGCCGGCAATTCCGTTGACCGTGATCGCTCCGCGGCCATTCACGACACCTTCGCCGCCAGCGGCGGCGATTGGGAAATCGTCGAGGTCGTTGGCAACTGGGACGATGGGACGGCCCAGAAAGTGACGGCCGATGCCATAGCGGTCCATGGCCAGTTCGACGCTGTTGCGGCACAGGGTGGCACGACCGGCGTGGTGCAGGCGCTTATCGATGCTGGCCACCCGATGGTGCCGATCGCCGGTGAATCCGAAAACGGCTTCCGCAAGCTGGTTGCCGAACGTTCTGCGGATGGCCTGAAGGGCATTTCCATCGGCCAGTCGCCCGGCCTTGTCGCGATTGCCATGAAGGCGGCCGTGTCGGCCCTCGAAGGCAACGTCATGCCGCAGCTGATTTCAGTGCCGCTGCCGGTGGCGACCTATGACCAGCTCGAGGACGGCACCAACTATTGGTCCGACCTGCCGGACAACTTTTTCACGGTCAATGAATTCCCGCCCTGCGGCGTGAATATCTCGGGTCCGGCGATCATGTCGCAGTCCGAGGCCGACGTGAACTGAGTTGAGCGGGGCGGCGCCACCCGCTGGCGCTGCCCCATCCACGTGCTGGTCCTGGAGCGCCCAAGCCTGATGTCAGCCCAACCTTTTCTTCAGCTTGCCGGGATCTCCAAGCATTTCGCGGGGACTCGCGCCTTGGAAAATGTCGATTTTGCCTGCGAGCGCGGGACCATTCACGGCGTTCTGGGCGAAAACGGCGCCGGTAAGTCAACGCTGATCAAAATCATTGCCGGCGTGCTCAAGCCCGATAGCGGTTCAATGCAGATCGATGGGCAATTTGTGGAATTCTCGAGACCCTCCGAGGCCAACGCCGCCGGGGTGGTCTGCATCTTCCAGGAACTCTCTCTGGTCCCGGACCTGACGGTGGCCGACAATATCTGCCTGGCCACGCCCCCGCGCCGATTGGGCATGATCGATCGCCGGGCCCAGCGCGAGTTCGCCGAGGCTGTCCTGGCGCGGATCAAATGCGAGGATGTGGACCCCAATACCCTGGTGCGCGACCTCTCGCTGTCGCGGCGTCAGATGGTCGAAATAGCCAAGGCTCTCGGCAAGTCACCTCGGCTGCTGATCCTGGACGAGGCAACCTCGGCCCTGACCCGGAACGACGTTGAAACAGTTTATGAGCTTCTGGCCGATCTGCGGCAGGAAAACGTCGCCAGCCTGTTCATCTCTCATCGCATGAATGAGGTGGAGCGCCTGTGCGACACGCTTTCGGTGTTCCGCAATGGGCGCCATGTCGAGACCTTTGCCAAGGGCAGCAGGACGGACAGGGACGTCGTTCGGCTGATGATCGGGCGCGAGGTCGATGCCCAGTTCCCGCCCAAGCCTGCCGCCATGGCGCGGCCGCCGCATTTGAGCGTCGGCAATCTGGTCTGGGAGAACCGCCTCAAGGGCGCGACCCTGTCCGTGGGCAAGGGCGAAATTGTCGGTCTGGGTGGGTTGGACGGTCAGGGTCAGAAGGAGCTGATGCTGGCCCTTTTCGGCGTTCTGCGTGGCGTGGAGGGCAGGGTTGATGTCGGCGGCGTTGGCGGCGCGCCTTCTTCTCCCGCGACGGCAAAACGCGATCCGCGCCGCATCTGCCTTGTCCCCGAGGATCGCAAGACCGAGGGCCTGATGCTACCCATGTCGATTGCCGACAATCTGCTTGCGGCGTCCTATTCGCGCGTCTCCGTGGGGCCGTTCATCAACCCAGGCCAGGAGCGCAAGGCGGTCGATGCCGCGATTGCCAAGCTGCAGATCAAGGTCGGCTCGCCGCAGGATGCCGTGGCGACGCTTTCCGGCGGCAATCAGCAGAAGGTGGTCATCGCCAAATGGCTGATGACCGATCCGGAGGTCATCCTGCTCAACGATCCGACGCGGGGCATCGATGTTGGCACCAAGCAGGAAATCTACCGGCTGATGCGCCAGCTCGCCGACGAGGGCAGGGCCATTCTCTTCTATTCCACCGACTATGCCGAGCTCATCGGCTGCTGCGACAGGGTGGCGATCATGTATGACGGCGCCATCGTCGCAGATCTGACGGGTGCCGACATCAACGAGGAGGCAATCGTCGGTGCCTCGCTGAACATTGGCACCAGAGCTCCGGAGGCCGTGTCGTGAGCAACATGACCTCCCTTGGCACTGCCATGCGGCAGAACCGCGGCTTTTACGGTGCAGTCGTTCTGCTCGCTGCGTTCTATCTCCTCTACAATTTGCTGCATCCGCGCGGCTTTTCGACCGCGGTGCTGATCCAGAACGCCAATGAATCGGTGGCAATTGTCTTCGTTGCTATGGCGCAGACTATTCCGGTCCTGCTCGGCGGACTGGATCTGTCCGTGGGGGCCGTCATGACGCTGGCCGCCTGCATCGCATCGGTGCTGGTCAATGGTTCGCCGCTTCAGATCGTCTTCGGCATGGTCGTCACCCTGGCAGCAGGTACGGCGTTTGGATTGTGCAACGGTCTCATCGTCGTCTACGGACGTCTGCAGCCGATCATCGCGACCTTGGCCACCGGGGCCATCGCCATGGGTTTGGCGCTTTTCATCCGGCCCAAGCCGGGTGGCGATATCGATGGTGATCTCAACTGGGCGCTCACCAATTCCCTCTGGGACTTCGTGGACACCTATGGCCTCTTTGACCCGGACACCGTCTGGTTCGCGCCGGTGTCCTGGATACCGGTGCCCTTGCTCATAATCGTAGTGTTTGGCGCCTGTGTCTGGTTGCCATTCCGGCGGACCGTCATCGGCCGGACCATCTATGCGACTGGGTCGGCGGAGGGCGCGGCCTACATGTCCGGATTGCCGATCGACCGCGCCAAGATTGCCGCCTTCACCCTCGCGGGGTTCTTCGCCGCCTGTGGCGGGCTCTATCTGGCGATCCAGACGGCTTCGGGCAATGCCGACATTACCCAGGCAGGAGCCTATACGCTCAATTCCATCGCGGCTGTCGTTCTGGGGGGAACGTCGCTGCTTGGCGGGGTGGGCGGCGCCATCGGTTCAATCATCGGGGCGCTGATACTGCGCGTCATGTCCTTCTACTTCCGCATCCTCTCGATTGACCCCTTGCTGCAGCCTCTGGTGGAGGGGGTGGTGCTGCTCGCGGCCGTCAGCCTGGGGGCGTTTCGCGTGTTGCGGATCAAGAACCGCCTCGAACTCTTCCGCTAGGAGAACGCCATGCAGACCGCTCTCTCGCGCCTTCGACCGGAAGACAGGCCCGTGTTCATTTCGGCCGGCTTCATCGTCGTCATCCTGATACTGGGCACGGTCTATACGCTCGCAACCCAGGGCACCGCGCCACTGTTCTCTCCGAACTATCTGCTCCAGCAGCTCCAGACAGGGTCTTTCCTGGGAATCGTCGCGGCCGGGATGATGATGGTCATCCTGCTTGGCCATATCGATCTGTCCGTGCCCTGGACCCTTGCAGCCGCAGCGATGATGGCCACCGCCGTCGGCGGTGACCTCGCGCTGCCCACCGGCATCGCCGTGGGCGTCGCCGTGGGGCTGGTCAACGGCCTTGGCGTCGCCTATCTGCGCATTCCCTCGATGATCTTCACGCTTGGCGTGGACTCGGTCATGCGCGGGCTCATGGTCTGGCATACGGGAGGCTTCGCCCCGCAGGACAAGG
The DNA here is from genome assembly GCF_019504385.1 of Devosia salina. Taxonomy (NCBI): domain Bacteria; kingdom Pseudomonadati; phylum Pseudomonadota; class Alphaproteobacteria; order Hyphomicrobiales; family Devosiaceae; genus Devosia; species Devosia salina. Next base: position 739,337 of record NZ_CP080590.1, read on the forward strand.
CAACGCCGCTGATGCGCATGCTGGCGGCAGAAAAGCTGTTCGGCGTGCCTCTCGCCATCTTCGTGTGGGCAGCGGTGTCGCTTGTCATCGTGTTGTTGCTGACCCGCACGGCATTCGGACGATCGGTCTATGCGACCGGAAACCGCGAGGCTGCTGCCTACCTCTCGGGCATCAGGACCCGCTGGGTGATCGTGGGTGCCTTTGTTGCCTCAGGCGTCTGCGCGGCCATCGCTGGCATCCTGTTGGCGGGCTATTCCACCAAAGCCTATCAGGGCATGGGCAATGCCTACCTGCTGCCGGCCATTGCCGCCGTGGTCATCGGCGGTACGCGGATTCTGGGCGGGCAGGGGCGTTATGTGGGGACGCTGGTTGGCGTCACCCTGATCGTCCTGCTCAATTCGGTGCTCTCGATCATGCAGATGCCCGAAGCCGGACGGCAGGTGATCTATGGCAGCGTGATCATCGGCATGCTTCTGGTCTATGGCCGCGGGAGCCGCAATCTGGGGGGATAGGTCCCGACGCCATGCGCCAGGACCGTCCCGATCAGGCGAACCACGTGGTTCCAGGATATTGGTGCGCCCTCGCAACCTCTTCATTGAGTTCCAGCCCGATCCCGGGTCGGTCGCTCAGGGCGATCTTGCCGTTCTTGATGATTTCGCCGCCATCGGTGATCGTCGACCAGTAGTCGCGATGGAACCAGTGGAATTCCAGCACCAGGAAATTGGGAATGGTGGCGCAGACATGCGCCGATGCCATGGTCCCGATGGGCGAGGACACGTTATGCGGCGCGAAGGGGATTGAATAGAGATCGGCCAGCTCGGCGATCTTGCGGCACTCCGAGAGCCCGCCGCATTTGGGAATGTCGGGCATTATGATGTCCACCGCCTGCTGTTCGAGCAGCTTGCGAAAGCCATGCCGCAGATAGAGGTTTTCGCCGGCGCAAATCGGGGTCGAGGTGCTGCGGGTGATCTCGGCCATCACGTCGATATTCTCGGGCGGAATGGGCTCTTCGAGCCACATCAGCTGCAGATGTTCGAGATCCCGGGCGAGGCGGATGGCGCTGTGCTTGTCGAGCCTGGTATGCAGGTCACAGGCAACCTCTACTCCCTTGCCGGCGGCCTTCACCACCATCTCGGCCAGCTGCACCATGCGGTCGTGCTCCCATTTATTGGGAGTCATGTTGAACCTGTCCTTTTCATACCAGCCGGTCTCCGTGCCGGTATGGCCATAGGCGCGGATATCGAGATCGACCTTGAGCGCAGTGAAGCCGGCCGCCAGCACCTGGTCCACCTCGGCCTGGACCTCGTCCATATTCATGCCGGGTGACACTTCGCAGTCGCAATAGACGCGGATGTCGTCGCGAAACTTGCCGCCCATCAGTTCATAGATCGGCACCTTGAGCGCCTTGCCCTTGAGGTCCCAGAGCGCAATCTCAATGCCGGTCAGCGCTGTGATCAGCGCGCCGGCAAAGCCGCCTTCGAACACCAGGCTGCGGCGGATCTCCTCGAAGATCGCGTCGATGGCGAAGGGATCGCGGCCGATCAGCTTGTCGGCCAGTTCCTGCTGGATGATCGCTATGGCCTGGTGGCCACCATGGACGCATTCGCCGAGGCCTGTAATGCCGGCGTCTGTTTCGATGCGAACCCACAAATGCATGCAATGGCCAGTCGTGGCGGCCGTCTTGACCGATGTGATCTTCACAATGCTCCCCCCGAGCGTGTGGTTATTGTTTGGTCCCGGCCGCCAATCAGCCGGGTTTGACCGGGTTCAGCCGGCGCCAGGCCTCGTATTCCTCCTGGGCATCGGGATGCAGTGGATAATAGCGTTGCAGCGGCTCGCCCTGCATCAGCTTCATGCGGGAGAATTCTTCCCATTCCGCGTGCTTGTGGCCGTCTTCGATGACCCGTTCGGCCATGGATACCGGCACCACCACGGCGCCGTCGTCGTCGGCCACGATGATGTCGCCCGGCACCACGGTCACCCCTCCGCAGGCGATCGTCACGTTCACGGCATAGGGGTAGATGTCGGTCTGGACGTGGTAGTTCGGAGACCATCCCCTGAGCCAGAGCGACAGGTCGAGCTTTTCGACATTGGGTCGATCGCGCATCACCCCGTCGATAATGATGCCGGCCCCGCCGCGCCCTTTGAAATAGGTGGACATCATGTCCCCGAAGATACCCGAACGCATGTCCCCGCGCGCATCCACGACGACAACGTCCCCCTCCTGCACGTGATAGAGGACGTGCCGATGCAGCTGCGTTTCGGGATCGGCATATTCGCCTTCGGTAAACAGGTCCGGCCGCTGCGGCAGGCACTGCAAGGTCAGCGCAGGGCCGCAGATGGCCTTGCCCATTGTCTGGGGCAGGATGCCGGTCATGTGCGGATTGCGGAAGCCCAGATGCCCTAGCGTACCGGCAATCGTGGCGGCGCCGAGCCCCCTCAGGCCTTCGATCAGATGCTTTGATGGCCGGTTGATATCGGCAGTCTTGATCATGTTGTTCTCCCCTCTATCTGCTACCATACCAGCTCAAAATCGGGCTGTCGTTCTGCGGCTTGCAGCGAGTGCGCAAAATCGCGGTCGCTTTCGCCCGAACTATGTAGTCGAGGGTCTGGAATTGCCCGGTAGCGAAGCGACGCTGCTTCAGCTTGCGAGCCGGGGGCCAAAACGGGGGAGGATTTCATGGACGCCGACAGGGCTGCTGAGACAATCGAAACCAATGTCCGGACCGCCTCACGACCGAGCGATTTGCGCATTACCGACCTCAGGGTCGCCGAGATCGAAGGGGCGCCATTCACCTCGGCTCTGATCAAGATCTACACAAATCAGGGCCTTGTCGGGCTCGGCGAGGTCCGCGATGGCGCCAGCGCCACTTACGCCTTGATGCTCAAGTCCCGCCTTCTGGGCGAGAACCCCTGCGATATCGATCGCCTGTTCCGCCGCATCAAGCAATTCGGTGGTCATGGCCGGCAGGGTGGGGGCGTTTCGGCCATTGAAATTGCGCTGTGGGACCTCGCTGGAAAGGCCTATGGGGTGCCCATCTACCAGATGCTGGGCGGCAAATTCCGGGACAGGGTTCGCTGCTACTGCGACACGGACGCCGAAAAGCCCAGTGGCACCGAGACGGGCAAGCGGCTCAAGGCGCGCATGGAGATGGGCTTCACCTTCCTCAAGATGGATCTGGGCCTGATGCAGATCGCCGACATTCCCGGCGCTGTTGTCGCGCCGGCCGGATCGCTGGAAGGCTATCGCGTTCACCCCGGTCGCGGCCCTGCGCGCTCCATGGAGGAGCGGCGGACCCGAAATGCGGTCTATGACACCCACAATGTCCGGCACCCGTTCAGCGGACTGCACTTTACCGACAAGGGGTTGGACCTTCTCGAACAGTATATCCATGAGGTGCGGGACGTCATCGGCTACGACATCCCGCTCGCCATCGACCATGTGGGGCACATTTCTCTCCAGAACGGCATCCGATTGGCGCGGCGGATCGAGAAATACGTCCCAGCCTGGCTCGAGGATGTCATTCCCTGGCAATATACCGAGCAATATCAACAGCTTCAGCAGGCCACCACGGTGCCCATCTGCACGGGCGAAGATATCTACCTCAAGGAGGGCTTCGAGCCCCTGCTCAAGAGCAACGGCGTGTCCATCATTCATCCGGATCTGTTGACGTCGGGCGGCATTCTCGAAACCAAGAAGATTGGCGACATGGCCCAGGATCACGGCGTGGCCATGGCTATCCACATGGCCGAAAGCCCCATAGCTGCCATGGCCGCCGCCCATGTGGCGGTTGCGACGGAAAACTTCATGGCGCTGGAATATCACTCTGTTGAAGTCGACTGGTGGGATGACATCGTGACCGGGCTTCCCAAGCCGCTTGTCAAAGACGGCTTCATCGAGGTTCCGGACAAGCCCGGGCTGGGCATTGACGATGTGGTCGATGAGGTCATCAGCCAGCATCTGCAGCCAGGCGTTGCCGGCATATGGCAGCCGACGGATCACTGGGACGACGAATATTCGTGGGATCGGACCTGGAGTTGATGGTGTCGGCCCCGGCTCAGGTCGAGGAGCGGGGAACCAGTTCAAAGCCGACATCATGGACCGCCTGCAGGTCGGTACTGGCCGCAAAGCGTTCCACCAATGCCCTTGCGGCGACCTGGCCGAGCACTTGCCGGTCGATGCGGATGCTGGTGAGGGCCGGTTCCATCAGGGCGGCAAATTCCTGGTCGCCGAAGCCTATGACCGCGACATCCTGGGGCACTTTGAGGCCACGCGCCTGGGCTTCGATCAGGACGCCCTGGGCAAACTGGTCAGAGCTGCAGAACAGGAGTGTCCCCGGCTGCAGTCCCCGATCGAGCAGGCTCGACAATGCTTGTCGGCCAAGACCAAGCGTCGCGGAGGTGGTGTAGTCGATGCCACCAGCGATACTCCCGCCGCGCTTGGCGAAGCGAGCAAGGAAAGCGTCGCGGCGACGCACCGCCCGCTCGTCGCCGGCAGTAATGGTGGCGGCTATGCGATAGCCAGCATTGAATGCGAAGTCTGCAGCCGCATGCCCCGCATCGACATGGGAGAAACCGACGCAGCAATCGATGGGCGTATCGGAGATATCCCAGATTTCCACCACGGGAATGCCGGCGTTGAGCAGCATGCGCCGGGCGCCGGCACTGTGTCGCACGCCGGTCAGCAGGATGGCATCGGGCCTGCGCGAGAGATGGGTGGCGATGGCCTTCTCTTCCCGGTCGAGGTCGAACCCGGTCTCTGACAGCATGATCTGATAGCCATGCTCCCACATGATGTCCGAGAAGGCATGCAGCATGCTCGAATAGACGATGTTGGTGACCGAGGGCACGAGGGCCGCAATCAGGTTCGACTTGCTGGAGGCCAGCGCCCCGGCGACGGCATTGGGAACAAAGCCGGTCCGCGCGATGGCATCCTGGATGCGCTGCAGCGTTTCAGGGGAGACTTTGGAGGGCGAGGACAGGGCCCGCGACACCGTGACCTGCGACACACCCGCCAGCCGTCCCACTTCGGCCATGGTCACGCCACTGCCTCGACGAATCTGCGCTGGGTCCCGGGTGCGGTTTGCCATGCAATGCTCTTACCGAATGCCCGAAGGGGCGCAAAGGGTCATGCTTGTTTCGACGGCATTATGTATTCGCTTTCATCATTGCGCGCCATGGGCGACATATTTGCCTTAGGGTAGGCCTATGATTTCGGGTCACGCCGCTCGTTGACAGCCTCTTATGTATGCGCATACACATCAACTCGATTGCGGAGGAACCCATGACCGAAAAGTCGCGTAAAGATCCCGCCACATTGCGGTCGGCCCGGTGGTTTGCGCCGGACGATTTGCGCAGCTTCGGGCATCGCTCGCGCCTCATGCAATTGGGCTATTCGGAAGCCGATTTCGCGGGCAAGCCGGTGATCGGCATCCTCAATACCTGGTCTGAGCTCAATTCCTGCCACAGTCATTTTCCGGAACGTGTTGAAGCCGTGAAGCGCGGCGTCGCGCAGGCCGGGGGTCTCGCCGTGGAGCTGCCGACCCTGTCTGTGGATGAGAGCTTCACCAAGCCGACCTCCATGCTCTACCGCAACATGCTGGCCATGGAGACCGAGGAAACGATCCGTTCGCACCCGCTCGATGGCGTGGTGCTGATGGGTGGCTGCGACAAGACCACGCCGGGCCTGGTCATGGGCGGTATCACTGCCGGTGTGCCGATGATCTATCTGCCTGCCGGTCCCATGCTGCGTGGCAATTATGCCGGTCAGGTGCTTGGTTCGGGATCCGACGCCTGGAAATATTGGGACGAACGCCGCGCGGGCAATGTCAGCGACGAGCAATGGCGCGGCGTGCAGGGCGGCATAGCGCGTTCGGCCGGCGTCTGCATGACCATGGGTACTGCCTCGACGATGACGGCGATTGCCGACGCCATGGGGCTGACCCTGCCGGGCGCCTCATCCATCCCGGCTGTGGATTCGGCGCATGCCCGCATGTCGGCCGATTGCGGAAGGCGGATTGTCGATATGGTCTGGGAGGAGTTGACGCCAGACAGGATCGTGACCGAAGCCGCGGTACGCAACGCGGCCATTGTCGCCATGGCCACGGGCTGCTCCACCAATGCAGTCGTGCATCTGATCGCCATGGCGCGCCGGGCAGGGGTGGAGCTGTCACTTGATGATCTGGACGCACTGGGCCGCAATACCCCACTCCTCGCCAATGTCCGGCCATCGGGCAAAGGCTATCTGATGGAGGACTTCTATTTTGCCGGGGGACTGCTGGCGCTGATCAGGCAGATCGCCGATCGCCTCGACACCAGCGTGGTCACCGCAAATGGCAGGACGCTCGGCGAGAACATCGCCGATGCGGTTGTCTACAATGACGACGTCATCCGCCCACTCTCCAACCCGGTCTATCATGAAGGGTCGCTCGCCGTGTTGCGCGGCAATCTCTGCCCCGACGGCGCCATCATCAAGCCGGCCGCCTGCGACCCGAAATATTATGTGCATGAAGGTCCGGCGCTGGTCTTCGACAGCTATCCGGAGATGAAGAAGGCCATCGACGACGAAAACCTCGCGGTGACACCCGATCACGTGCTGGTGCTGCGCAATGCCGGGCCGCAGGGCGGTCCGGGCATGCCCGAATGGGGCATGCTGCCCATCCCCAAGGCGCTGATCAAGCAGGGGCATCGCGACATGCTGCGCATTTCCGATGCGCGCATGTCCGGCACCTCCTATGGCGCCTGCGTGCTGCACGTGGCCCCGGAAAGCTTTGTCGGCGGTCCGCTGGCATTTCTGCAGACGGGCGACATAGTCCGGCTCGACCTTCCCAATCGACGGCTCGACATGCTGGTGGCCGAAGAGGAGATCGACCGCCGGCGTGCCGCCTGGACGCCGCCTGCGCCCCGCTTCGAGCGGGGCTGGGGCTGGATCTATTCCCGGCACGTCACCCAGGCCGACAAGGGTTGCGACTTCGACTTTCTCGAACGCGATTTCGGCCGGGCCGCCGGCGAACCCGACATCTTCTGAGCAAGGGGTTTCATCATGACACTTACCCTGGATCAGGCCCTGACGGGCATTTCCGGCATTCTGGTTACGCCCTATGACGACAAAGGCGACGTCGCGCCGGATCGGCTGGTCCCCATTCTCGACCGCGCGCTTGGCGCCGGGCTGCACATGCCCGTGGTCAATGGCAATACCGGAGAGTTCTACGCCCTGACCACCGAGGAAGCCTCCACGATGGTGCGCGAAGTCGTGCGCCTGGTGGCCGGTCGCGCCCCGGTGCTGGCCGGCATCGGCCGAGGCATCCGCGACGCCACGGCGCTCGCAAGGGTATCGGCGGAGGCGGGCGCGACCGCGCTCATGGTCCATCAGCCGCCCGACCCCTTCGTCGCCCCCCGCGGCATTGTCGACTACCTCAAGGCCATCGCCGACGCGTCGGGCGGGCTGCCGATGATGCTCTATCTGCGCAATGACGCCATTGGCACGAGGGCCATTGCCGATCTCTGCGCCCTGCCGCAGGTCAAGGGTATCAAATGGGCGACACCCAATCCGCTGAAGCTGGCCGAGGCCAAGGCCGCCTGCGATCCGTCGCTGGTCTGGGTCGGCGGACTGGCGGAAATCTGGGCGCCCGCCTTCTATGCGGTGGGTGCACGCGGCTTCACCTCCGGGCTGATCAATGTCTGGCCGGAGCGCTCCCTGGCCATCCATGGCGCGCTCGAGGCGGGACGGTACACCGAGGCCAATGACCTTATCGCCGGCATGAAGGCCTTCGAAGAGATACGCGCCGAGGAAATGAACGGCACCAATGTGACCGGAGTGAAGGCCGTTCTGTTGGCGCTCGGTCGGGACTGCGGACCGACGCGTCCGCCTTCTGCCTGGCCGCTGACCGCGGCCCAGCAGGCGAAACTCGACGCCTTCATCACCCAGAACCAGCTGACTTAGGAGGTCTTCGACATGGACAAGGTCCTTCGCGACAAGCTCATGACCGTTTCAGTCGCAACCCTTGCTACTGCCCTGTTCAAGCGCGGCCTGCGCAATCAGGTCATCCAGGGGGTGCATCCGGTCAGGGCCAAGGGCGTCAACATGGTCGGCCCTGCCTACACACTGCGCTACATTCCGGCTCGCGAGGACCGCAATCAGCTGAGCGAGTTCCGCAATCCGCAACACCCGCAGCGCGTCGCGGTGGAGACCTGCCCGGCCGGGCACGTTCTGGTGATGGACAGCCGCAAGGATCCGCGCGCTGCCTCCGCCGGTGACATTCTCGTCACGCGGCTGATGGTCCGCGGGGTCGCCGGCGTCGTCACCGATGGCGGCTTCCGCGATGCCGCGACGATCGGCACGCTGGACATCCCGGCCTATCATACCCGCCCTTCGAGCCCGACCAACCTCACGCTGCATGAAGCGCTCGATCTCAATGTTCCCATCGGCTGCGGCGACGTGGCCGTGTTCCCCGGTGACATTCTCGTCGGAGACGACGACTGCGTCATCGTCATTCCGCAGGCCATTGCCGGCGAAGTTGCCGACGAGGCGGTCGAGATGACGGCCTATGAAGATTTCGTGGTGGAGAAAGTCAAAGCAGGCACGCCTGTGATCGGCCTCTACCCGCGGACACAGGACCACTTCGTCGCCGAGTTTGAAGCATGGCGTCGCCGCGAAAACCGCTAGGGCCGTTTCGGTTTCCGCTGCCCATTCTCGTGCTGTCGCGGAGAGCAAGACAATGCTAATTGCGCGTGCTAATAGTTATTAGCCAGTATCAACTCCGCAGCCGCCCATGCCGCCCTCCAAGACCGCATCTATGTCCAGACGCCCTGCGCTCAAACGCCAGCCCAGGGCGCGCCGCGTCACCATGACCGATGTGGCGCGTGAGGCAGGGTGTTCACAGGCCACCGTGTCATTTGTGCTCAACGCCGTCCCCGGTATCCGCCTCTCGGCGGACACGAGACAACGTGTTCTCGAGACGGCAAGGCGGTTGGGCTATGGAGAAGCGGCGCCGAAGGCACGGCCGGACGCGCGCCCGACCCGTCGCGCCCGGCGGATTGGCTTTATCGTCGACCAGATCGCGACCAGCCCGGAGGCCGTTCAGGCGATTGACGGGATCACCCAGGCCGCCAAGGAGCAGGGCGATCTGGTCTTCGTGGCCCAGAGCGAGAACGACGCAGACACCGAGTCCGACCTGATCGCGGCCTTTGTGGACCAGGGTGTCGTCGCCTTGGTCTACATGACCATTTTCACCCGCGAGGTGGAGTTGCCGCTGGCTTTGCGCAATCTCGGCATACCGGTCTATCTGCTCAACTGCTACACGACCGGCATGACCCATGCGGCTGTCGTTCCCAGCGAAATCGCCGGTGGCCAGCGCGCCACCCACCATTTGATTACGCAAGGGCATCGGCGCATCGCCACCATCACGGGCGAAATCTGGATGGAGGCCGCGCGGGACCGGCTCAAGGGCTATCGACGGGCCCTGGCAACTGCTGACATCCCCTTCGACGACAGCCTGGTCTTTAACGGCGACTGGTCGGCGAGTGCGGGATATGACGCGACCCGGCGCATCCTCGCCCTGCCCGAGGTGCCGTCTGCCATCTTCTGCCAGAATGACCGCATGGCCATCGGGTGCTTCGAGGCCCTGAAGGAAGCTGGGCTCGACATCCCCCGCGACATGTCGGTCGTCGGCTATGACGACGAGGAGATCGCTCGGCATCTGCACCCGCGGCTGACCACCACCATCCTGCCGCATCGGGCCATGGGGCGATGGGTGATCGAACAGATGCTGGAGGCCGAGACGGACGAGCGCCATTCGCTGACCAAGCTGGAATGCCCATTGGTCGAGCGCGATTCGGTGGCGCCGCCACGCGCCCTCGGCTAGGCCTTAGGCGGCACTATGGATTGCCGCCCGATGAACTCGCATTCGATCTTGAGCTTCTGCAGCCGTTCGTCGGCGTCGATGCCTTCGAAGTCATCGAGCAGTTGATTGACCGCCCAGCGTGCCATTTCGTCATGGGGCAGGACCAGCGTGGAGAGGGGCGGGTTAAGACTGGCCGCGATGTCCTCGTCGTCAAATCCTACGATGGAAATATCTTCGGGAATGGATAGTCCGAGCTGGCGGGCAGCCTCGTAGCAGCCCATCGCCATCCGGTCGCAATAGCAGAAGACGGCAGTCGGCCGATCTGGTCGCGAAAGCAGTTCGAGCGCCCGCTCTCGCCCTGCCTTCACGCTCCAGCCCCCAAGCGTCACAAGGCTTTCATCCACAGCCAGGCCGTGCCTTTCCATGGCCTGGCGAAACCCCTTTTCTCGATCCACGGCCGCTTCGACTATGTGCTCGCCCGCCAGATGGGCGATACGCTTGTGACCCGCCTTGATCAGGGCCTCGGTGGCCGTGTAGCCCCCGACAATGTCTCCCGGGACCGCCGACGGGTAGCGCACCCTGCGCTCGTAGCAATTTAGAAGCACCAGCGGCAGTCCGGCAAAATGGTCCGGAATGGCAACCTCTCGGGTGATCAGCGTGGCATAGATGGAGCCGATGGCATTCTGCGCAACCAGCATGTCCATGGCGGCGCGCTCCAGCTTCGCGCTGTTGCCCGTGCAGAACACGGCGACGGCCACATCCTGCAGGGCCGCCTCGTCACGTGCCCCTTCCAGGAATGGCGCCAGGAATGGGGTCGTCGAGACCTCATCGATGAAGAGGCCGATGACGCGCTGCCGTCCGGCCGGAACCGGATGGGCCGCGCCGCGCCGATATCCCAGTTGCTCGGCAGCCTCCTCGACGCGCCTGCGCGTGGCTTTAGAGATGCGGGCATTGGGCACGCCATTGAGCACCAGCGAAACGGTGGCCTGGGACACGCCAGCCAGTTCCGCCACGTCATGCATGGTTGCGCGCTTTTCCACATCCCCTCCATCGCCACCGGCCACCCGCTTCTAATGCATAAACCCCGTCTCCTGCCAGCTTTTCGCGCCCGTGAGATCGCATGACTCGACGGAATTCCCCGCGTGAAATTGCATCACCGCGCACCCTCTTGCCAAAGCCGTAGAAAAGGTAATACGGTGCTAATAATATAACTAATAGTGCTTAGGGTGGAGATTATGAACTTGGGCAATGCCGCAACCTCCGTGTCGGCTGACGCGTCGCGGATGAGCTTGTCGCTCGATGGGGTCTGGCAGTTCCGGCACGAGGGTGGCCCCTGGCGCGATGCGCATGTGCCACAGCCCTGGCAGGCCGAGTTTTCGGATCTGGTCGATACGTTCGGGCGTGCCATTTACAAGCGCAGCTTCACCCTGCCGTCCGGTTGGGAGGGGCACGATCTGGCATTGCGGTTCGGTGCCGTCAGCTATTTCTGCGAAGTCTTCCTCAACGGCGAGACGCTGGGCAGCCACGAAGGCGCCTTCCTCCCTTTCGAATTCGCCGTTGACGCTTCAATCCTGCGCGCGACCAACGAGATTGAGGTGAGGGTGGCCCTGCCTTCGGCCGATCACCACGCCTTTCCCGAGTTTCCTTTCGCCGAGGTGCCGCACGGCAAGATCTCCTGGTACGGGCGGATCGGTGGTTTGTGGCAATCCGTTTCACTGGAGGCCCGCGACCGGCGGCGGCTCGAAAGCGTCGTCATCGAGGCAGGCATGGATGGCGTGTTGCGCGCCAACCTGGCGTTCTCCGATGCGGCGAAGGGTCTTGCTGCCAATGTGGAAGTGCGCGACGCCGACGGAACTGTGGTGGCGCAAGCCGCAATCACGGCCGATGGCCGCTTGCCGGTAGTCCTTCATGTGCCCGGCGCCAAGCTCTGGGATGTGGGCCAGCCCAACCTCTATACCCTCGCGGTAAATCTGGCCGACGGTATCGATGTGCATGAGGAAACCTTCGGCTTCCGCACCGTCACCACCGCCAATGGCCAAATTCTGCTTAACGGCAAGCCGGTCTACATGCGCGGAGCGCTGGACCAGGACTACTACCCCGACGGCATCTACACCCCGCCTTCGCTTGAATTCCTAGAGGACCAGGCGAGAAAAGCCGTCGAACTCGGCCTCAATACGCTGCGCTGCCATATCAAGGTGCCCGACCCGCGCTATTACGACGTGGCCGACCGCTTTGGCCTTCTGGTGTGGACGGAAGTCCCCAATGTGCAGAGCTTCACTGCTGACTCAGCGCGCCGCATGCGCGAGACCATGGTCGGCATTCTCGCCCGCGATCGCAATCATCCCTCGATCATCGCCTGGACGCTGATCAACGAGGACTGGGGCACGCGCCTCGTCGAGAATGCGGAGCACCGGCAATGGCTAAAGCAGAGCTATGACTGGCTCAAGGCCGAGGACCCCACTCGGCTGGTGATCGACAACTCCGCCTGTTTCCCCAACTTCCACGTCAAGACCGACCTCAACGACTACCATTACTACCGCTCGGTTCCCGAGCGTCGGCAGGAATGGGATGATATCACCGCCCAGTTCGCGGCAGGTGCCGATTGGACCTTCTCGCCGCTGGGCGACGCCGAGCGGCGGGGCGACGAGCCGCTGATCGTGTCCGAATTCGGTGTCTGGGGCCTGCCTGATCCGGGCAAATTGCGCCGCGAGGACGGCACGGAGCCGGACTGGTTCGAGACCGGATCGCTCTGGGGCGACGGCGTGGCGCTGCCGCATGGCGTCGAAGAGCGCTTCGGCGCACTCGACATGGCACGCACCTTTGGCAGCTTCCATGGCTTCATCGAAAAGGTCCAGTGGTACCAGTTCATGAACCTGCGCTACCAGATCGAGGAAATGCGGCGCTATCCCTCGATCATGGGCTACGTCATCACCGAGCTGACGGATGTGCACTGGGAGGCCAATGGGCTGCTCGACATCGAGCGCAATCCCCGTGTGTTCCACGATGTCTTCGCCACCATCAACACCGATATTGTCATCGTCCCGCGGCCGGCGCGATACGCGGCCTGGGCCGGCGAAGACCTCGATCTCGAACTCAGGATTGCCACGGGCGGTCTGTCCATACCGGCGGGCGCGCGACTGACCTGGCGCGGCGGGGTCAGCGGCTCTCTGGAGGTGCCCGCGACCGGTCCCGTTTCCGTGGCCGATCTGGGCAGGACGGCCATTCGCATGCCCGACGCTGCGACAAATGAAATGTTGACCATCGAATTCGTGCTCGAAGCCGATGGCGAAGTTCTGGCGCGCAACAGTTGCGACATCGCGCTTTACTCCCAGCGCAAGGCGGCGGGCCTTTCCTCCATCGCAACCGCCGACGCCGATCTCGCAGCCTACGCCAGCGGCCTCGGTTACCGGGTGGTGCCGGCATCCGAGGCCGACATTGTCATTACGCACGCCGTCAATGGCGACGACGTCGAAGCCATCAAGGCCGGCGCCCGCTATGTGATCCTGGCGGACGGCACGGTCCGGACGAACAACAATCTGCGCACCGACATGCCGGACGGGGAACTGCCACATCGCTCCATCGTCGCCGATGGCAGGCAGTTTCGCCCGAGCCTCGACCAGCACCTGCCAGGCATCAGCCTCGTGGAGCGCGACGGGACAATCTGGCGGGGCGATTGGATAGCAGGTTTCTCCTGGATCCGGCGCGACGGGCACTTCTCCAATATCCCGGGCGGCCCGCTCTTCGACCTGAGCTTGTCCGGCGTGGTGCCGCACCACCTGCTCACCGGGTTCCGGCCCTGGGAGTTCGGCAGCAACGTGATTTCCGGGATGGTCTGCGGCTGGGTCCACAAGCCTGCGGCCATTATCGGGCAGAAGCGCGTCGGCCGCGGCGGGGTGGTGGCGACGACATTCCGGCTGACGCGCGAGGCACCGGGCGCCGATCCGGTGGCGGCGGCCCTTCTCGACGCCATCGTGGCGACAGCGGCGGACCTGCCGGTGGATCGGGGAGCGATCTAGAAACCAGTCCCTGACCGCGCCGCATCGGCAAGGTCAGCGTGGAGCCGATCGGACGGAGAGCCGACGGACCCCAGTAGTTCGGAGGAGACCAGTATGGCCGATATCGTCCTCAAGGACGTGAGCAAGTCCTATGGCACGGTGAAGGTGCTCGAGCGGGTGAACATGCATATCCGCTCTGGCGAATTCATCGTCTTTCTCGGCCCCTCGGGCTGCGGCAAGTCGACATTGCTGCGGATGATCGCGGGTCTCGAGGCGGTCAATGATGGCGAAATCCACATTGGTGACCGCCGCGTCGACCAACTGCCGCCCAATCAGCGCGGCGTGGCCATGGTGTTCCAGAACTACGCCCTCTACCCGCATATGACCGTGCGCCAGAACATGAGTTTCGGGCTCGAAAACATCGGTACCGACAAGGGCGAGATCGCCCGGCGCGTCGACGAGGCCGCCCGCATGCTGGAAATCGGGCAATTGCTCGATCGCCGGCCGGCGCAGTTGTCCGGCGGCCAGCGTCAGCGCGTCGCCATCGGCCGGGCCATCGTTCGCGAGCCGCAGGCCTTCCTGCTCGACGAGCCGCTGTCCAATCTCGACGCCGGCCTCAGGGTGCGCACACGGGTGGAACTGGCCCAATTGCACCAGCGCATCGGGACCACGATGATTTTCGTCACGCATGACCAGACCGAGGCCATGACGCTGGCCAGCCGGATCGTGGTGATGAACAACCGGAGAGTGGAGCAGATCGGCTCGCCGATGGATGTCTATTCCCGCCCGGCCAGCCGCTTCGTTGCAGCCTTTGTCGGTTCCCCATCGATGAACTTTGTGCCCGTCAGCGCGCTCGATGTGGTCGATAGTCGAATGGTCGCGACAGCGGGGGGCGGCAGGGTCTCAACCACGATCGCGGAAAGCAATGCGCCGGCCATGGCGGAGGGCCTTGTTCTGGGCATTCGCCCCGAGGCGCTGACCGTGGCCGAAGCCGGAGAATTGCGCGGAACCATAGCGCTGGTCGAACGGCTGGGCGACCGCACACTGGTGCATGTCACCCTGACCGACGGCACGCTGGTGATCGGAGAAGACGTCGGCAAGAGCCTGCTGGAGCCCGGCATGGAGGTCCAGCTGTCGGTGGACGGTGCCGCCACCCATCTCTTCGACGCCCAGGGCACAGCTTTCCACGGCAACTGAGTACACGAAATTCGGACTGGCGGCTCGGCTCAATGCGCCGCCGGGACCCGAAATAGGATCATGCATTGGGCATGACATGGGAGGAGTGAACATGAACAAGACAATGAAACGCCTGGCATTGGTGTCAACGGTACTCATGGGCCTGACGGGCACAGCATTTGCCCAGCAGACGGTCGTCTGGTGGGACTTTCTGGCCGGCGGCGACGGCGTCCGCATGAAAGCGCTGATCGACGCCTTCAATGAGGAGCATGCAGGCGAGATCACCATCGAAGGCACGACCCTGGAATGGGGCACCCCCTTCTACACAAAGCTGCAGACTTCAGCGGCGATTGGCGAGGGTCCCGACATCGCCACCTATCACCTTTCTCGCATGCCGTTGGCCGTCGATAGCGGCACCTTGTCCGAGATCAGTGACGAGGACCTGGCTTCGGTCGGCCTCTCCGACGACAGCTTCACCTCTGCGGCGGCTCAGGCCGCCAAGGTGGATGGCGTGCGCTATGGTGTGCCATTCGATCAGCACGGCCTGATCCTCTACTACAACAAGGACATGCTCGAAGCCGCCGGCATGCTGGGCGAAAACGGCCTGCCCACCGGGCTCGACGGCATGGAGAATTTCGAGAGCGCGCTGGCCCAGTTCACCAAGGACGGCGCCTATGGCCTGTCCATGCCGACCGGTGACCGATACCGCGCAGTCTACTCGTTCTTCGGCCAGCAGGGCGGCACCATGTTCGACGCCGATGCCGGCGGGTTCTTCCCCTCCGACGAAGATGTCGCCAAGCTGACCACCGCCACCGAGACCATGAAGCGCTGGGTAGACAATGGCTGGACCCCCGCCCAGATCGAGAGCCCGGCCGCGCTGGCGCTCTTCACCTCTGGTCAGGCCGCCTTCTTCATCAACGGCAATTGGGAAGTCCCCACGTTCACCGATCTGGCCGCCAAGGGCGAACTGTTCGAATGGGGCGCCGTGGAATTGCCGGTGCTGTTCGACCAGCCGGCCGCATGGTCCGACTCCCATGCCTTCGTCATTCCCGCCAATGCTGGCAAGGACGCCGATCCGGACAAGCGCGCTGCGGTGATGGAAGTGATCGCATGGATGGACGAGCACAGCCTTGACTGGGCGGGCGCAGGTCATATCCCGGCCTTCAACGCGGTGCGCGAGAGCGCCGATTTCCAGGCATTGAAGCCGCAATCCGACTACGCCGGATTTGCCGCGACGGCCGTGTTCGACCCGCGCACGATCCTCGCTGGCCCCGCCGCCCCGCTCGGCGATGCCTGGACCAACTACATCGTGCCCGCGACCACCGGTGAACTCGACCCGGCCGATGCTGCCATGCAAATGCGCGACGATCTCAACAGCCAGCTCTGACCCGCTGACAACCGGCCGGCGCTCCCAGGGTGCCGGCCATGACACCATCTCTTGGCGGGAGGAGAAACGACATGATCCGCGACAAGCGCTCGGAATATCTGGCGGCCCTGATCCTGGTGGGGCCCTTCATAGCCATTTACGGACTGCTGTTCGTGTGGCCGACCATTCAGATGGTGATGCTCAGTTTCACCAAGGCGCCGCTCATCGGCCCCGGCCAATGGGTCGGCATCGACAATTACGTCAAGATCCTCTCGCACCGCCTGTTTCAGAACGCCACCTGGAACACGGTCTATTTCGTGCTCCTGACCGTCATTCCCAACACGCTGGTGTCGCTGGCCATTGCCATGGCGGTCAATCGCCTCAGGGGCTGGAAGCAGGGCTTTGTCATGGCCTGCTTTTTTCTCCCCTACATCCTGCCGGTCTCGGTGGTCTATCTCACCTGGAACTGGATCATCGACGTGCAATATGGGTTGATCCAGTACATCGTCCGGCCTTTCAACGGCGGAGAGCCGATGTCGCTGACGCGGACCATCCCGTTCTTCATGCCCACGGTGGCTGTGGTCACGATCTGGTGGACGCTGGGCTTCAATGTGCTGCTGTTCATTGCCGGTTTGCGCAACATCTCGCCGGAAATCTATGAGGCCGCGTCCCTCGACAGCGCCGGGCGCTGGCGGCAGTTCCGCAAGATCACCTGGCCGCTGATCTGGCCGGTGACGGCGCTGGTGCTGACCATCCAGCTCATCGCTCAGCTCAAGATCTTCGACCAGGTCTATCTGTTTTCGATCGGGGGACGGCAGGACCCGACCATTGTCATGGTGCAGTACGTCTACAAACTCGCCTTCCAGCAGAACAAGGGCGGGGAGGGCGCTGCCGCAGCGACAATCCTGTTCGCCATCATCATCATCCTCTCCGTCGTGCAGTATCAGGCGCTCCGCGCCAGGGGTGAAAAATGAGCAGCGAAACCATGACACAACCCGGCGCCGCGCTTGCTGAACGGTTTCGCCATGATCGGTTGATCGACATTGGCGGCATCATCCTGACGCTGGTGACCTTTGCCTTTGCACTCATGGCCATCTTCCCAATCTACTGGGCAGTGGTGACCTCCTTCAAATCCGAGACGGAGGTCATTGCGAGCGGCATCTCCCTGTGGCCGAGCCAAATCAACACCGAGGCCTACCAGCACATCTGGAACAACACCAATATCGGGTCCTGGTACATCAACTCGCTGGTGACCTCGTCACTGATCACCTTCGGAGTAATCGTCAGTTCGGCTGGTTGCGCCTATGCCTTGAGCCAGCTGGATTTTCCTGGCCGGAAAATCATCTACATCCTGATCCTGGCCTGCTTCATGGTGCCCATGCAGGCGCTGATCATCAATCATTTCGTCCTGATGGCGCAGTTCAAGCTCCTCAACACATGGGCGGGCATCATCCTGCCGCAGCTCGTCGTGCCGGTGACAATCATCGTCTACAAGCAGTTCTTCGACAGCGTGCCACGAGAGTTCCGCGAGGCCGCACAGATGGATGGGGCAGGGCACTTCAAGACGCTTTTCCGCATCTACCTCCCGATGAACTGGGGCATCACCAGCGCGTTGGCCATCATCACCTTCATCGGCGCCTGGAACAGCTTCTTGTGGCCCTTCCTGGCCGCAACCGGGGAGGCGACGATGACGGTGCCGGTCGGCATCACGCAGGTCAAGGATGCCTATGGCATCGTCTATGCGCGGCTCATGGCCTCCGCGGTCATGGCCGGGCTGCCGGTGGCCACTGTCTTCCTTCTGTTCCAGCGCCGCGTGACCCAGGCGATCATGCTCTCCGCCGGTGTGAAAGGATGAGGGAGAACCGCCGCCGGACGCCGAAATGCGTCCGGCGCCCGGTTATGCGTTTGCTCTATCCCTGGGCATTCCTCTTGTCGCAATCGGCCCCCACCGGACCTACCAGCATCAGCGACCCGCCCAGAGACTAGCCACCGACTTCGGCCCGTGCGCGACCGGCAGGGGCGGGCGAAAAAGTCGCGTGCAATATGACACCAGTCAAAGTCGAGGCCCTCAAAGCCGGGCAGTCTTGCAAGCGGCAACCATGCCGAGCAGGACAAGATCCGGCGGAGGACCGCATGACGAGACGATCACCATTCGACGCCGCCATCGAGGACGGCAATATCTGGCTCAAGGCCACTGCAGAGACACTGCATCTCGACGATTCCCGGCTGGCTTACCCCGCCCTGCGCGCGGGACTGCACGCCCTGCGCGATCGCCTGCCACCCGAGGCAGCGGTGCATCTGTCGGCACAGCTGCCGCTTATCGTGCGTGGCCTTTTCTTCGAAGGTTGGAAGATGGCCGGCAAGCCCACGCCCGACAACACCGTCGAGGAATTCTGTGAAAGGCTAGGCCGGGAGCTGCCGCCCAACTACCAGCGCAACCCGAAGATGGTCGCCGAGGCTGTATTCGACGTCGTCTGGAGGCAGCTCGACCCCGGAGAGTCGGCCAAGGTCATTGATCAGATGCCCAAGGGGCTGCGGCAACTCTGGCCCTCCATTGCACGCCGTGAATCGGCCTGAGACAAGTCGGGACATGGAACCGGCGCCCGGCCCGCGCGGGTCGGCGAAGAGCGATCCTGAACCGGTTGCACGGGGCAGGTCGGTCGTCCCGCCTGCGCCGCATGCCGCGCCCTTCGTGGACGTCCTCCAGGATTTGCAGGTTTCCCCTGGCTCGGGTCTTGCCGAAGAAGAGATCATGGAGCGCCGCCATCATCACGGCGCCAATATTGCCCACATGCGCCCGCCAGCCAGCGCATGGCGACTGCTTTGGCACCAGTTCAATAGCCCGATTGTCTACCTGCTCGGCGCAGCCGCGGCCCTCGCCCTTTATGCCGGTCAGATGGAGGAGGCCATCGCGGTACTGGCGGTTCTCGCGATCAACGGAGCCATCGGGTTCGCAACCGAACTTCGGGCCATTCGCTCCATCGCGGCCCTGCGCAGGCTGGGGACACACAGCGCGCGGGTGAAGCGCGATGGACTTGTGCGGCTGCTTCCGGCGCAGGACCTCGTGCCCGGAGACATCGTCATCCTCGAAGCCGGCGATGCGGTTCCGGCCGACATCCGCATCATTGAGGCTGCCAATCTCCGTGTCGATGAATCGCTGCTCACCGGCGAGTCGATCACCGTCGAAAAGACCCCCGCGCCAGTGCCGGGGGAAACACGTCTCGGGGACCGGACCTGCATGCTTCACAAGGGCACCGCCCTGACACAGGGCGGCGCGCTCGGTGTCGTGGTTGCGACCGGAGCGCGAACCGAGATCGGGCGGATTGCACGGCTGATCGAGGAGGCCGATCCCGGTCATTCGCCGCTTGAACGCAAACTGGCTCGCCTGTCCCGTCAACTGGTTGTCGCAACCTTCGTCATCGCGGGAGTCATCGCACTGCTCGGCGTGCTGGGCGGACGCGACACAGTACTTATTCTGGAGGCCGCGATCGCGCTGGCGGTGGCGGCAATCCCCGAGGGCCTTCCGATCGTGGCAACGCTCGCTCTGGCCCGCGGCATGTGGCGAATGGCCCGTCAGAATGCCTTGGTCGAACGATTGTCGGCCGTGGAGACGCTGGGCGCCACGACGGTGATCCTCACGGACAAGACCGGCACGCTGACCGAAAACCGCATGACGGTGAGGCGTCTGCATTTCGCCGACGGCGAAGTCGACCTTGCCGAACAGGGACCCGATCCCGCTTTGGCCAGACTGATCGAGGATCCCCAGGCAGTCTCGCTACTGCGCATAGCGGTGCTCTGCAATGGCGCCGACCTCGCCGGCGTCGATGAGACGGGAAGCGGTGATCCGATGGAGGTCGCGCTGCTGCGTGCCGGTCTGCTGGCAGGCCAGGAGCGTGACCGGCTGCTGGCTACCCATAGATTGGTGCGCACGGAACCGTTCGATCCACGCTCGCGCATGATGGCGACTGTCCATGAGAGCGGCGACGGCTTTCTGGTGGCCGCAAAGGGTGCGCCGGAGGCTATTGTCTCGGCAGCAAGCCGTGTGGTGCTCGATCACCGCGAAACCGATCTCGACGACGCATTGCGGGCAGAATGGCTGGCTCAGGCAGAGACTTTCGGCCATCACGGATTGCGTGTCCTCGCCTGCGCCATGAAGATGGAGACGCGGTCGACCAATGATCCTTTCGATGATCTGGTCCTGGTCGGCCTGATCGGCCTTGAAGACCCGGCACGGGCCGATGTCCCCGGCGCGATAGCCGATTGCCTCGCCGCCGGCATCCGCGTCGTCATGGTAACGGGAGACCATGCCACCACGGCACGAAGCATTGCGCACGCGGTGGGTCTCGCGCAGGGGCTTGAGGCGGCCGAAGGGGACGCTGTGGAGACCGTCATTGAGGATGGCCCCGCCGCCTTGTCCAGGATCGGCATTTTCGCGCGCGTCAGTCCCGAAGAGAAACTGGCACTGGTCAAGGCCTATCAGGCGGCCGGTGAAATCGTCGCCATGACGGGTGATGGCGTGAACGACGCACCCGCCCTGCGCCAGGCCGATATCGGGGTTGCCATGGGGCTGCGGGGCACCGATGTCGCCCGCGAGGCCGCTGCGATGGTCCTGCTGGACGATGCCTTTCCCACCATCGTCAAGGCAATCCGTGAAGGTCGCGTCATCTTCGGCAATATCCGCCGCTTCGTGGTCTATCTGCTCTCGTGCAATTTGAGCGAGGTTCTGGTGGTCGCAGCGGCCGTGCTGTTCGGGCTGCCCTTGCCGCTGCTGCCGCTGCAGATCCTCTATCTTAACCTGGTCACCGACATCTTTCCCGCCTTCGCCCTGGCGATGGGGGAAGGTGAGCACGGCGTCCTCAGGCGACCGCCGCGCAAGCCCGCCGAGTCCATTCTGGGGGCGGACCAATGGGGACGGATTGTCCTCTTTGCGACCACCCTGACCGCCGCAACCTTGGCGGCGGTGGTTGCCGCACATTGGTATGCGCTGTCCGAGACGCAGGCCGTGACCGTCAGCTTCCTCACGCTGGCATTCGCCCAGGTCTGGCATGTGTTCAATATGCGCAGCGTGCGGGCGGGTCTGTTCGTCAACGAGATCACCGGTAATGTCTGGATATGGATTGCCCTGGCGCTCTGCGGTGTGCTTCTCGTCCTTCCACCATACTTCGCGCCCTTGGCCGGCCTCCTTGGGGTTGCCCCGCCGGACCGCACGATGTGGACGATTGTCCTCGCATGCAGCCTTGCCCCACTGGTCATTCTGCAGGCGGGCATGCTGCTGCGCCGGGCCCTGGTGACAGCTGCATGATGGTGATGCTGCTGCCATGGCTGAAACTGGCCGCCTGCGTCGTCATGATCGGCGTCGCGGGGCCCATACTGGTGCGCAACGGCGACGCCATTGCGCGCCTGACGGGGCTGTCCCGATCCTGGATTGGCCTGGTCCTGCTGGCCACGGCAACGTCCCTGCCGGAATTGCTGACCGGGGTCAGCGCCGTGACAATCGCGAACGCGCCCAATATCGCCGCGGGCGATGCGCTGGGAAGTTGCGTCTTCAACCTCATGATGCTGGTGGTGCTCGATGCATTGAGCCGCAAGCCGTCGCTCTATTCCCGGGTCGATCAGGGCCAGGTACTGACCGCCGGCTTCGGTGTCATCCTCATCGGGGCGACGGGCGCCTTCATCCTCCTCGAGCAACATGGTGTCGGGGGGCAGCTGTTCCATGTGAGCCTGTCGACGCCGTTGATCGTCGCGATCTATTTCGTGGCCATGCGCGCCGCCTATATGTACGAGCGGCGAGAGCCGCGTCCGCAGGATGCCGCCGAAGCGGATCGCGGTACTGCGTTGCGCAAGGCCCTCCAGCGCTATGCCGCGGCCGCTGCCGTCGTGGTCGCCGCCGGCACCTGGTTGCCATTCGTGGGGACCGAACTGGCAGACGTCATGGGCTGGCGCGCCACTTTCGTTGGCACGCTTTTCATCGCCGGTGCGACCTCAATTCCCGAAGCGGTCGTCACCGTGAGTGCGTTAAGGCTCGGCGCGGCGGACCTGGCCATCGCCAACCTGCTCGGCAGCAATCTGTTCGACATTCTCATCCTGGCCATAGATGACCTGGTCTACACTCCGGGCCCGCTCAGCGCGGCCATTTCGCCGACCCACGCCATCACCGCGCTTTCGGCCACGATCATGTCCGGCATATTCATCGCCTCCGTGCTCTATCGTCCGGCGACACGCCTGTGGGGGACAATCGGCTGGTCAAGCATTGCCCTTCTGGCCGTGTCGCTCTTCAGCTCCTATGCGAGCTATCTGATAGGAGACTAGCGCTCCACGCACATCGCAATGCCCATGCCGCCGCCAATGCACAGCGTGGCGAGGCCACGCCTGAGATTGTTGCGCTTCAACTCGTGGAGCAAGGTCACCAGGATCCGGGCGCCCGACGCGCCGATGGGATGGCCGATGGCGATGGCACCGCCGCTGACATTGACGATATCCGGGTTCCATCCCATGCCTGCATTGACGGCGCAGGCCTGGGCCGCAAAGGCCTCATTGGCCTCCACCCGGTCGAGATCGTCGATCGACCAGCCGGCCTTCTCGAGTGCCTTTTTCGACGCCGGGATCGGCCCAGTCCCCATCAGGGCGGGATCGACGCCGGCCGTAGCCCAACTGGCGATGCGCGCAAGTGGGATAAGGCCACGACGTGCAGCCTCGTCCTGATGCATCAGCACCAGTGCGGCTGCGCCATCATTGAGGCCCGAGGCGTTGCCGGCAGTAACGCTGCCATCCTTGTCGAAGGCAGGACGCAGCTTGGCGAGGACTTCGGCGCTGGTGTCCGGACGCAGGTGATCGTCTGCATCGACCACGACTGTGCCTTTGCGCGTCTCGATGCTCACCGGCACGATCTCTTCGTTGAAGAGACCGTCCGCCTGGGCCTTCGCGGCTTTGCGCTGGCTCTCGAGGGAAAAGGCGTCCTGCTGGTCGCGGGAGATTCCGAATTCGCGGGCGACATTCTCGGCGGTGATGCCCATGTGATAGCCGCCAAAAGCGTCCAGCAGCCCGTCGGACATCATAGTGTCGACCAGGCTGATATTGCCCATTTTGGCGCCGGATCGCAGCACCTGGCAGTGCGGCGACAGCGACATGGATTCCTGGCCGCCAGCGACGATGATATCCGCGTCACCGGAGGCGATCTGCTGCATGCCCAGTGCAACGGCGCGCAGGCCGGAGCCGCAGACCTGGTTGATGCCGAAGGCCGTTGCCGATTTGGGAATGCCGGACTTGATCGCCGCCTGGCGGGCCGGGTTCTGTCCCGCGCCTGCTGTCAGCACCTGGCCCAGAATGACCTCGTTGACGTCTGCCGGCGAGACACCCGCCCGCCCGAGCGCCGCCGTGATGGCGGTGGCGCCGAGGTCGTGGGCCGGAACGGTGCTCAACGGCCCCAAAAAGCTGCCGACCGGCGTGCGGGCGGCCGAAACAATGACGATATCGCTCATGCTGCCTTCTCCTCCAGGGCGACGGTGAACCGCGCCTCGGTCTTCGCGCTGATTTCATCGACGCTGACGCCATCCGCCAGTTCGATCAGGCGCATGTCCACGTCGCCGCGCCGGGCGATGGAGAAGACACCGAGATCGGTGATGACCAGATCGGCAACGCGCTTGCCCGTAAGGGGTAGGGTGCATTCCCTGAGGAGTTTGGCCTGGCCTTTGGCCTCGTGCTCCATGACCACGACGACGCGCTTGACGCCCGCCACCAGGTCCATAGCCCCGCCCATGCCCTTGACCATCTTGCCAGGGATCATCCAGTTGGCCAGGTCCCCGTTTTCGGCCACCTGCATTGCGCCCAGGATGGACAGGTCGATGTGGCCACCCCGGATCATCCCGAAGCTGTCGGCGCTCGAAAAGAAGCTGGTTTCCGGCAGGGCAGTGATGGTCTGCTTGCCGGCATTGATGAGGTCGGCGTCCTCCTCGCCCGCATAGGGAAATGGGCCCATGCCCAGCATGCCGTTTTCGCTTTGGAGCCGCACATCCATCCCCTCGGGGATGAAATTGGCCACCAGCGTGGGGATGCCGATGCCCAGATTGACATAGAAGCCGTCTTCGAGTTCACGGGCGGCGCGGGCCGCCATCTGGTCGCGGGTCCAGGCCATTATGCCACCTCCTCGTCGCGCTGGCGCACGGTGCGCTGTTCGATATGCTTGGCCGGATTGGGCACATGCACGATGCGGTCGACGAAAATGCCGGGCGTGTGGATCTGGTCGGGGTCGAAGCTGCCGGTTTCCACCAGGTGCTCCACCTCGGCGATGGTCACCTTGCCGGCCGTCGCCATCATCGGGTTGAAGTTTCGCGCCGTCATCCGGTAGACAAGATTGCCTTCCGGGTCGCCCTTCCAGGCGTGAACGATGGAGACATCGGCAACGAGGCCGGTTTCCATCACGTAGTCATCCTCGCCGAAGCGGCGTACTTCCTTGCCCTCGGCGATCAGCGTGCCGACGCCCGTCTTGGTGAAGAAGGCCGGAATGCCCGCGCCGCCGGCGCGGATGCGTTCGGCCAGGGTGCCCTGCGGATTAAACTCCAGCTCGAGCTCACCGGACAGATACTGCTCGGCAAAGAGCTTGTTCTCGCCCACATAGGACGAGATCATCTTCTTGATTTGCCGTGTGGCCAGCAGGCGTCCGAGGCCAATGCCATCGACACCGGCATTGTTGGAAATGACGGTGAGGCCCTTGGCGCCCGAGGCCTCGATGCCTTCGATCAATGCCTCGGGAATGCCGCAGAGACCGAAACCTCCCGACATGATGGTCATGCCGTCGGCCAGCACACCGGCCAGCGCTTCGGCAACACTAGAACGAACTTTGCGCATCGCGCTTTCCCCTCCCATTTCCGGATCATTGCCCCGACGCTAGGGCTTGCTGCATGGCCCGCGTTAGTCGTATTTCTACGACATGACGACAGAGCCCAAATTCACCCTCGCCGACATCCCTGTGCCCATGGTCTACGCCACGCATCGGATCATCCGCGACTGCAATCCCGAGTTCGCGGGCCTGTTCGGCTATCGTCGCGAGGATTTGGTGGACGCCAGTTTTTCCAGGCTCTACCCGGCCATTGCCGATTTCGTCCGCACGGGCGAGATGTGGCGGCACCACCTGCCGGGTGGCGCCGTCTACTATGACGAGCGCATCATGGCCGGGGCCGGCGGCAAGCGTTTCTGGTGCCGGGTGAATGGTCGCTCGCGCGATGCGGGGGACCCCTTCGCGGCAGCGCTCTATTGCTTCGAACCGATGAACCGCCCGGTGACCGAGACGACGCTGAAACTGACGGGACGGCAGCGCCAGATCATGACGCTGGTCGCGCAGGGCAAGACCAATGCGGCAATTGCCGCAGAAGTGGGGCTGTCGCGCCGAACGGTGGAGGCGCACAGGCTGCGACTGGCGCGCTCCGTGGGCGTGGCGAATTCCGCCGAACTGGTGGCGTGGTTCCTCTCGCAGCCGGCGGTGTGACACCCGCGGCAGGGCAGGACCCTGCGGCCCCGCCCGGCATGGCCCGCTCAAAGTGGTTTTTTCAGCCAACGCGACAACACGCCAATAATGCCTTCGCGGAACAGCAGCACGCTGACCACGAAGATGGTGCCTTGCAGGACGGTGACCCAGGCGCCGAAGCTGGCGAAATAGTTCTGCATGGTGACGATGACTGCGGCGCCCACAAAAGGTCCGAAGATCGTGCCCATGCCACCCAGCAGCGTCATCAGCACCACCTCGCCCGACATGGACCAGTAGACGTCGGTGAGGGAGGCCAGTTGGAACACCAGCGCCTTGGTGGCGCCGGCCATGCCGGCCAGGGTGGCGGACATGACGAAGACGGCGAGCTTGTAGCGATTGACCTTGTAGCCGAGCGAGATCGAGCGCGGCTCGTTGTCGCGAATGGCCTTGAGCACCTGCCCGAAAGGCGAGTGGATGATGCGGTAGATGGCGAGGAGCCCGCCGAAGACAATGGCCAGCACGACAAAGTAGAGTGTCATGTCGTTGGCGAGCGGAATGAAGCCGAAAAGGTCGCCGCGCGGCACCGCCTGGATGCCGTCCTCACCGCCCGTGAACGGGGCCTGCAGGGCAAAGAAGAAGATCATCTGCGCAAAGGCCAACGTGACCATGGCGAAGTAGATGCCCTGGCGGCGGATGGCGAGAGCGCCGATGACGAGGCCGAGAAAGGCGGCGGCCACGGTGCCGAGCAGGATCGAGACTTCCGGGGTCAGGCCCCAGACCTTGGCGGCATGGGCGGTGACATAGCTCGCCGAGCCGAAAAAGGCAGCGTGGCCAAAGGAGAGCAATCCACCAAAGCCGAGCAGCAGGTTCAGCGCGGAGGCGAAGAGCGCAAAGCACAGGATCTTCATGATGAAGACCGGGTAGAGGACATAGGGCGCGATCAGCAGCAGGACCAGGAGACCTGCAAAGATGATGATGTGGTGGCGCGGCGTGCCGATGGGCATGGCTGCCGAGGCGCTCGCATAGGTGGTTTCGGTGCTGGCGCTCATTTACGCGGTCCTTCCGAAGAGGCCGGCCGGCTTGACCAGCAGCACAATGGCCATGATGACGAATATCGCGACGGACGAGGCTTCGGGATAGAAGACCTTGGTCAACCCCTCGACGATGCCGAGGCCGAAGCCGGTGAGAATGGCGCCCAGGATCGAGCCCATGCCACCGATCACCACCACGGCGAAAACCACGATGATGAGATCGGCGCCCATGTTCGGATTGACCGAATAGATCGGGGCGGCGAGGACGCCGGCAAAGGCGGCCAAAGCCACGCCAAATCCGTAGGTTAGCGTGATCATGCGCGGCACGTTGATGCCGAAGGCGCCGACCAGCGTGGGGTTCTCGGTGGCGGCGCGGAGATAGGCGCCGAGGCGCGTGCGCTCGATGGCAAACCAGGTGCCGAAGCAGACCACCAGCGAGGCCAGCACCACCCAGCCGCGATAATTGGGCAGGAACATGAAGCCGAGATTCGTGCCGCCCGAAAGCTGTGGCGGGATGGAATAGGGCAGGCCCGACACGCCGAACTGGTTGCGGAACAGACCCTGGATGATCAGCGCCAGGCCGAAGGTGAGCAACAGGCCATAGAGATGATCGAGATGATAAAGCTTTGAAATCATTAGTCGTTCTATGACGACGCCGGTGGCGCCGACGACCAGCGGCACGATGACGAGGGCGCCCCAATAGGGGATGCCGAGCCAGGTCAGCGCCATCCAGGCGACGAAGGCACCCATCATATATTGGGCGCCGTGGCTGAAATTGATGATGTTGAGCAGGCCGAAAATGACCGCCAGGCCCAGGCTGAGCAGGGCATAGAACGACCCGTTGATCAGCCCCAGAAGGAGCTGGCCGAACAGGGCCTGTGGGGGGATTCCCAGGAGCTCGAACATGATTTCGGTCTCTCGCCTACCGGTTGGGGAAGGGCCCTGACCGTAGCCAGGACCCCGATAATGAACGGATTATGAATTACTCGACGAGGGCGCAGCCGCCGTCTTCGAGCGGACGGAAGGCGATCTCGGCCGGGATGGTAGCGAGCAGCTTGTAATAGTCCCAGTCGCCGGTGGATTCGGACGGCGCCTTCACCTGGAACAGATACATGTCGTGGATGTGCCGGCCATCGGCCCGCAACTCGCCTTCACCAAAGACCGGGTCCGAAGAGGGGTTGGACTTCATCCAGCCCATCACGGCATCGGTCTCCTTGCTGTTGGTGGCCTCGACACCCTTGAGGTAATGCAGGACGGCGGAATAGACGCCGGCATGCACCATGGTGGGCTTGGAGCCGCCCATTTCTTCCGAGAAGCGTTCGGACCAGGCGCGGGTGTCGTCGTTGAGATCCCAATAGAAGGCTTCGGTCAGGACGAGGCCCTGGGCGGTTTCGAGACCAAGGGCATGCACGTCGGTGATGAAGATCAGGAGCCCGGCAAGCGCCTGGCCGGCCTGGGTGATGCCGAACTCGGCCGCCTGCTTGATCGAGTTGACGGTGTCGCCACCGGCATTGGCGAGACCGATCACGTCCGCGCCCGAGGCCTGGGCCTGCAGCAGGAAGGACGAGAAATCGGTGCCGGGGAAGGGATGGCGAACCGAGCCGAGCACCTTGCCGCCCGCGGCCTCGACCACGGCGGTGGTGTTTTCCTCCAGCGAATGGCCGAAAGCATAGTCGGCGGTGAGGAAATACCAGTTCTTGTAGCCATTATCGACCATGGCCTTGCCCGTGCCATTGGCGAGGGCATAGGTGTCATAGGTCCAGTGGGCCGTGCCCGGAGCACATTGCGCGCCGGTGAGGTCCGTCGAGGCGGCGCCGGAGTTGAGGAAGATCTTGCCCTTTTCACGGGTGATCTCGTTGACGGCCAGGGCGGCCGAGGATGTGGGCACGTCCACGATCACATCGACGCCTTCCTCGTCATACCACTGGCGGGCAATGGTGGAGGCCACGTCGGGCTTGTTCTGGTGGTCGGCCGAGATGACCTCGACATTGATGCCCTTGGCAGCGGCTTCGAAATCCTCGATGGCCATGCGGGCCGCGACCACCGAGCCTTCGCCCGAAAGGTCGGCATAGATGCCGGAGCGGTCGTTGAGCACGCCCAGCTTGATGTCGATGGCCATGGCGGAACCCGCCATCAAGAGAGCGGCAAGGCCCGCCAGGGTTGCAGTCTTGAAGATCATTGTATTCTCCTCCTTTGGTGGCCCGATTGCGGACCTTTTGGCTCACACGCCCAGATAGGCGTGCAGCTTTCCCAGATTGTTCTGGATCTCTGAATTGGGGATCATGTCGATGACCCGGCCCTGTTCGACCACGTAGTGGCGATCGGCGACCGAGGCGGCGAAATGAAAGTTCTGTTCGACCAGGACGATGGTGAAGCCCTGTTGTTTCAGGCTCGCCAGCGTCCGGCCGATCTGCTGCACGATGACCGGGGCCAGGCCCTCGGTCGGTTCGTCCAGCAACAGGAATTTGGCGCCGGTGCGCAGGATGCGGGCGATGGCGAGCATCTGCTGCTCGCCGCCCGAAAGCTTGGTGCCCTGGCTCGAGAGCCGTTCCCGCAGGTTCGGGAACATGATCAGCACGTCCTCGCGGCTCAATCCGCCCGGCTTGATGACCGGGGGCAGCATCAGGTTCTCGTCCACCGAGAGCGATGAGAAGATGCCGCGTTCTTCCGGGCAGAATGCGATACCAGCCTTGGCAATGGCTCGGGCGGGCAGGTTGATGAGTTCGCGGCCCTCGAACTGCACCGAGCCGGTGCGCTTGGCGATCAATCCCATGATGGCGCGCAGGGTCGTGGTCTTCCCCGCGCCATTGCGGCCGAGCAGGGTCACGACCTCGCCCGGCGCCACATCGAAATTGATGCCATGCAGGATATGGCTTTCGTCATACCAGGCCTGGAGGTCTCGGACGGCGAGGGCGCTCTGGGCGGCTTCCAGTTTGCGTGCAGCATCAGCCATGACCGGCTCCGATATAGGCCTCGACGACACGCGGGTCCTTCGAGACGGTTTCATAGGGGCCTTCGGCCAGCACTTCGCCGCGCGCCAGCACGGTGATCTTGTCGGAAAGGTCGGCGACCACGGACAGATTGTGCTCGACCATGAGGATGGTGCGCTTGGCGGCGATCCGGCGGATGAGGGCCGAGATGCGGCTGACGTCTTCCTGCGCCATGCCGGCCATGGGCTCGTCGAGCAGCAGCATTTCCGGCTCGAGAGCGAGGGTGGTGGCAATTTCGAGCGCGCGCTTGCGGCCATAGCTCAACTCGCCGGCCATCTCGCCGATAAACTCGGTGAGCCCCACTTCCTCGACGCGCTCCCGTGCCTCCTCGTCATAGGCATTGAGCACCTTCTGGTTGCGCCAGAAATCGAAGCTGTCGCCACGGCGCCGCTGCAGGGCGATGCGCACATTTTCCAGCACGCTCATGCGGGGAAACACCGCCGAAATCTGGAAGGATCGGACGACCCCCAGCCGGGCAATGGCGGCGGGGGCCAGGCCGGTAATGTCGCGGCCGTTAAAGGCAATGCTGCCGGCGCTTGGCTGCAGGAACTTGGTGAGCAGGTTGAAGCAGGTGGTCTTGCCCGCGCCATTGGGGCCGATCAGAGCGTGAATGGTGCCGCGCTCGATATCGAGATCCACCCCATTGACGGCGGTGAAACCGGAAAAGCGCTTGGTCAGCCCGCGGGCGGAGAGGATGGTATCGGATGCGCTCATTTGGCGGTCCAGCCCCCGTCGATGGAAATGGTCGAGCCGGTGATCGAGCGGGCCCAATCCGAGCAGAGATAGGCGGCCATTTCGGCGATCTCCTCGGGCTGCACGAACTGCTTGGTCGGCTGCGGGGCGAGAATGACCTGGCGGATGACGTCTTCCTCGGAAAGGCCGTGCACCCGCGCCTGATCGGCTACCTGTTTGGCGACGAGCGGCGTCCAGACATAGCCCGGGCAGATGGCATTGACGGTGACGCCCTTTTCCGCCGCTTCCAGCGCGACGGTCTTGGTGAGGCCCACCACGGCATGCTTGGTGGCGACATAGGCGGACTTGAACGGGGAGGCCCGCAGCCCGTGGGCCGAGGCGATATTGATGATGCGGCCCCAGCCCCTTTCCGTCATGCCCGGCAGGCAGGACCGGATGGCGTGAAAGGCAGAGTCGAGGCTGACGGCCACGATGCGCTGCCAATCGGCGTCCTCGAACTGCTCGATGGGCGACACTTTCTGAACGCCGGCATTGTTGACCAGCACATCGACCCGGCCGAAGCGCGACAGAACCTGATCGGACAATGCCCGGCTTGCGGCGGCGTCGGCCAAATCCGCCTGGACATAGACGATCTCGCCCGAGCCGAGGCGATCCAGTTCGGCGACCAGACCGAACCAGGTGTCGGCCGGCTCAAAGCTGTTGAGCGCCACCGAATAGTTCATTTGAGCAAATTTCTGCGCGATCGCGAGCCCAATACCGCTCGTCGATCCCGTCACCAGCGCAACGCGCTCTGACACGATCCCTTGCCTCCACCCTGACGTCGGCCTTTTGGCCTTGCTTATTGGGTGCAGCTTTGCAGGAAGCGTGCCAGTGCCCGGTTTCCGGGGGTTTTGCGATATGTGGGTCTTTGAAGGTTGGCCGAATGTCCGGATTATCGGACGGAGTCTGGAACATGTGTCCGGGTTTGCGGACGATCGGGTTCCGCAAACCGCGACCAATGGCTCCATCGCCTCCCTCCCCCTTGAGGGGAGGGACCGAGGGTGGGGGTGTCGGTGCTGACGCAGTTGGTAGGCCTATGTCGAACGCGACACCCCCACCCCTAACCCCTCCCCTCAAGGGGGGAGGGGAACCTAGCCGCAAAGGCTCTATCACCCTCCATCTCACCCTAGCTCTGCTACGCCCTACAGCGTGGAGCCACGCTGTCAGCCACTCGCGCGTAGCGCTCATGGCCTTCGCGCCTCAAATCTCTCCACCGGAGAGATTTGCCTTCAGGACGGCTCGAAGCCCACAAGGGGGAGGGAGACGATGAACACAGACGTTCCGATCCTGCGCCTCCCTCCCCTTGATGGGGAGGGATTGAGGGTGGGGTGGGCAGCGCGCTCGGACGTCGGGACGGGGCGATGAGGCCGCGCTAATCCAGGCTATGCCGCTTGAGCTTTTCGTAGAATTGCGAGCGAGACACGCCCAGTCTTTGGGCGGCAGCGCTCTTTGAGCCTGCCTCGGCGGCCAGGGCCTCGACCAGTGCCGAGCGCTCGGCGGCCGCCATGCGCTCGGAGAGGTTGCCGGTAATGGGCGGGATGAGGTCGAGGTTGGCCTTGGGGGGCAACGCCTTGGAAATCAGGTGCAGGTCTATGACCTCCGACGGCGCCATGGCGGCAGCGCGCTCCAGCACATTGCGCAATTCGCGCACATTGCCGGGCCAGTCGTGGCGCTTGAGTTGTTCCACCGCTTCGGGCGTGATGATCCAGCCGCGCTGATCGCGTGGACGTGTCGTGGTTTCGAGCAGCGCTTCGGCGATTAGCCCGATATCGTCCAGCCGCTCCCGTAGCGGCGGCACATGAATGGCCAATACGGCGATGCGATAATAGAGGTCGGCGCGGAAGCTCCTGTCCTCGATCTTCTGTTCGAGCGGCTGCGAGGTCGCCGCGATGATGCGGACATCCACCTTCTTGACACTGTTGGAGCCCAGGGGCTCGAACTCGCCCTCCTGCAGGGCGCGCAGCAGCTTGGCCTGCAACGACGCCGGCATGTCGCCGATTTCGTCAAGAAACAGCGTGCCGCCATGGGCCAGCTCGAACTTGCCTTTTCGCGGTTTCCGGTCTGCACCAGTGAACGCGCCCGGGGCCACGCCGAAGAATTCGGCTTCCAGCAGCGCCTCGGGGATGGCCGCGACATTGACGGCCACGAAGGGGCCATCGGCGCGGTCCGACTGCTGGTGAATGGCATGGGCCAGCAATTCCTTGCCGGTGCCGGTCTCCCCCAGGATCAGCGCCGCGCCGTCACGCAGCGCATAGCGGCGCACCACGGTCTTGAGGTCACGCACCGCCTCGGAGGCGCCGACAAAGCTCGACAGCGAATATTTGGTCTGCCGCTCGCGCGTCAGCGCGGCCTGGGCGCGGCTGAGCTGGCGCTGCATGGTTTCGAATTTTTCGAGGATCGGCGCGAGATAGTCGATTTCCTCGTAGAAGACGAAGCCCACGGCGCCCTGGATTTCCCCGGTCTCGTTGCGCAAGGGCAATCGGCAGACAACGAACTGCTTGTCGTCAAAGGCCATGATGTCGATCAGGATCGGCCGCCCGGTCTCGACCACGCGGCGCAGCAGCGAATGCGGAATGACCTCTTCGACCTGCTGCCCGATAATGTCGACATGGCCGGGGATGCCCAGCAATTCACGATAGCGCTCGTCGATCCAGGTGATGCGGGCCGCTGCGTCGACGGTAATGGCGCCCTTGAAGCTTTCGCCCAGCGCATTGAAGGCGTCGAGCACGGTGGCGACGGACTTGGGAAGGGCGAGCTTGGCGGGCATTTATGGGCCGATCGTCATACCGGGTTTCGGGTGGGGCCGGGCCGTCAGCCGGGCATGGAGCTCAGATGCGAGAGCAGCTCGGCCACATTGTGCGCATTGTACTTCTTGAGCAGCCTGGCGCGATAGCTTTCCACGGTGCGCGGGGAGATGTCGAGCATGCGGGCGATTTCCTTGGAGGTCCGCCCTTCGCCCAAATGCATCACGATCTGCCGCTCGCGGCCAGAAAGGTTGAGCACATTGCGCGTTTCCGAGAGGTCGGCAAAGCTCCACACCGCGCGGCGCAACGGGTCGTCGTCCCGGGTCAGCGAATGGCCCCGCACCCGGCACCAGAACAGCGAGCCGTTCTTGCGTGCCATGATGCGCTCGTCCGAATAGCGATTATTGCGCTTGAGGGGTTCCACCCCGACATCGCGAATGCGCTCGAACTCCTCCATGGACGGATAGAGAATCGCGAAGGATTGTTCCAGCAGCTCTTCGACACGATACCCGAACATGTCCGCAAAGCTCGGATTGCAGCCCTTGATCACGCGGCTTTCCGTCACCACCAGCCCGATTGGCGCATGTTCGAAGGCGAGGGTGCTGAGATCGTGGGGGTCGGTCATATGGTGTGTTTCTACGGTATTGTCCGCGCCGGAAAGCCACACGGATAATAGCCAGCAATTCGCCCCGCGCCAGTCAAAGCCGAAATCGGCACGCCGGGGGGAACCGGAGGAGGGACGCGCCGCGGGCAAGGTTTCGCTGCACGATCCCGATGAGATCGAATACGGTTTGGCCGGGCGCCCAGCGCATCCCGCCGCCGGTTGAGGGAGGATATCAATGAAGACGTTTCTGGCCGCTCTGGCTATTTCGACGGCGCTGACCGGCGCCGCATTTGCGCAGGACGCCGCGCGCATCGCCCTGATCCACGGCCTGTCGGGCTCGCCGCTCGAGGCCTATTCGAAACAGACCCATACCGGCTTCGAAATGGGGCTCGAATATGCGACCGGCGGCACCATGCAGGTCAAGGGCAAGCCCATCGAGCTGATCGTCAAGGACACCCAGTTCAAGCCCGATATCGCCCGCGCGCTGCTGGCCGAGGCCTATGGCGACGACGATGCGCTGATCGCAGTGGGCGACACCTCTTCGGGCGTCGCCATGGCCATGCTGCCGGTGGCCGAGGAATATGAGCGCATCCTGGTGGTCGAGCCGGCCGTGGCCGATGGCCTCACTGGCCCGGATTCGAACCGCTATGTGTTCAAGACCTCGCGCAATTCCTCCATGGACATGCAGGCCCAGGCGCTGGCGCTGGACCCCGACGAGAACCTCTATGTCGCGACCCTGGCCCAGGACTATGCCTTTGGCCGCGACGGCGTGGCCGCGTTCAAGTCGGCGCTCGAGGGCACGGGCGCCCATATCGTCAGCGAAGAATATGTACCCCAGCAGACCACCGACTTCACCGCCACCATCGAGCGCCTGTTCAATGCGCTCAAGGACCAGCCCGGCCGCAAGGTCATCATGATCTATGTCGCCGGCATCGATGCGATGACGCCCTTGGCCTCGGCCGATCCGGGGCGGTTCGACATCGAGCTTTCCACCGGCGGCAATATCCTGCCCGCGCTCGCCGCCTACAAGCAGGTGCCGGGCATGGAAGGGGCGATCTACTACTATTACGAAGCGCCGGACAATGAAGTGAACGACTGGCTGGTCGAGGAACACATGAAGCGCTTCGGCACCCCGCCCGATTTCTTCACCGCCGGCGGCATGGCCTCGGCCATGGCGATCGTCAAGGCGCTCGAAACCGCGCCCGACTGGGAGACCGAGACCCTCATCGAAACCATGGAAGGCATGAGCTTCGAGACGCCCAAGGGCACCATGACCTTCCGCCCCGAGGATCACCAGGCGCTCCAGGACATGTATCACTTCAAGATCAAGGTCGAAGACGGCGTCGACTGGGCCATTCCCGAGCTCGTTCGGGTCATCGGGGCGGACGAGATGGATATTCCCGTCGGCCGCAACAACCAGGAATAGCCCGCCACAAGCGGCTACACCGTGTCCGGCCGGCGCCCTCCTGCCGGCCGGACACACCAGAGTTTCGGAACCGAAGTGCCCAAAACCCCATCCATCCGCACCCAGGACCTCACCATCCGCTTCGGCGGCCACGCGGCCGTCAACGGCGTGAGCTGCGCCTTTTTCCCCGGCGAGCTGACCGTGGTCGTCGGCCCCAATGGGGCGGGCAAGACCACCTGGTTCAACCTTGTCTCGGGGCAATTGCGGCCCAGCGCCGGGCGGATATTCCTCGGCGAGCGCGACATCACCGCGCTCTCGCCCTCCGCCCGCGCCAAGGCCGGGATCGGGCGCGCCTTCCAGCTCACCAATCTCTTTCCCAAGCTCAGCGTATTGGAAAATGTCCGGCTGGCCGTGCAGGCAAGGGCGGGGCAGGGGCACCGGCTGTTCGCGCGGGCGACAGCGCTGACCGGGCTCACCGACAAGGCCATGCACTATCTCGATGAGGCCAATCTCGCAGCGGTCGCGCAGCTGCCTGCTGCGGCGCTGCCGCATGGCGACCAGCGCAAGCTGGAAGTGGCCATGCTGCTGGCCATGGAGCCTGACATCTTCATGTTCGACGAACCCACAGCCGGCATGTCGGTGGACGAGGCGCCGGTGATCCTCGAGCTGATCGCCCGCATCAAACAGGACCCCTCGCGCACCATCCTCCTGGTCGAGCACAAGATGGACGTGGTCCGCGCCCTGGCCGATCGCATCGTGGTGCTCCACAATGGCGAACTGCTCGCCGATGGCGCGCCGGGCGAGGTCATGGCCATGGAGCTGGTCCGCGACATCTATCTCGGCGTGGGCGCCGAGGAGGTGGCGTGATGGCCCCGGTCCTGACGCTCGAAGATGTCCACACCGACATTGCCCAGTATCACATCCTGCATGGGGTGAGCCTGGAAGTGCCCGAGGGCGGGGTCCATGTCATCCTGGGGCGCAATGGCGCGGGCAAGACGACAACGCTGCGGACCATCGTGGGCCTGTGGAAGGCGCGCCAGGGGTCCATCCGGTTTCGCGGGCAGGACATCACCAGGCTGCAGACCCCGGACATCGCCCGGCTCGGTATCGCCTTCGTGCCCGAGAACATGGGCATATTCGGCGGGCTGACGGTCGAGGAAAACATGCGCCTCGCCACCGCCGACGGCAGTTTCGACGCCGAACGTCTCAAGCGCATCCATGCCATCTTTCCCGCCATGGCGCAGTTCTGGACCAAGCCGGCGCATGCGCTTTCGGGCGGGCAGAAGCAGATGCTGGCGGTCTCCCGCGCCATCATCGAAAAACGCGACCTGATCCTGATCGACGAGCCGACCAAGGGGCTCGCCCCGGCGATCATCCGCAACATGATCGCCGCCTTCCGCGAGGTCGCCGCGGAGACCACAATCCTCCTGGTCGAGCAGAATTTCCACTTCGCCAAGGCGCTGGGCCAGACCGTGGCCGTCATCGATGACGGGCGCATCGTGCATCGTGGCACCATGGCCGAGCTGGCGGGTGATGCCGCATTGCAGAGCCGCTTCCTGAGCCTGTCGGTAGAGGCCTAGCGAGGACAGAATGACCGAAACAACCGCCTCTCTCCCCGCAAGGATCAAGGCCGATATCGAACGCTTCGGCGGTGTCCTCTGGCTGCCCGTGGTGCTGGCCGTGGTGGCGCTGGTGCTGATCGGCCAGCCCTCGACCTGGGCGACGCTGACCATAGCCGGGCTTGCCATGGGCATGATGATCTTCCTCATGGCCTCGGGCCTGTCGCTGATCTTCGGCCTGATGGACGTGCTCAATTTCGGCCATTCCGCCTTTGTCACCGCCGGTGCCTTCATCGGTGCGACGGTGTTGGCCTGGCTCGGCTTCTGGGTGACCGGGGGCAATCCCGCCCTCAACCTGACCGGTCTCCTGCTCGCCATCGCGGCAGCCACCATTTTCGGGGCGCTGGCCGGCTGGTTCTTCGAACGGGTGGTCATCCGCCCCGTCTATCAGGACCATCTGCGGCAGATCCTGATCACCGTGGGCGCGCTGATCGTCGCCGAGGAACTGGTGCTGCTGATCTGGGGTGGCGCACCGATCCCGGTGCCACGTCCGCAGGTCCTGACCGGTTCGATCATCTTTGCCGGCGTGTCCGTCGAAATCTACCGCATCTTTGCATTTCTGCTGGGCCTTCTGGTCTATGTGGCGATGTATCTGGTGCTCAACCGCACGCGGCTGGGCCTGCTGATCCGGGCAGGGGTGGAGAACCGCGAAATGGTCGAGGCCCTGGGCTTCCGGGTCGACCGGCTTTTCATCCTCGTCTTCATGGCGGGCTCGGCCCTTGCGGCCATGGGTGGGGCCATGTGGGCCGGCTATCAGGGCCTGATTACCGCCGCACTCGGCTCGGAAATGATGATCCTGGTCTTCATCGTCGTCATCATCGGTGGGTTGGGTTCGATCCAGGGCTCATTGCTGGGCGCGATCCTGGTCGGGTTGATGGCGAATTATGTCGCCTTTCTCGTGCCCAAGATGGCCCTGGCCTCCAACATGCTGCTGATGATGGCCATCCTGCTCTGGCGCCCCTATGGGCTGCTGCCGGCGGTCAAGCGGTGAGGCGGACATGACCATGACCCAATCCAATTCCGCTATCGCCACCAAGCCGAACCGAGACCGGGCAGGTGCGGCCAACTGGTCCGGCCGCATGCTGGTCTATGGGGCGGTGGGCCTCATCGCCCTCGCATTGGCCCTGGCGCCGTTTCTCTTCCCCGACATCCGCAGCCAGGAAGTGGCGGCGCGCATCTGCGTCTTCATCGTCCTGGTCGCCAGCTATGACCTGCTGATCGGCTATACCGGGATTGTTTCCTTTGCCCACACCATGTTCTTCGGCCTGGGCGCCTATGGCACCGCCATTGCCATCAAAACCATGGGCCCCGGTTTCGAGGCGATCCTGCTCGGCGGCGGCGCTGGCATTGCAGCGGCGCTGGTCCTGGCGCTGCTGATCGGGCTCCTGTCCCTCCGGGTCAAGGCCATCTTTTTTGCCATGGTCACGCTCTCGGCCGCCTCGGTGATGATGGTGCTGGCCAGCCAGCTCTCCGACTTCACCGGCGGCGAGGACGGCATTACCTATTCCATTCCCAAGCTCTTTTCGCCGGCCACCGAATTGCTCGCCGATGCCGACGGCAAGGCGTTGCGGCTGTTCGGGGTGCCGCTCAATGGCAAGCTCGCGCTCTATTATTTCGTCTTCCTGACGGCACTGGTGCTGTTCCTGGCGATGATGCGCATCGTCGCCTCGCCGCTCGGTTCGGTGCTCGAGGCCATTCGTGAAAATGAGATGCGGGCCGAGGCCATCGGCTATCGCGTGGTATTCTACCGCACCACGATCTTCTGCATCGCCGCCGGCATGGCGGCCGGCGCGGGCATATTGCGCGCCGTCTGGCTCAAATATACCGGACCCGAAGTGGTGCTGTCCTTCGACATCATGATCGACATCCTGCTCATGGTCGTCATCGGGGGCATGGGCACCATGCTCGGTGCCGTCATCGGCGTCGTGCTGATGACCCTCGCCCAATATTATCTCAAGGACCTGATGGTGCTCGGCGCAGAGGCGACGGCCGACCTGCCCATTGTACCGGATCTGCTCAATCCGGAGCGCTGGCTGCTCTGGCTCGGCCTGGGCTTCATCCTTCTGGTCTACTTCTTCCCCTCGGGCATTGCCGGGACCCTTTTGGGCAAGGGAGGCAGGAAATGACCCAGCCCCGATCGACCTATCTCGATGCCGCGGGCTTCGAGATGCATGTGACCGAATGGGGCGATCCGGAGAAGCCCGCCATCGTCATGTGGCACGGCCTGGCCCGGACCGGCCGCGATTTCGACGAAGCGGCCAGCGCCCTGTCCTCACGCTTCTTCGTGCTGTGCCCGGACACGTTGGGACGCGGTCTTTCGGCCTGGGCGACCCGAGGTGCTGCCGACTACACCTTCGCGACCTATGGTGACATGGCGGCCGCCATGCTCGATCACTACGGCATCGATCGCTTCGGCTGGGTGGGGACGTCGATGGGGGGACTTCTAGGCATCACCCTTGCGGCCGGGGCCTTGCGGAATCGCATCACCCACCTGGTCATCAACGATGTCGGGCCCGACATACCGGTCGACAGCGCCAAGCGCATTTCGGACTATGTGGGGAACCCGCCGACTTTTGAAACCGTGGCCGAATACGAAGCCTGGCTGCGCCGCACCTATGCGCCA
Organism: Devosia salina; assembly: GCF_019504385.1. Lineage (NCBI taxonomy): Bacteria > Pseudomonadati > Pseudomonadota > Alphaproteobacteria > Hyphomicrobiales > Devosiaceae > Devosia > Devosia salina. Next base: position 778,924 of record NZ_CP080590.1, read on the forward strand.
TTCGGTAGCAATAGCGACGCCTTCTGGCGGCGCATGGTCGACACATCCCTGCGCCGCACCGGCAATGGCAAGATCACGGTGCATTATGACCCTGCAATCGTCTCGCTGATGGGGGAGAACAAGGCCGATCTCGATGTCTGGGAGGCCTATGACAGTGTCACCGCCCGCACCCTGCTGCTTCGGGGAGAACATTCCGACGTGCTCGCACCCACCATTGCCAGTGCCATGCGCATGCGCGGGCCTTGCCCTGAACTCGTGGTCATTCCCGATTGCGGCCACGCCCCGACCCTGGCCGATAGAAGCCAGATCGGGCTGCTTACCGACTTCCTGAGCGCTTGAGCGGCAGGCGCGAGCCGCCATTCCGTGTACGTGTCGCGACGTCACCGCCGGGGTGAAGGCTTCCGTTCACAAGCTGGGTAAAACCGGCCTGATCCAGGATTGCCACATGGTGGTTGTCGCGGCAGCGCAGGATGCCTGCCTTTTCGAGGGTCTTGAACCCGCGGGTGATGGCTGCAGGGGTGGCCGCAAGAAATTCGGCCATGTCCCGACGCGACATGGGCAGGTGCACTTCCTCCGGCGTCAGACCGAGGCGGCTGGCCTGGTCCTGCTCGAGCATTTCGATGAACATGGCGATCTTGTTGGCGACCAGGCGTTCGGAGAGGATGAAGGCGTGGCGCTGGCTGGCGCGCAACTCATGCACCAGCTTGGCCAATAGGGCCAGGTCGAGCCCCAGATCGGACAGCATCCGGCTGCGCAGGGATTTGATCGGGATCCTGTAGGCCGTGACATTGTTCGCGGCAGTCGCCGAGTTCGAATAGGCCCCGTCATCGGCCATCCCGATGATGTCGCCCTCCAGCGCAAAGGCGAAGATCAGGATTTGCGATCCCGGCTGATCCTGGCGAAAAACCTTCACCAGGCCCGAGCTGATGATATAGACCGCGTCCGCTTGTGTCCCGGCCGTGTAGATGGTGTCGCCCCTGCGGAAACGGGAGATGGTGGCGATTGTCGCCAGCTTGGCAGCCTCTTCCTGGCTCAGAAGCGATCGGGACAGACCGGCGTCGGCACTGCCCGGCACCCAAGCGCGCGTAGCTATCAGCTTTGGGGCGAGCGGGCGATTTGCCATGCTGTGAACTGCTCCTCGGAGGCCAGGCCTCGTCAGTATTGCCGACAATGTCACCAATAACTGCAATTTTGAACCGGACCTTGATCCTGATCAATAAATAGACCGTCCGTGGACTCCCGTAGGCAGCTTGGGCGACCTAGCATAGTTCTTATGGACGACAAGACACACAGACATTTTGTTTGGGCGGCGGAGCAGAATATCGTGCGGTACAGGGACGACCTGGCCCGGGAGCACGATCCGCACCGCCGCGTCCAGCTGGAGCGGGCCTTGAAGGCGGAACTGACGGCACTCCGCCGCCTCAGGGACGAGAGCTCGCAAGGGGCGCGACAAGACTGACCGGTGCAGGGGGCCCAGGTGCCGGCCGGGAGGCGGGAAATCGACCTTCTCGCCACGGGTCTGCGCGCGCTTACTACTGAAATTGCCTAGTGAACGGCCGGCCTGTTGCCGGGAGCCGGTTCGGATGGCGCCGACGCAACATCGGTAGTCTCCGGCAGGGCGCTCTTTGCCCGCAGGGCCCGGGCACGGCCCAGCAGCCGGCGCGCACTCTGGAGCTGGCCGATATATTGCAGCAATTGCCCATAGCGGTAGAGCGCGTCGATATTGTCGGGGTTCTGTGTCAGCACCTGTCCATAGCCGATTGCGGCCTGGCGAAAACGGCCCTGGCGATGGGCGGCCGTTGCCAGAGCAAGCACGGTCGCCGCCGCCCGGGCCTCGATGCCATTGCCGAGGTTGAGACCGGATCGCGTCGTGACGCGCAGGCACTGGAGATGCTCGAGACGCGTGCCGAACAGCGCCTTGTAGGGCTCGTCGCCTCTCAGGAAATCATAGGTGACGAAGTTCTGTTCGATCAGGGCGCGGATCGAATAGGCGTGGAGCAGCAGGCCCGGGGAGGGGCCCTCGAAGCTTTCGTCGCGGCCGGTCATGTAGAAATTGGCGCCTCGCTTGAGCGGATCGAGCATGGTCGCAAGCGCCGCCACCATCTGCCCGTTCTGGCGCAGGATGGGCATGAACAGATGCCCGTTGGCAAAGGCATCCAGCAGCATCTGCCGGTTGGTCGCCAGGATCCTCTGGGCCCGCTCGACACCCTTGCGATCCGACCATTTGGTGAGCCAGAGCGCATTCATCTTTTCGATATCGTCACGGATGCTGGCGGCGGTGGGCTGCGTGATGGTCAGCGACTGGTCGGCTTCGAATGCACGCAGCAATCGCCGCAGCTTCTGCCGCGTATTGGCGCTCAGTTGCTCGAGATAGAGCTCCCATTGCCCTGGCAGGTGCACGACCGGGCAGACCAGATTGTTGACATTGTCGCGCTTGTTGACGCGGAATTCGCTGCTGATCCGGAAGGCCGGATCGGCGAAATGGTTCAGCAACTCCCGGTAGCGCATGTCCCCGGCATCGACATAATCGAAGCTGATCTGGTGCCAGTGCATCAGCTTGAGCGCACCGGCCCTGGCCGGCATGGCCGAATTCAGTCGGGCGGGCAGGGCAACCAGGCCGGTATAGTCCGCCCCGTAATTTCCGGCCATCAGGATTTCCGAAACGCAATGGCCGTCGGGGCGCGCATAGGTGCGCAGGCGCAGCGGCAGGAAGGCCTCGTATTTCGACTTGGCGGTGGGCTTGGCCGCAAGGACGAACCATTGGCCGCCAAAGGCGCGCAGCCAGCGTCGCAGAAAGCGGTGCGACACGAAATAGCGCGCATGCGGATCGGCCAGATAGACCTCGTCCCAGTTCTGGGCGAGCTGGTCAAATCCATCCATCGTATCGACAATTTCCACGATCATGATGGGCGGCCTTTCCCCCAATAATGCCTGACAAGACTAGCAACAGACCTGACGGGCCAATATTACCCGCATCGACTACTGGCCTAGCCAATTTGATCGAGTCAGGGGGCGATCTTGTGATTGCGGATATAGTCCCAGATGTCGCGATTGACCGAAACAATGCGGTCGATGGCCGCGTTCAGGCGGTCCAGTTCGTTGCGGTCCAGCAGTTCCACTTTGCCATAGCGCAGATCCTCGCCGACATCGGCCACGCGCATCAGCTGTGTACTTGCCTCACCCTTTTCGTCGAACGAATAGATGCAGTGGTTGAACTTGTTGCGCAGGCCGCTTTCCTTGCCCAGCCGGTCGGCAAATCCCAGCACGGCCTCCCGGTCTGCCGGGGAGGTGGTGCGAAGCTTGGCGAGGCGCTGGATGAGGTCGAGACGCGCGCGGGTGGTGTTGAGCGTCAGGAAGACCAGGATCGCCGCTTCCTTGGTGGTGCCCATCAACTGCGCGATCAGGTAGATGAACAGGCTCTCCGTATTGGTCCAGACATAGTTCATCCGGCCGACCAGGAGCAGGGTTTCATTGATGGCAATCATGGCTCGGCCTCCCTCAGTCCAGCGGCTTGTCAGGCCTTCGCGACGCGTTGCCCAGCCAGTAGGCGGCCGCCTGGGTGCGGTTGTGCACGCGCAGCTTGCGGATGATGTTATGGACATGGACCTTCACGGTGTATTCGGAGAGGTTCATGCGCGAGGCGATGATCTTGTTCTGAAATCCCATGGAGAGGAGCTTGAGCACTTCCTGCTCGCGATTGGTCAGGTCATCCTGGCGGTCCGCACCATCGGGTTCGGACCACTCCTCCTCCTCCTCCGGGTGGCCCGCGTCATGGTCCAGACTGTGCCCGTCCGCATTGAACGCGCGGCGGAGCAGCACACCCGATGGCAGGTAGATCCCGCCATTGAGCAGCAGGCCGAAGGCCGCCAGCCACAGGGATAGCGACAGGGTCAGGGGAACGACGCCCTGGAGAATGCCACGGCCGACCAGGTCGTCGATCCCCGCCGGCACCTGGGCCGGGCTGCTGACCAGAACCGTCAGGACGGCCTCGGGGTAGAGATGGCGCAACTGGGCGACCCCGGCATCGGCGTCGGCGTCCGGTTCGAGCTGGAAGGCCACCAGCGCCACCCCGCTCTCCTCGCCGTTCAGATGCGAGACCAGTTCAACCTGATAGTCGATGTAGCAATCCGCTACGGCCCGCACCAGGGAGTGCGATATCAGGTCATGCCTGGCCCGGAACAGCATGCGGGGCTGCGGGAGATGGCTCCCGTCATGATGCGACCGGTCGGCCGAAGCGAAGCTTGTGCGGGGGTTCGTCATCCTCGTACTCCTCTCTCTCACTCCCGGCGCCATTGGTCGAAATGCACGCGCCCTGTCGCGAACGCCGGACGCGCCCGCCCCCGGGGGTTAGCCCGAAGGAGCCAACAGGTGCCCAGAAATCACGGCCCCTGACTTGACGCTGGTCAAATTATGCCAGGCCGTGATCAGCCCGACGGGTTAGCTCCAATTGTCGTCTTAACTTCACCGGCCATTCGGGATGGGATCGAGAGGTTCCAGGTGGGCCCTGGAATGGCGGAGTGCCGTTCTGGCGCCGTCGGTCGGTATCCCGGGCAAGTGTGTCAGGGGCGGCCAGTCAGCCCACGGTCAAAGTCGCAATCGCCCTTCATGCCGGCGCCTTAAGCGGGTGTTCTGGCACCGGATGCCCTTGCGCCGATGGCCGGTAACGAAGGCGATATTCGGCACATGACCCTTTTGAGATGAGTGGGGTTCTGCCGATCGCACGACAAGATGGAGGACCACCATGTCCCGCAGCAGGCACAACCACTACAACCCGATCGATCCGTCCCAGGACCAGGATCAGGCTCAGGCCCAGCTTCAGGCCGAACTGCAGGCTCAGCTCCAGGCTGAACTGCAGGCCCAGGACCAGAAGCAGGACCAGGACCAGGATCAGGACCAGAAGCAGGATCAGGATCAGGACCAAAAGCAGGACCAGGACCAGGGCCAGTGGCAGCATTCCAGCAGTGAGAACGAGAATCTCAACGGCAATGGCAATCTGAACGGCAATGGCAACCTGAACGGCAACCTGAACGGCAACCTGAACTACAACGAGAACACCAGCGACACCGACGTGAAGGTGGATGTTGACGTCGATGTTGACCTGGACCTCGACCACCTGCGTGCGCCCGATGACAACGACTTCGGCGACATCGACATGAAGGATGTCAAGTTCGACAATATCTTCATGGCCGATGATGGCTCGTCGATCAGCTTCGATCCGGGTGACGACGTCAACTTCGAAAACATCTTCAACAATGCCTTCGGGGCGGGCAGCAACAACTCTGCCTTCGCGGTCAACCAGATCGCCGACCTCGTCGACAACGACTCCCTGAGTGGCGTCCGGATGGACAATTCCGGCACCTACGACATGCACTGGGAAGCCAAGGGCGGCGACGCCACGGCCGGTGACGGCATTGGCGGCGGCGGTGGCGCTGGCGAATCCGATGGCAAGTATGATGGGCACCATCGCGGCGGCGGTGACAATGACAGCCAGGACAGTGCCGGCTGGCGGATAGATGCGGGCGATGACATCGCTGCCTCGGCTGCTGCAAGTGCCAATGCTGCGCTGAGCTCGAATGCCTTCTCGCAGGAAATCGTGCTGGGCGCGAACCTGCAGCAGAATGCGATCGACGTCACCATCGTGGGCGGCGACACCAATTACACCAGTGTCGGCGGCGAAGAAGCCGAAGCCTGATCGCTCTCCTCAGAGTTCTGCAAACTCGACCTGCGCGCCAACGCGCAGGTCAGCCGTCTTTACGGACGCGCGACCGCATGGGGGAGAAACGCCATGATTGTCTATTCGGCTTTGTATGACGAGAACATTCTGCATTTCATCGGCCAGTGGCACATGGCCACCGAAGGCGCGCGAATGCGCGATGAACTGATCGCATTCCGCCGCCTGCAGCAGCAAGAAGACGAACCCGGCGACGTCGCGAGCTACCGCTTCAACCAGCGGCAATATCACAACATCAAGGACTACCAGCCAGGCGTCGACTACCATCCCCATCAATGGGACCCCACCGGCGCGGCGCCCTTCCACATGCCTCGGCTACCCGCTTGGCCGCAGGATCTGGACGAGACCTTCCACCTGCATGGCCCGCGGCTCGGCGCGCATTGGCCCAGCCTGCACAACTGGTCCTACCCCGACCTTGTCCACGTCATCGACTCACCGGGCCAGGTCCTTCTCATCGCCAACCAGGCGATCTATCTCGAAGACAACGACATTCTCGATCTTGTCGGCGGCGACCTGCCCGAACTCGATCCGACCTTGACCCATCGCCTGCTGGAACTGGCCGCCAGGGCAGAGGCGATCGACCTCCTCAATGTGCTGGGCATGCCCCATAACGAGTCCGACCTGGGGACCATCGTAACGACGGCGCACGAGATCGTTTCCGAGCTGACGGAGGACAGCCCCGATGTGGTGGCGCTCGGCCCGAGCCTGTCGGGTGGGTTCATGAACGGTGAGGCCACCGACGAGCCGCCGCTGCTTGACGACCTGCTCCCGGGCCCCTTCCTGCCGGACCCCGAGGCCGAGCCCAGGGAGACCGACTACATCATCAAGACCCAGAACGAAGTGGGAGACGGCGGACTGGCCCTTCAGGCCGGCGCAAACATGGCCATGAACGCGGCCGTCATCAGCGATGTGGGCTTGCTGGGTGGGGTCATAGCAGTAGCGGGCAATGTGTACCGGCTCGACGCCATCATCCAGTCCAACGCCTATAGCGACACCGATCATGTCAACGGCGAGTTGATCCCGACGGAGGACAACGGCACGACCACCGTCAACTACGCCTCGTTCGCACACGTGCCCATGGCCTATGTGGCTCCGACCCCGGCAGGCGAAGACACCGGTGGTCCCGACAACTGGGTCATCAGCGTCGTCGATGGCGACCTGATCTTTGCCCAATGGGTCGTGCAGAGCAATTTCGTTATCGACAACGACATCCACGTGCTCACCGAGACCGGCGCCTATTCGAATTTCGTGACCGGCGCCAATATGGCGCACAACATCCTTGATTTCAGCGACCTGGGGAAAGTCTATGACCTGATCCTGATCGGCGGCAATCTCTATGACGCTAACATCATCTCGCAGATGAACGTCCTGCTTGATGACGACTGGCTCGATCTGGCCGGGAGCGGCGGGTCTGGGGGGACCAACGAGACCAGCGGCAACCTTCTCTACAATGGCGCCAGCATCACCAATATGGGCGCGCAGAACTGGCTGGACGGCCTGCCGTCTCACTATCTGGAGGCACTCGAGCGGCTTTCCGCCGGCGGTGGCAAGATGCCCGAAGGATTTGGCGATGATGCGGCCTTTACCGGCTTTGACACCATTTCGGTGCTGGTGGTCACGGGCAATGTCTATGACCTTTGCTACATCAGCCAGACCAATGTGGTCGGCGACTCCGACCTGGTTGCCGCCGCCGAAGCGGCTGCCCTGCAGAAGGCCGTGGATAGCGGCAGCAATTGGGACATTTCGACGGGGGAGAATGCACTGGTCAACACGGCCTCCATTCTCGACACCGACAGCCTCGGTGACATCGCCTATGTCGGTGGCCGGCTCTATTCGGACGCGGTGCTGATCCAGTCCGAAATCCTCTCAGGGCCCACCGAGGGCGGCCCGGACGCGCTGGTCAACGAGGCCATCGCCTTCATTACCGCCGACGACTGCGACGGTGTCTTCACGGCCGATGACGGGGTCAACCTCGTGCCGACCGACAGCACCAGCGTGGACGTCCTGAGTTCCGTTTTGACCTAGGGGCAAGCCATGACCGTACACCCAGACGACGAGCCGCGGGAGCCCGTGCAGGACGACATTGACCCGGTCGAGTCACCCCAGGACGACAGCGACCCAGAGGGCTATCTCCATCAGATCGAGATGGCGGCCGGGACGCTGACCGAAATGGCCGAAGGGGGTGCGGCGGAGCCCCGCGATCCGCATCCCGAAGAGACCGAGGCCAGGCTCTATGCCGCGGTCGAGGATGCGATCGGCGACGAGGCAGACGAACAAGGCGAGCAACCGCGCGTCGAAATCCAGGAACCGGAGCGGCCCGCCCGCAGCGCGAGGCCGGAGGCGCAGCCCCGGGAGGCTGACGAAATCTTGACCGCGCGGCCGCTTCGCGAGGCGTCACGGGGCGGCCCGGCCGCTCCACTCTCACCCGTGGTCGACATCGACCGGGGGCCGATCCTGGCCGAGCAGGACGACGAAGACGACAAGAAGGGGGAAGAAGGGAGCGGCACACCGGCGACCACCAGGGGCAGCCGGCGCGGCACCCCCGAGGCGCGCAACGACAATGGCGCCAATTTCCACCGCCGGGTCAAACCCGTCAGCTTTGCCGAGGCCTATCACAACGCATTCACCACCGTGCGCCGCAACCTGGTCCTGGTGATGTTCTTCACCGTCTTTGTGAACATCTTGGTGCTGGCCATCCCGGTCTATCTGTTCCAGATGTCGGACCGGGTGCTGACCAGTCGCTCGCTGGACACGCTGGTGATGCTCACTGTCTTCGTGATCGGCGCCATCGTGGCCCAGGTGCTGCTCGACGCAACGCGGCGCCACATTCTCATGCGCACGGCGGTGGAAGCCGAGGTGCAACTGGGCGCGCCGGTGCTGAGCGCCGCGGCGCGCGCCTCGCTCAACAGCAATGGCCGGGAATACCAGACCCTTGCCGACCTGCAGCAGATCCGGTCCTTCCTGACCTCGGGAACCCTGTTGGCCTTTCTCGATGCCCCCATGGCGCCACTCTTCGTGCTGGTCGTCTATCTGATCCATCCCCATCTGGGATTTATCGTGGTGGGGTCGTCGCTGATCCTGCTGATAATCGCGACGCTCAACCAGCGGCTGACGGCGCAGCCTTTCGGCGAGGCGAACACCTTTCTGGGGCGGGCCAATGCGCATCTGGAATCGATGTCGCGCAATTCCCAGATCATCAACGCCCTGGCCATGATCCCCGAGGCCGTGCGCATCTGGGGCAAGGATACAGCCGGCTCGCTGAAAGCCCAGGTGCGGGCGCAGGACCTCAATATCGTCTTTGCGGCGCTCTCCAAGGCCACGCGCCTGGTCACCCAGGTCTCGCTGCTCGGCTGGGGCGCCTATCTCGCCCTTGGCGGTCACCTGACCGGTGGCATGGTGATTGCGGCGTCCATCGTCTCGGGCAGGGCGCTGGGCCCCATCGAGGGCGCCATCGAGGGGTGGAACAGCGTCGTCCAGGCCCGCTCGGCCCTTGGCCGGGTCCGTACGCTGCTGCAGAACTCGCCGCTCAACTTCGCCCGCTTGCGCCTGCCATCGCCGCAGGGCCGGCTGGATGTCGAGCGCGTGCTGTTCGTGCCGCCGCCCAACAAGAAGGTCATTCTCAACGGTATCACCTTCTCGCTGCAGCCCGGAGAATCGCTGGCCATCATCGGCAGCTCGGGCGCCGGCAAGACCACGCTGGGCAAGATGCTCGTCGGCTCCATCCTGCCCACCTCGGGAAATGTGCGGCTGGACCTGATGGACCTGCGCAACTGGGACCCGCGGCAGTTCGGCGAGAGCGTCGGCTATCTGCCACAGGACGTGCAGCTGTTCCCCGGCACCATCAAGGCCAATATCGCCCGCATGCGCGAGGATATTTCCGATCGGGCCATCTTCGATGCTGCCGTTCTCGCCGACGTGCATGAGCTGATTTCGACGCTGCCCCAGGGCTATGAAACCTATGTCGCCGGCGACGGCTCGCCGCTCTCGGGCGGCCAGAAGCAGCGCGTGGCGCTGGCCCGCGCCTTCCTCGGCAATCCGCGCCTGGTGGTTCTGGACGAACCAAATTCCAATCTCGACAGCCAGGGCGAGATAGCGCTTGCCCGGGCGCTCAAGCACGCCAAGGCGCAGAACATCACAGTGGTCACCATCACCCAGCGCCCGGCACTGCTTAGCGCCGTCGACAAGATCATGGTGCTCAACAATGGCGCGGTGGCGCTGTTCGGCGCCCGCGACAAGGTGATGACGGCGCTCTCCCAGCGGAGCAATTCGAACCCAGTCAAAACCACGGATGCCGCAATGCAGGGAGCCGCCGAATGACCGTCGTCAACGCCCATGCCATAGACCTTGAATGGTATCGCGATGTGCCGCGCTCGATCCGCCGCCACGCCATTTTCGGCGTTGGCCTGGTGGCCATCGCCTTCGGCGGCTTTGGTGTCTGGGCATCGACCGCGCCGCTGGCTGCCGCAGTCATCTCCCAGGGTACATTCGTGGCCACCGGGCAGAACAAGGTCATCCAGCACCTTGAAGGCGGCATCATTGAGGATCTGGCGGTGGGGGAGGGGGAACTGGTCAAGGCCGGGCAGGTGCTCGTTACCCTCGACAATACTGCGGCGCTGGCTACTGAACGGCAATTGCTGATGCGCGAGCTGCGCCTGGAGGCCATACTCAAGCGGCTCAACGACGAGGCGCTCAATGCGCGCAGCTTCACTGAGCCCGAAGGCGACCCCAAGGCGATGACCGAGGAGGCCCGGCAGGTCTATGACAGCCAGCGCGCGCATTTCGTGTCCTGGCGCGAAAAGCTGGACAACGATCTGGCACTCTACCAGCACAATGTCGATGCGCTCAACTTCCGCCGCGGCGGCGAGCAGAGCCAGCTCCAGTCCATGGAACGGCAGCGCGAATTGCTGCTGTTCGAGCTGCAGTCGCGCACCACCCTGCTCGAAAAGGGCCTGGTCACCCGCTCCGAGGTGATGGAATTGCAGCGCGCCGTGGCCGATGCTGACGGCGATATCGCCCGTCTCTCGGCAGAGATGCAGGAGATCGACGCGCAGATCGCCAAATATATGGGCGAAATGGTGCAGGTGCAGGATGGCGCGCGCCAGACGGCGCTCAACGAGGTGCAGTCGGTGGAAATCGAGCTCGACTCGGTGCGGGAGCAGATCCGGCACGCGCGCAATGTGCTCGAGCGCACCCAGATCCGCTCGCCCGTGGATGGCAAGGTGGTCCGCATCCATTACCACACCACCGGTGGCGTGGTCGAAAGCGGCAAGCCGATCATGGAGATCCTGCCCAGCGGCGTGCCGCTGCTGATCGAAACCATGATTTCGCGCAACCAGATCGACGACGTGCGGCAGGGCGAGCCGGTGGCCGTCCGCCTGATTGCGCTGAGCCAACGCACCACGCCCGTGCTCGAGGGGCGGCTGGACTACCTTTCTGCAGACTCCATCCGCGAGGGGTCGTCGAATGGGCAGCCCGAGGTCTATCTGGCCCGCGTCACGATCTCGGCTGATGAGATCGCGCGGGTGCCCGGCTTCGTCCCCACGCCGGGCATGCCTGCCGAAGTCATGGTGCAGACGGCCGAGCGGACCTTCTTCGACTATCTGGCCAAGCCCATCAGCGACAGCATGAGCCGCGCCTTCCGCGAGAACTGATCGCTACCGGCCGCCACGCACCGCGCCGATCGCCCGGAGGTCGGCTGCCCCCTGCGCGGCGTGATCGGCAATGTCCTCGAACAGATGCGCCAGTTCGGCGAAGACGCTGAGATCGGCCTCCTCGAAACCGATTTCTTCGAGCTCGGCGAGGAGCTCCACCAGCGCCGCGATGGCAGCTCGGTGATGGCGCGAGGCGATCAGGTGGCGCCGGGCCTCGCGCTGGACCTCCATACTCATGAACCGCCCCAGCGCATCGTGCACGCGCTGGCGGCAGGTGCAATCGAGCGCCACCGTGCCGATGATGGCGCGGATGCGTTCGACCAGCGCCTCCGGCTCCGACGCGTCGGGCTGGTCGGCCTGCCGGCTCACGCCGCGACCCAGTCCATGCCGGCCGCGCCATGGAGGAAGCCATTGGCGAAGGGCGCGCCCGGATAGATAGCGCCGAGCCTGGCAATGCCGTCTTCGGCGGACATCTCCCGGTCCCGGACCGCGGCATAGATGGCGGCGACCGCCACCATGTCGCAATCCTGCGGCGAGAGGCGCAGATGCGTCACGCCCATCCGCGCCAGAGCGGGCAACTCGCCCAGCAGCACCTGGCAATGTCGGGACATGGTCTGCACGCCGTTGAGGCTGAGGAATGGCTGGCCATCCATCGTGTCCACGTCGAGCCCGTCGGGGTCCTCGCCGCACACGAACTGGCAATTGTCCTTGCTGTGCCCCTTGGCCCTTGCATGGGCGCAGCGCGCCGAAATGGCCAGCGGCAGGCGGCCAAAGGCGATGATCTCGAATTCGGTCCCGGGCGCGCCGGCGGTGATCGCCGCGATCGAGGCGGCCGGCAATTCGGGGCCGAGGCAGATGCGGGTGGCGCCGCGCCGGGCCAGCAGCCTTGCGGTAGCGCCATTATAGACATTGACGAAGGGCCCCACGAGATGCGGCTTGCCGGCCAGCTCGCGCAGGGCCGAGAGGTCATTGGCCTCGGCCAGCGGCGCCTCGCGGGCCAGGCGCCGGGTCTGGGCGGCCTCGCGCTCCTGGGTAACCAGTGCGAGCGAGGCCAGCGCGACCGATTTTCCGGCAGCGGTCAGCCGCTCCACCACCTGGGGCAGGAAGGGCCGGGTGAAGTGGTCCCGCTTGGAACAGACCACCTCACCCAGCGTCACCGCATCGACATGCCCCGATTCAGCGATGCGGTAATAGAAGTCGCGCCATTTCTCGCCGGACCAGAGAAACGGCACCGGACCAATGGTGATTTTGAGGTCGGCAGTTTCGGACATGCTCACCGCCATTTCTTCTCATAGGCGCCGGATGTGGTGCTTTGCCCCTCCGACAGGCGGCGCAGGCGCGCCAGCATCTGCGGCCGGTCCGCGGCGGGCGCCGCGAGGGCGGCGCGGAGGCTCGAGACCACTTCGGCCACATAGGCCTTGCCTCTTTGCCGCCCCTCGATCTTGAGGGCGGTGACCCCGGCGGCCTGCAGGGCATCGAGATGGTCCATGACGTCGAGGCTCACCGGGTCTTCGAAGGCATAGCCCTCGTCTCCGGCAATGTGGAACCGGCCCTTGCAGAGGGTCGGATAGCCCGCCGCCTCGCCTGGTCCGAAGCGGTTGATGGTGAAGCCAGCCAATTCCGAGACCATGTCATCGCCATCCTCGCGGTAGCGCACATGGCTGGCGGGCGAGCATACGCCCTGCATGTTCGGCGACTGGCCGGTGACATAGGAGGACAGCGAGCAGCGCCCCTCGGCCATGACACAGAGGCCGCCAAAGGCGAAGACTTCGAGTTCGCAATCGACCTGCCGGGCCAGCGCCGCGATTTCGGCGACCGTCAGCACGCGCGGCAGCACCAGCCGTTTTGCTCCAAAACTCTCCACCAGGAGGTTGACCGCATCGGTATTGGATGCGGAGGCCTGGACCGAGACATGCAGGCGCTGCTCGGGATAGGTGGAGGCCACATAGTCCATCAGCGCCATGTCGGCGAGGATCAGCGCATCGGCGCCCGCGGCCACGGCATCGTCCGCAGCGCGGTACCAGAGATCCTCGTTTCCGGCGCGCATGAAGGTGTTGAGCGCCACATAGGTCTGCACGCCCCGCGACCGGCCAAACGCGATAGCGCTCTGCAACTCCTCTGGCATGAAGTTGAGCCCGGGAAAATTGCGGGCATTGGTCTCGTTGCGGAAGCCGCAATAGACGGCATCGGCGCCGGCTTCCACGGCTTCACGAAAGGCGGCCGGCGTGCCGGCGGGACAGATGAGTTCCATGGCTCAGCCCAGCCCGGCCAGGGCACGGCGGCGCACCAGTTCGGCCACCTGCCGGAACGGTTGCGCGAAGGGTCCGGCCAGACCCGCCAGGTCGCTGGGCAGGTCGAAGCCGCTATCATCGAGGCCATTACGCAGGGCCAGCATGGCCTGCATGTCGCCGGTCACGGTCAGGCTGCGCGAAAAGAACACCGCATCGCCATCGATCCGTCCTTCCAGCAGCGCCAGGAGGGTCAGCAATGGTCCCGAGATATTGGCATGGGCCGCCGGCGCGTCTTTCTTGCGGCAGGCGCGGATGGTGCGCCCGGCGGGGTGCACGATGAAGCTCAGGTCAAGGTCCGCCGGCGTGAACCGGAAATATTTGTCGGCCTCCGCGCCGAGGCGATCGAACAGGTCAGGATGCTGCTGCAACGCGCGCTGGAACACCTGGTCGACAAGGCGCTGCACCAAGGCGATAGGCATGCGGTTGATGACAAGGGATAGCGGGCGCGGCAGCAGCATCTGGCAGCTCCTGTTGAGTGGGCAGCGGGTGACCACTAACCGGTCCTGCCCGCCAGCACCTTGATGTAGCGCAAGGAACTCCGAACATGGCTCTGGCAAGGCTGGCGCATGACCGCCCCCCTATTGCCGCGCCCCAGGCACCCCATCGCCGCTGATCTGTCAGAGTTTGCCGCACTTCTGGAGGCCCGCGGTCTGCTGCGCCGGATCGCGCATCCGGTGTCGATGCGGCACGAGATCACCGAAATCCACCGGCGCGTGCTGGCGGCCGATGGTCCCGCATTGCTGTTCGAGCACCCCGTCATGGTCGATGGCACGCCCTCGCCCATGCCCGTGCTGGTCAATCTCTTCGGCACTACCGAGCGCATTGCCCTGGGCATGGGCCTGGATGCGGCCGATCTGGTAGGGCTGGGGGAGGGGCTGGCGCAATTACGGACACCGCACCCGCCGCGCGATCTCGGAGGCGCCTGGGCGCAGCGCGACATGTTGCGGGCCGCCCTCAGCCTGCGCACGCGAACCGTGGCGCGGCCTGCCTGCCGGGAAATCGTCTGGCGCGGCAAGGACATCGATCTGTCGCGGCTGCCGATCCAGGTCTGCTGGCCAGGGGAGCCGGCGCCGCTGATCACCTGGCCGCTGGTCATCACCCGGGCGCCCGACGATCCGGGCGATATCAATGTCGGCGTCTATCGCATGCAGGTCCTTGGCCCGGATCGCGCCATCGTCCGCTGGCTGCCCAGCCGCGGCGGCGCCCGGCACCACCGGCTGTGGCAGGCAAAGGGCAAGGACATGCCCATCGCCATTGCCATCGGCGCCGATCCGGCAACGCTGCTGGCCGCCGTCATGCCGCTGCCCGATGGGCTGAACGAAATGGCCTTCGCCGGGGTGCTGCGGCGGCGACCGACCCCGGTGGCGAGGGCGCTGACCATTGCATTGCCAGTGCCCGCCACGGCGGAAATCGTGCTTGAGGGGGTGGTGAGTGCCACTGAAACCGCACCCGAGGGGCCCTATGGCGACCACACGGGCTATTACAATTCCGTCGAGCCCTTTCCTGTGGTGAGCCTCAGCGCCATCACCATGCGCCGCCAGCCGGTCTATCTCTCCACTTATACCGGGCGCCCGCCCGATGAGCCCTCGCGCCTTGGCGCGGCAATGACACCGCTCTTCGTGCCGCTGGCCCGACAGCAATTCCCGGAAATCCGCGATCTGTGGCTGCCGCCCGAGGCCTGCTCCTACCGGACCATGGTGTTTGCCATCGACAAGCGCTATCCCGGCCAGGCCCGGCGGGTGATGATGGGGCTGTGGTCCATGCTGCCGCAATTCAGCATGACCAAGCTGATCATTGCGGTCGATCCCGATATCGATGTCCGCGACTGGGCGGACGTGATGTGGGCGCTCTCGACGCGCTTCGATGCATCCCGCGATCTGCTCTCCATCGCGGACACGCCCATCGATTATCTCGATTTTGCCTCGCCCCGGCCAGGCCTCGGGGGGAAGCTCGGCCTGGATGCCACCACCAAGATCGGCGCGGAAACGGAGCGCGAGTGGGGGCGTCCGCTGGTCATGTCCGATGCGATCAGGACCCGCGTCGATGCCATCTGGACCCAGTTGGGTCTCCAGCCATGAGCGGGGCACATCGCGTCGTGCTGGCGCTGACCGGCGCTTCGGGCGCCGCCATCGGCTTGCGCGTGGCGGAACGGCTCGCTTCCCGGCCGGAGGTTGCGACCGACCTGGTGGTGTCGCCTGCCGCCCGCCGCACCCTGGCCGAGGAGGTCGGGGCCACGGCCTTTGAAAGACTGGTGGGGCTGGCGGAGACCGTCCATGATGCCACCAATATCGGCGCCACCATCGCCAGCGGGTCCTGTCGCACCGCCGGCATGATCATTGCTCCCTGTTCCATGCGCTCCCTGGCTGCCATCGCCGCCGGCATTACCGACAATCTGGTGACAAGGGCAGCCGATGTTCACCTCAAGGAGCGGCGGAAACTGGTGCTGCTGGCGCGGGAAACGCCGCTGCATCTGGGCCATTTGCGCAATATGGTGGCCGTGACCGAGATGGGTGCCATCGTCATGCCGCCGGTCCCCGCCTTCTATCACCGGCCGCAATCTTTGGCCGAGATCGTCGACCATCTGGCCGCGCGGGCCATCGATCTGCTGGGCCTGCCGGGCGGCCCCGAGGCCCAGGCCTGGGACGGCGGCGTTGATTAGCTCGCTGCCAGCACCAGCGGGTCGGCACCGAAGAGCGCGGCATGGCCGCCCAGCAGCAGCCAGGCCGTGAGCAGGGCGGCGCCAGCAATACCGATGCCGAGGGGCAGGTCGAGGCGCAGCCGGCTGCGACCCGCCAGCATGGCTGCGAAGGGCAGCACCGAAGAGGTCTCGGACAGCCGCGTCCAGTCGGAACCCAGGCGACGCCGACTGCGCCGATCGGTCATCACCATGCCGAACACAGCGAACAGGCCCAACGCCCCGAAGAGCATCAGGCTGCGCACGTCGCCATTGGCCAGCACATGGCTGGCGGCCCAGAGAACGAAGCCCCACAGCACCGGGTGGCGGGTAATGGCCGTGATGGCGCCGGGATGATCAGAGCCGCGGCGGAAGCTGATGGAAAGTGGGTTGGGGCTGGCAAGTCCGGCAATCAGCAGCACCAGAGCGACCGGGACCAGGACCAGCGCCAGCCACGCCTGCCAGGCCGCGGGCGGCCAGAGTTCGAGATAATCGAGCGCCAGGGCAGATTGGAACACCCAGACCAGGCTCGCAATCGAAGCGATGGAATAGAGCGCCAGATAGGGGCGGCGCCCCAACCGCGCGACCAGGCCCTGGCGGATTGCGGGTATGGCGGGAACGGAATGCAGGGCCAGAAAAAGCGCGAAGGCAAGTAGAAACTGGATCAATGCAGATGTCCGCCTCGTGGAGCGACGTTGACGATCAGCGAGAGCAGGTCCATTTCCGCATAGACATGGCGGCGGATGCTCTCGAAAAAGCTGCGCAGCAGATAGCCGGTCGCGTCGGGTGACAATACGGAGCGGCCCGAGACGAGGTCAACAAGGGCTTCCTCGACTTCGATGGCGACCTGGTCGTCATAGTCGTGCTCCTGCCGCAGGCGTTCGGCGGCCTGGCGCATTTCGGCGCGCTCCGAGGCCAGCAGCATCGGCAGCAGCACCTGGTTCTCCTGCAGATGGGTCTCGGTCACCAGCCTGACCAGGCTGACCACGAGCCGGTTGCATAGCGCCAGGGGCACGCTGCCGGGCAGGCCGTCCGCGATCAGCTCCAGCATGTCGCAGGCCTCGAGAAGCCGCTCGTAGCAATTCTTGAGTGCGTCGAGCGCGACGTCCTGGGTCATCCCCACACCTTCCCGTTTCAGTCCATTCCCTTTTAGTGGCCGCACTCAGGGCCGACTTTGCTTTGGATCAAGGCGCGGTGCCGCCCGGATGGGGCAAGAGAGTTTGCGCTGCGACAAAGTGAGCCCGGACCGTTCCGTCCTAGCTTGGCCAGGGTCGGGACGCAGGACCGCCGCCCGCCGTCATTTTCATCAGCGGTCAGGACAGGACAGATGGCAGACAAGGAACTGGCCTTCATCGATGTGCGCACCATCCAGCCGCGGGAGCGGCATCCGAAAATCTTTGCCATGGCCAATGACCTGGCCGTCGGGGACAGCTTCGTGATCGTCAACGACCACGATCCGCGGCCGCTGCACTATCAGTTGCAGGCCGAATATCCCGGCCAGTTCTCCTGGACCTATCTCGAGAGCGGCCCGGAGGTCTGGCGGGTGCAACTGGGCCGCGCCGAGGCGGCCTGAGACACATTGGGGAACCGGCCCGTTCGGTTCCCCTGTCGGGGAGCACCAGGATGCAGATGGCCACACTCTCGCGCTGGACACTTGCCTATTTCGGCTGCGCGCTGACCGCGCTGGTCGTGGCGCTAGCCCTGATCGGCTTGGGCTGGGCTTACCCCCAGAACCCGCTGGCTGCGCCCTCGACACTCATTGTCGTGCATCTGCTCGCCATTGGCTGGCTGAGCCTCTTGATGCTGGGCGCGCTGATGCAGTTCCTGCCGGTGCTGGTGGGGCGGGAGCTGGCATTGCCGGGCCTGGCGCCTGTTGCACTGGGCACGATCCTTGTTGGCCTTTTTCTCATGCTGTGCGGCTTTGCCGCCCTCGATGGCTGGCTTGGTAGTGCCGAACTGCTGCCGCTGGGCGGCCTGGTCGTGATCGCGGGCTTCGGCATCGCGGCGGTGCCGCTCTTTGCCACCCTGCTGCGCGCCAAATCCCTGCCGCTACCCGCCGGATTTGTGACCGTCGCGCTGATGAGCCTGCTCGTGGCCGCCATGCTCGGCGACACGCTGGCCGCCGCATTGGCCGGGCTGATCGGCGGCGATTTCGCGGTGGCGCTGGTGACCCATGGCGTGACCCTCCATGCCGGCTTTGGCCTGGGGGGCTGGCTGACCCTGGCGGCCATGGGTGTGAGCTACCGGCTGGTCTCGATGTTTCTGATTTCCCCCGAGCGCACGGGATGGGTGCCGCGGGTGGCCTTTCTCTCAGCTGTGGCCGGGTTGGCCCTCGCCTGCGCAGCGCTCGGGGTTCTCCTATGGCTGAACGCGCCATGGCCCCTCGGCCTGGCTGTGGTGGGTCTTGCGGCGCTCCTTGCTCTCGGCGCCTATCTGGGCGACGTGGTGACGCTCTATCGCCGCCGCCGGCGGGCCCAGCTCGAACTGCACATGATTGCGGCCATCGGCGCGTTCATCATGCTGGTTCTGGGGGTGCTGCTGCTCACCCTCGCCACCTGGCTGGGCTGGGAGGGTGCCGTGGCCGCAGCCGTGCATCTGCTCGGCCTGGGCTGGCTCAGTGGGCTGGGCCTGGCCATGCTCTACAAGATCATCCCGTTCCTGACCTGGCTTGAATGTTTCGCCCCGTCCATGGGCCGCCTGCCCACGCCGCGCGTGCAGGACATGGTGCGCGAAGCGCCGGCGCGGCTCGGTTTCGGCCTTTATTTCGGCGCCGTGACGGCGGGCGCGGTGGCCATTGCCGCAAGTGTTCCGGCTCTGCTGCAGCTGGCCGCAGTCCTGCAAATGGCGGCCGTTCTCTATCTGATCCACCACTTCTATCGGGCGCGGCGGCTCGCTGATCTGCCGCTGCTCTGGCAAGACCACCCCCGGCCGCGCCTGCTCTGGCCGGCACGCAATTTCAGGAGCCCCACATGACCGATCCTCTCGAACTGGACGTGCGTCCGCTGCTGCACAATGGCGGCGAGCCCTTCGGGGCCATCATGGGCGCCGTGGGCAGCCTGGCCCCGGGGCAGGGGCTGAGACTCTACGCCACCTTCCGGCCCGAGCCGCTGTTCAAGGTCATGCAGGCCAAGGGTTTCGACTACGAGGCGACCCCACTGGACGGCGGCGACTGGCAGGTGCTGTTCACGCCCGATGGCGCGGCATCCGAACCGGCGGGATCGCGCAGCGACGATCCGGACAACTGGCCCGACCCGGCGCACTATCTCGATTGCACCGAACTCGACCCGCCCGAGCCCATGGTGCGCATTCTGGCGCAATTGGAGGCCATGGCGAAGGGCGAGGTGCTGTTTGCCCTGCTGGCGCGGGAGCCGGTCTTCCTGTTCCCCGAGCTCGAAGCGCGCGGCCACGCCTGGGTCGGCGACTTCGATGCCGAAGGCACGACCTACCGGCTGATGATGCGGGCAGGTTCCCGGCCATGATTGCCAACCCGCGCATGGAGATGGAGGCCGACATAAGGGCCGCGCTGCGCGGGGTGATCGACCCCGAGCTTGGGCACAACATCATCGATCTCGGGATGGTCTATGATGTCGATGTGGTTGCCGATGGGGCCGTGGCCATCGTGATGACCACCACGGCGCGTTTCTGCCCGGCCAGCGCTTTTCTGCAAGGGGCAGTGGCTGCCGCCGCCGGGGCGGTGCCGGGGGTGATGGAGGTGCGGGTCGAACTCACCTACGACCCACCCTGGACCCCCGACCGCATGGCGCCGGAGATCGCCATGCGCTTCTGAGCCGGCGTCAGGCCGGGCGGGGCTTGCGGCGGGTCACCAGGGCGGGCGCGTATTCGACCAGATAGAGCGAGAACGCCGCCATCCAGCAGAGGCCGCTGAGCGACACCAGGATCAGATAGTGGTCCGGGATCAACACGGCCACGGGCCTGAGGATCGTCCCGACAATGATATACGCATAGCTGACGCCGGTGAGCAGCGGCGCGGTGAGCGGCAGGCCGGTATGACCGCGGGTCGCCCGGCTCATGATCGCCAGGGTCATCAGGCCGATGGCCCCGACGGTGAACACATGTAGCGCCGCTGTGGCTTCCAGCAGGCCGCTCGCGGCCAGAGCCATAGCAACAAAGCCGAGCGGGATCGCCGCATAGGCCAGGTGCAGCACCAGAACCAGCCGCTCCTCGCCCGTCTGCCATCCCTGCCAGCGCTTGAGCCGGGCCGCGTGCAGGGCCGCGGCGGCAAGGGCGATCAAACCGGTGGCCAATTGCTCCGGTGCGGCCACCCAGCAGACAAGCGCCGCCAGACCAACCAGAAGGGCAATGGTGTCGAGCCGGTCATAGGGAGCGGGCAGGGCGGTGACATGGCGCTTGGCCAGCCAATTGCGGGTGAAGCTGGGCACGACCCGCCCGCCGATAATGCCGATGAGCATGACATAGGCCGAGATCGCGAGCCGGCTGGCCAGGCCCGTATCGCCGTTCCAGATCACCAGCGCATGAAAGCCGCCATTGGCCAGCGCCAGGGCCAGAACGCCCGCCAGCACCTTGAGGTCGCGCCATTTGCGTCCGGTGACCACTTCGCGCAGGCAGATGGCAAGGAGCAGCGGCAGGAAGGCGAGATCGAGCGCGACGGCCCAGCCGAGACCCAGCAGTGTGGGCGCGATCAGGACCAGGCGGCCCAGTAACCAGACCAGGAACAGCAGGGCCAGGGGCGCACCGGACACCGGCAGGCGTCCGGTCCAGTTCGGGATGGCGGTCAGCAGGAACCCGGCCAGCGCCGCCGAGCTATAGCCGAACAGCATCTCATGGGCATGCCAGGCCGCGCCGCCATAGCCTTCCCCGATGGGCAGGCCCAACGCCAGGGCGCCGATCCAGAGGCCCATGGCGAGGACCGCCCAGATTCCGGCGCCGAGGAAAAAGGGGCGAAAGCCATAGGCCAGAATGACCGGGCCCGTATGAGCGATGCCGCGCGGCACCGGCTTGCGCTTGATGGCATGGATTTGATTCATTGACGGGCTCCGGAACTGGACGCTTCCGCCCTATCCCGCATTGCCCTGGCTATCCTTGCGCCAGCGCAAGGACCGATTGGCCTGGCTAGGCCTGGCCCTCTGCCAGCGCCTGCAGGCGGGCCTTGTCACGCACCAGCAGCTTTTGCCGCCCGCCCTTGACGATGCCCTGGCTCTCCCAGGCGCTGAACAGGCGCGATACCGTGTGCAGCGTCGTGCCGGTCATCTCGGCAACGTCCTGGCGGGTGAGGGGGAAGTCGATGCGCACACCATCATCCTCGCGCCGTCCGGCCTGATCCATCAGCCGCAGCACGGCATGGGCCACGCGGCGTTCGACTTCTTCGGTCGACATCTCGCGAATGCGGGTATGCGCCTCCTGCAGGCGCTGGCCGATTGTGCGCATGGCGTTGACCGCCATTTGCGGATTCTGCTCGACAATGCTGCCCCAGACTTCGTTGGGCCAGCACATGAGCACGCTTTCGGCGGCGGCGACAGGCGTGCCCGGATAGTCGTCGCGCTGCAGGGCCTGGGCAAAGCCGAAGAGGTCACCCGGATGCACCACGCGCACGATGATCTGCGATCCCTCCGGCGTCACCTGGGTGACCTTGAGCCGGCCATGCAGCAACAGGAAGAAGTGCGTCGCCCTCTGGCCCTGTTCGAAGACGGCCTCCCCGATGGGCAGGCGGCGCATGGACGCGCGCAGCAATAGCCGGTCCAGGGCGTCATCGGCCATGTTGGCAAAGAGCGGCAGGCTCTTGATCAGGCTGCGGTCGATATCGGCCAAAGGGCAGTTCCCCGACTTTCGATGTGCCTGAGATACATCAA
Organism: Devosia salina; assembly: GCF_019504385.1. Lineage (NCBI taxonomy): Bacteria > Pseudomonadati > Pseudomonadota > Alphaproteobacteria > Hyphomicrobiales > Devosiaceae > Devosia > Devosia salina. The sequence continues at coordinate 801,099 of NZ_CP080590.1, forward strand.
AAGCCGCTGCAGCGATACCTGCGCCGCCGTCGCACCCGCCCCGGGCCAGCCCGTCACAGCCCGATCCGGTCGAGCAATTGCTCGTGCCAGGCCGGGCGCCGGACAAGCCTGAAGCCGAGATTGTCGGGTGGCAGGCCAACCGAGCAGCCGCCGCTCTTGGGGTCACGAATGAAATAGCTGGTCGAGGCCCTGTGCTTGCCCTCGATCACCCGGATCGTGCAGGCGGGCTGCTCGCTGAGGATCGCGCCGGCCGCGTCGACATGGATGCGCCGGTGGCAGGTATCGGTCCACTCCCAGACATTGCCGCTGAGATCCATGAGGCCACTGCTATTGGCCCCAAAATGGCCCTGAGGATGGGGCAGGGGATCGGCCGTGCGGCTGCGGGCCGCTTCTTCCCGGTACTCGGCGAGCCAACGCAGGGCCGGGTTGCCAACATCCTCAACATTTGCCGCCTCATCGACATAGCGTTCGGCCGCCGCATAGGCCCATTCAGCATCGGTGGGCAGTGTCCAGACCTGGCCGGTTTGTGCGCTCAGCCAGTCGGCATAGGCAATTGCATCCTGAAAGCTCACCCCGGTCACCGGGTAGCCGTCGAGCCCGGCTTCCGCCGTCGCCGCGCAGGCCCCATCGGCAACGCAGCGCGCATAGTCCTCGACGCTGACCTGGTGGCGCATGATGACGAGTGGCGCGGCGATGGTGGTGGTCACCCTGGGGCCGTCGATCGGCGCATTGTCCTGGAGGAAATGGCCCTCGGGCCGATAGGTGAGGTTCCCCGGAGGCAATGTGACAGTTGCGGGTGCAACAATTGCTGCCGGGCGGAACGGGTCCGGCAGCGATGGCGCCAGCTGGAAGGCCAAAGCACCCACGGCCACTGCCAGCAAGGTCGCAGGCAGCAGCAGGGTGGTTATGTCCTTGGCGCGAACAGCATGGGCCGTCATCTCTGCCTCCGGGAAAATGCCGATGCACGGGCGGACACCGGCAAGGCTTCGCCGGGGTCCTGGCGGGACCCCGGCGGAACCAATCAGATCGGGCTTGGTGCCAGCACGCTGGTCATCAGGTCGTCGTCCCATTCGCCCTCGACCACAAAATGGCCGGCGGCACCGAGTTCGAAGGCCTCGATCAGGTTGTGGTTCACATAGGCATAAACCCCCGGCTGGCGGAACGTGTAGACCGCCGCGCCGGCCGTACCACCGGGGATGAACCAGGTTTCCTGGTCGACATCGGGCGGCGTGTGGAACTTGCCCGTGGGCCAGACGAAATCGCCATGGCCACCGATCAGGTGTGGGCGGGTATCGCGGTTCGCCTGCGAGTGCAGGATCAGCACGGTCTCGCCCACATTGGCCTTGAGCGCATTGTCGCCGGTCAGGGCACCGACCTTGCCGTTAAAGACGATGTGGCTCGGTGTCAGCGTGCGCATGGCGGTGATGGTATCGGCATAGCCGTCGCCAATGCTCTCGAAGGCCATGTAATTGCCGTCCGCATCCTTGGGGACGTAGAAATCCTGCTCACCCACATAATAGACGCGATCATAGGTGATGAGGTTGCCTTGGGGATCCTTGAGGCCCTCGCGCGGCAGCACCGTGATGGCGCCGTTCATGCCCGAGGTGACGTGCCAGGGGACCATGCCCTCGGGCGCACAGTGATAGACAAACACACCGGCCTTGATTGCCTTGAAGCGCAGAATGGCCTTTTCGCCCGGATTGACATTGGTGAGCTTGGCGCCGCCCAGCGCGCCGGTGGCGGCATGGAAGTCGATATTGTGCGGCATGAGATTGGTGTCGGGATTGATCAGGGTCAGTTCGACATAGTCACCCTCGTGGACCACCATCATCGGGCCGGGCACCGAACCATTGAAGGTCATGGCCCACAATTCGACCCCCTCTTCCACTTCGTGCCGCTTTTCCTCGATCGTCATGGTGAACTCGACGATTTTGGGCGCGCCAGTCGCAACCTGCTCATGGGCATGCACAAAGGGCGGTGCGACCAGATCCACCTTGACACGTTCGAGCGTGTTGAAGTCCACCGCAGCAACGGCAGCAGCAGCCTCTTGCGCGGTGCTGGCGACGACTGCAGCAAGCTGGGCCGTTGCGCCAATCGCGGCAGCGCCAGCAAGCAATGCGCGGCGCGATAGCATGGTGTTATTAGTCATTTGTTTCTCCACGACTTGGCACGTGCTTCTTTGTGCCCTCGATCTGCAGACTATGTGGGTAGAGGCAATCCTTCGTTGATCGAGCGCAAATAAAATGCGCTCCTCTCGTACGCTCACTGCGTCGCTATATTTGCGATGGATCAAAGACGGGACGGACGTGCTTTTCTAGAAGGGCGGCAACGGGTCAGCCGACCCGATTGCCAAGGAGAACCCCGATGCGCGCAATCGCCGCCACCCTCTTCACCCTCGCTGCCCTGGGCGGCATGGCCGCTCCCGCATTGGCTGCGGACTACGAAATCCACATGCTGAACAAGGGCGAGGCCGGCACCATGGTGTTCGAGCCCAATTTCCTGGCCATTCAGCCGGGCGACACCGTGACCTTCATTCCCACCGACAAGAGCCACAATGTCGAAAATATCAAGGACATGATCCCGGACGGGGTCGAGCCCTTCAAGGGCAAGGTCAATGAGGAATTCACCATGACCTTCGACGTCCCGGGCCTCTATGGCTTCAAGTGCACGCCGCACTTTGCCATGGGCATGGTGGGCGCGATCGCCGTCGGCGACGAGCTGCCGAACCTGGATGCGGCCCGCGCGGTCAAGGTGCCCAACAAGGCGCAGGAGCGTCTCGACGCGGCCTATGCCGGCCTCGGCCTCTGAACACTTCGTCTGAGCGATCTCGACCCTCCCGCTCCCGCGGGAGGGTTTTTTGTGCTGCGGGGCCCATTTGCCCGGCCCGGCAAACCGGCTAATCTGGTCCCCAGCGATCGAGGGGAACGAGTCCAGCTGTGACCGAGCAAGAGCCAGACCATGCCGACCTGATCGGGCAGGCCCGCAAATTGCAGGCCATGCTCGAATCTGCGGTCGATGCCATCATCACCATTGATGGCCGCGGCATCATCACCACGGTCAATCCGGCAACGGCCCGCCTGTTCGACTATGCCCAGGACGAGTTCATCGGGCGCAATGTCCATTTCCTGATGCCCGAGCCATACCACTCGGCGCATGACGGCTATATCGCCAACTACCGGGCCACCGGCACGCGCAAGATCATCGGCATCGGCCGTGAAGTCACCGGGCGGCGGCGCGATGGCTCGACCTTCCCCATGCATCTGGCCGTCAGCGAATTCGAGATGGATGGGCGGGTGCACTTTACCGGCATTATCCACGACCTCTCCGGTCAGAAGGCGACGGAGCAGGCCCTGCGCCAGGCCCAGAAGATGGAAGCCATGGGCCAGCTGACCGGCGGCCTTGCCCATGATTTCAACAACCTCCTCACGGTCATCATCGGCAATCTCGAGATGCTCGAGGGCAAGCTGACCACGACCGGGCAGCGCGAACTGGCCACCGAAGCGCTCGAGGCCGCCGATCTCGGGGCGCGGCTGACGGCCCGGCTCCTCGCCTTTGCGCGGCGCTCGCATCTCGAGCCCGAAGTGGTCAACCTCAACGACTTCGTGCTGGGCCTGACCGACATGCTGCACCGCACGCTGGGGTCGACCATTTCGCTGTCAAATGCGCTCAAACCCAGGCTCTGGTCGACCCGGATCGATCCGTCGCAGGTGGAGAGCGCCATCGTCAATCTGGCGGTCAACGCGCGAGACGCCATGCCCGAAGGCGGCCGTTTGATCATTGAAACGGGCAATGTCAGCATCGACGCCTCGATGTCGGAGGATCTCGAAGGGCTGCCGAAGGGAGACTATGTGCGGCTCTCGGTGGCCGATACCGGCCAGGGCATGCCGCCCGCGGTGCGCGAACGCGCTTTCGAGCCCTTCTTCACCACCAAGGAGAAAGGGCGCGGCACCGGGCTCGGCCTTTCCATGATCTATGGTTTCGCCAAGCAATCGGGCGGCCACGCCACCATCTATAGCGAGCCCGGGCGCGGCACGACCGTCAATATCTACCTGCCGCGCCATGCTGACTCGATCACCCCGGAAACCGCGCCCGAGGAAGTCGGACCCGCCGCGACGGGCAAGACCGTCCTGGTCGTCGAGGATGATCCCAGGGTGCGCAAGCTCACCGTGACGCGCCTCGAAAGCCTGGGCTACGCGACGCTGGTGGCGGCGGACGCGCATGAGGCACTGGCCGTTCTGGGCAGTGGCGCCGAGGTGGACCTGGTGTTCACCGACCTGGTCATGCCCGGAGGCCTCTCCGGCTATGAACTGGCGCACCGGGTCGCCGCCGAATGGCCACATCTTCCCGTGCTGCTGACCTCGGGCTATGCCGATGAACTGGTGCGGCGGGACGAGGACGCCATCGCCCACCTCAAGGTGCTCAACAAGCCCTATCGCCTCGCCGACCTGGCCAATGCCATCGCCGAGGCACTCGACAGCGAGCGCTAGGTCAGCTCTCGAGGCTGCGCGGGGTGAAGCTGTAGCCGGCGCCCCGTACCGTCTTGATGAGCTGCGGATTGCGCGTGTCGGTCTCGATCAGCTTGCGCAGCCGGGCCACCTGATTGTCGATGCTGCGGTCGTTGGGGGCCCAGTCGTGCCCCTTGAGCAGGTCCATGATCCTGTCCCGGTCCAGCACCGCATGGGCATTGCGGCAGAACATCAGCAGCAGGTCGAATTCGCCGGTCGTCAGGCCAATGTCATTGCCGTCCGGGCCGACAAGGCTGCGCCGGGTCGGGTCGAGCACGAAACCGTCGAAGCGAATGAGACCGCCCGATGACGCCGCGGGAGCGCCGCCCGCAGCACTGCGCCGCAGTACGCTGCGAATGCGCGCCAGCACTTCGCGCAGGTGAAAAGGCTTGGCGATATAGTCGTCAGCGCCCAGCTCGAGGCCGACGATGCGGTCGATCATGTCGCCCTTGCCGGTGATCATGATGATCGGCACCTCCGAGACCTGCCGGATCTGGCGGGCCACGGCCAGCCCGTCGGCGCGTCCCAGATTGAGGTCCAGCGTCACCAGGTCCACGCCGCCGCGCAGCGCCGCCTCGATATTTTCGCCATCCCCCGACTCGCTGACGCGATAGCCCTCGTCTTCGAGACAGCGACGCAGCATGCGGCGAATCTGCGCATCGTCGTCCACGATAAGGATGTGGTGCGTCTGCATGGGGCGATGGGCCAGGTTGCGCCGTTACAATCGGTTACAATTACCGGATAGGCCGATTACGTCCGCGTGGTCAATTCCGTTTCACCACAGCGGAATGGAGCCGAAAAATGTACCTGTTTCCCCACGCAGCCCCCGAGAGCCACGCGGAGCGCAATGCGGCCGACGCGCCGGGTCGCGTGGTCGGCGCCACCACAGTGCTGTTCCATGAAGGCGACCACGCCGACGCCCTCTATGAAGTGGTGACCGGCGTCTTCCGGGCAACCAAGGTGTTCCAGGATGGCCGCCGCCAGGTCGTCGCCTTCGCCTATCCCGGCGACATTATCGGTTTTGGTCATGGCGATGCCTATCGCTTCGATTGCGACGCACTGACCCCGGCCCGGGTACAGGTGACCGCGCGTGGCGACATTTCGCAGGCCATGCGCCAGCGCCCCGAACTGGGCGAGAAGCTGCTGACCCTGGCCGCCGGCGAAATCGCCAGCATGCATGAGCTTTCGCTGCTGCTGTGCCGCAAGTCGGCCATGGAACGCATCGCCGGTTTCCTGCTCTCGCTGGCCACCCGCACCGGCAAGCTGGCCAATGACCAGCGCATCAGCCTGCCCATGTGCCGCGCCGACATCGCCGATCACCTGGGGCTGACGATCGAGACGGTCAGCCGCAACCTCACCAAGCTCAAGCTGCGGGGCATCATTGACCTGCCGGGGCGGGGCAATTTCATCCTGCGCGACCTCGGACGCCTGCAGGCGCTGGCCGAATGCGAGGCTGTGGTCCACTGATCCGAAATGCCGCGTGCCCGTTTCGCTATCGCCCACTTTGACAGCACCGAAGCCGCCCATGCAATGCGCCGGGCCCTGATCGCCCAAGGCGCAAGCGGCATCGAGATTCGCGCCGATGACGTTGCGGTCGGTGCAGATGGCTGCCGGCTCGAAGTGATTCTGCCACCCACCATCGAGCGCCGTCTGCTCGAGATCCTGCTGTCCAGTGAAGCCAGCCGGGTCGAGGTCCACGATAGAGACAGCTGAGCTCGACCGGGTCCGAGCCTCAGGCCGGTAGCCCGTTCATATAGGCGAGATTGCGCGCGGCGAGCTGCAGCGGCGTTTCGCTGGCGTTCTCGGCCATGTCCTGCTCGACGACGACGGGCCCATCAAACCCGCGATCGGTCAGGAGGCGCATCACCGCCTGGATATCGACGGCGCCATCGGGCAAGGGACACATGACCCCGGCGGCGTATGAATCGCTGACCGCAAGTTCGCCCGAGAGAACGCGGGCGCGCACCGCCGGGTCGACATTTTTCAGGTGCATATAGGCGATGCGGGGAAAGACCTTCTCCATATAGGCAATCGGGTCCTGGTCCCAGAAGGCATGGTGGCCGGTATCAAAGCAAAGATCGATTTCGGTGTCGGCCAGGAAGCGGTCGATCTGCGCCTCCTTCTCGATGGCGGTGCCGATATGCGGATGGAAGCTGAGCTTGAGGCCGAATTCATCTTCGACCAGCTTGCGGGCATCGGCCACCATGTTGATGAGGCCGCGCCAGCCTGATTCATCCAGAACGCCTTCCTGGCCCGGAGGATAGGCATTGCTTTCGTCCATGATGACCAGGTGCCGGGCCTCCAGCGAGACAAGCAGGCGGGCCAGTTCGGCCAATGTGGCCATGAACTGTGGTGTCGTCCCCGTATCGCTGAAGGTGTGGACATGGGTGACGCCGATCAGGGTCAGTCCGCGGCGGTCCAGCTCGGCCTTGAGCAGGTTCGCATCCTTGGGCAGGAAGCCGAATGGCCCCAGCTCCGTGCCGCGATATCCGGCCGCTGCCACTTCATCGAGATATTGCTGCCAGGTGAAGCTGTTGCCAATGGGGTAGGTGATGCCCCAGGAACAGGGCGCATTGCCGATCAGCATGGTCAGGCCTCGACATAAATGGGGTTGCTCAGGGCCCGCCGGATGGGCTGCTGGGCAAGGTCGGCGCCCTTGAGCTGCCAGGGCAGGTCGCGGCCGTCGAGCGCGGAGGTGAACTCGTCAATCATGCGCGGCCGGCTCGCAGCGGCGATGACTTCGGCGCGGATGAATGTCTTGACCTGGGGCAGTGGGAGGGTGACGGACCAGTCGTCGCTGCCGATCTCGACATCGACCACGGGACCGGTCGCATCGATCAGCACCAGGCGATCGCCGGCAGCACCGCGAATAACCGCGTCGATGGCAGGGATGGCGCTGGCCGTTCCGCCCATCGCTATTTCGCCAGTGCGGATTTCGAGATGCGGGCCAGTGGGACTTTCGGTGACATAGCCGTGGCCTGACTTCATCGCGGCCAGCACCGCGTCCTCGCTCAACTCGGGCAGGAACAGCACTGTGGTCGGGCGTGCCAGCACCAGCGGTCCCTCAGGCAGGAGCCGGTCGGGCTGATGGAAATCCGAGCCACCAATGGCCGACAGCTTCATGCCGGAGGCGAGGCGGCGCTGATAGCGCTCCAGCGAGACCCAGTTCCAGGCCATCCAGGTCGATTGCCACACTTCCTGGCAGTCAGCGGCGGGGAAGTCGTAGTCCCAGGGAATGGTGGGCTTGTCGTGATTGATCGAGAGCAGCCCGCCCTTGTCATGCACCAGGCGCTCCAGCACATGGGCGTCCGAGGGGCTGGTCATGCGAAAATCGATCCACTCGTCCACGCCATAGACATTGGCGTGGCCCACGGCGGTGGTCACTTCCATGGCGCGCACAAAGACCAGGTCCGGCGAGGATTGGGGGTGAAAATAGCGTCGCTGGGTGATGGTGTTGTGGTCGGCAATGGCGAGAAAATCGAGGCCCGCCTGCTTGGCGGCAGCATGCAGCAGTTCCGGGGCGCCGCGCGCATCGGAATGATAGGTGTGGCAATGCAGGTCGCCCCTGTACCAGCCGGCTTCGGATCGTACTGGAAAGGTGCGGGCCGGCTGCGGCTCCAATTTGCGGGGGGCGCTGTCGAGAGCGATGGAGACCGTCACGTCCGCTCCGGCCTCGGGAACCTGGTAGAGCCCGAGGATGACGTTCCAGGTGCCGGGGTGGATCTCGCCATGGATATAGCCCGGCGTCGCGTCATCGGTGGCAATGAAATAGCGGTCGCGCGCGCCGCCGCTCCAACCACGAAAGCCCTCTGCGGTCGGATAACCCGTGTCGCGCGGGTCGAACGCGCCCAGATCGATGATGCAGTCCTCGGCCTTGGCATAGCTGAGGGTCACATCGATGCGGGTCGTGCCTTCGGGGACGTCAAAGGGAATGTAGTAGTAGGGGTTTGCGGCCTGGTCGGCGCGGGTGACGTGGGCGATGATGGTTTTCATGGCTGTTTCTCAGACTGCGGCGCCGCAGATGGCTCCGAACCCCCACCCTTGGTCCCTCCCCACAAAGGGGAGGGAGACGATGAGCTCAGGCGCCGAGGTCCTGCGCCTCCCTCCCCTTGATGGGGAGGGAATGAGGGTGGGGTGATGACGCAAGCCGTGGTGCCGCGCACGCATCACTCCCCAACGGCGGGGATGCGCTTGCCGGCCGCGTCGAACAGATGCACGTGCTCGGCCGAAAAGCTCAGGCTCACCTGGTCGGAGACGTCCAGGTGGTCGTCGGTAAAGATGCGGGCGGTGACGCGGGCGCCTTCGCCACGATCGATGGTGACCAGGCTTTCCGGGCCCATGTTTTCATTGGCAAAGAGCGGGGCGCTGATGGAGTTGATCGCACCGGCCGCCGTGAGCGAGAGATGCTCGGGCCGGACGCCAAGCGTCAGTTTCGAACTATTTGCCAGTGCCTTGCCGATCGCATCGGTCATGGGCAGGCCGGCCATGGTCAGCCCTTCGCCCTTGAGCGCCAGCTGTCCATCGACCTGTGTGCCCTCGACCTCGACCAGGTTCATCGGCGGATTGCCCACGAAATTGGCGACGAAGGTGGTGGCCGGGCGACGATAGATTTCGATGGGCGAAGCGTATTGGACAATCTTGCCCTGATCCATCACCGCAATGCGGGTGGCGAGCGCCATGGCCTCGGCCTGGTCATGGGTCACATAGACCGCCGTCATCCCCATGTCGCGCTGCAAGTGGTTGAGGAAACCGCGGGCTTCCAGGCGCAGCTTGGCATCGAGGTTGGAGAGCGGTTCGTCGAAGAGATAGACCTTGGCCGGATAAACCAGGGCGCGGGCGAGCGAGGTGCGCTGCTGCTGGCCGCCCGAGATCTGGCTGGGCAGGCGATCCATGAGATGGCCGATCTTGAGCACGTCGGCGACCTCGCGGGCGCGCCCATGGCGGCTGGCGACGGCTTCGCCGCGCACCTTGAGCGGATAGGCGATGTTGTCGGCCAGGTTCATATGCGGATAGAGCGCATAATCCTGGAACACCATGGCGATGTTGCGGTCCTTGGGGTGGAGATGCGTTACCTCCTCGCCGCCGATCAGGATCTGGCCGGAGGTCGGCGTTTCGAGCCCCGCCATCATGCGCAGAGAGGTGGTCTTGCCGCAGCCCGAGGGCCCGAGCAGGCAGACGAACTCACCATCGCCAATATCGAAATTGACGTCAGAGACGGCCTTGAAGTCGCCAAAGCTCTTGGTGACGTTTTTGAATTCAACAGATGCCATGGATGATCAAGCCTTGATGCCGCCGAAGAACCGGAAGCCGAACTTCCAGCTGACGAAGAGATAGAGCGCCACGACGGGCAGGGAGTAGATGAGCGAATAGGCGGCCAGCAGCGTGACGATGGGCGTGCCCGCCTCCGAATAGAAGGAATAGATGGCCACCGAAGCCGGCATGTTGTCCGAGCTACGGAGGAGGATGAAGGGGATCAGGAACGAGCCCCAGATATTGACGAAGGCCCAGACGACCACGACCACGATGCCAGGCCGGATGACCGGCAGGGCCACGTCGAAAAAGGCCTGCACCGGCGAGGCGCCCGCCACCATGGCGCTTTCCTCATACGACTTGGGAATGGAATCGATGAAGTCACGCAGGATGAACATGGCGGTGGGCAGCAACCCGCCGGCGAAGGTGAGAATGACCGCGATATGGGTATCCATGATGCCGGCGGCCGAGATGATGAGGAAGATCGGCACCATCGCTGCCGATCCCGAAACCACCGAGGAAAACAGCAGCAGGATATAGGTGACCGCACCCTTGCCCGGCACCGAGGAGCGCGACAGGGCATAGGCGGCCAGCGTCGCCGCGGCGCCGACCAGGATGACGCCGCCGGTGGCCTGGATGAAGCTGTTCCACAGCGCCTGCACGGCATAGGAATTGCCGAACACGGTGACGAAATTGCTCAGCGTCCAGGGGTCGGGCAGCGCCAGCCCCATCTCGGCCTGCGCGTTGAACGGCGCAAACAGGAACCACAGGAGCGGCAGGGCGAAGACGGCACCGATCAGCGCGGCAAGGGCGGAGAAGGCGATGCGGCCGACAAAGGCGGGCAGGGTCAGGTTCATGGCGCGATCCTCAGGACTTCGGGGCCTTCTTGCGGCCCAGGCGCAGATAGACGAGCGCAAAGGCCAGGTTGATCAGCATCATGATGACGCCCACGGCGGCGCCCTTGCCGAACTGGAAGTCCTGGAAGGCGACGCGGTAATTGTAGATCGACACCAGCTCCGTCCGGTAGCTCGGCCCGCCATTGGTCAAAAGGAACGGCGTGAACGTGTTGAAGGTCCACATGGTGATGAGGATGAGATCGGTGACGATATGGCCGCGAATGAGCGGCAGGCCGATATCGCGGAATTTCTGCCAGCTGGAGGCGCCGGCCACGTCCGCGGCCTGGAAATAGCTCGGTGGAATGGACGAAAACGCCGAGTTGAACAGCATCATCGAGAAGGCCGCGCCGCGCCAGGTGTTGAACACCACGATGACCCAGAAGGGCTGCTGCAGCAGGAAATCGCCCTGCGGCAGGCCGAGGCCGGTGAGCAGCGCATTGAGCGTACCATTGTCGCGATCGAGAAAGGCGAACCAGGCAAAACCGATGACCACTTCGGGCAGGATCCAGGCAGCGATGACGAAGGTTTCGGTGATGCGCTTGATCCAGGGTGGCACGGTCTGGATCAGCCAGGCCAGCAGAAGGCCGAGCAGGGCCTGGCCGATCAGCGCCGAGGCCAGCACGAATTGCGTGGTCAGGATCAGCGAAAAACCGAACTGGCCGCGCTGGAAGAAGGTCGCCGGGTCGAATAGGGCCAGGTAATTGCCCAGGCCGACAAAGTCGGGATTGAGCGCGGTCTTGCCGATCAGCGTCCGGTTGGTGAAGGAGACAAAGATCACCCAGAAGAACGGGACGATGACGAAGACCGATACCAGAAGTCCGGCCGGCAGCATGAAGGCTGCGCCGGCTCGATTGGACAGGAGCGCGAAGTTGCGCGACTTGCGCTTGGGCCGCGTGGTGATGGGTTCGGTGGTCATGGGCTTCGCCTTGGTCTGAGGCATGGCATGGCTCGACGCTCGTCACACTATGTGCCACCCTCGGGCTTGACCCGAGGGCCACGCGCAGCATGTGCCTGTGTCGATAGGTCCTCGGATCAAGTCCGAGGACGGCCAGTGGGTGTGAATACTCTTTTGCTGGCCGCCGGCAGAACCCGGCACCCCGAGGGGCGCCGGGCATCCCCGGGAAGGAACTAGAGCAGGCTGACGGTGTTTTCTTCACCGACAATGCCGATCACCGCGGCCTTGTACTGGGCCATGGCGTCTTCCGGCGACAGTTCACCCGACACCACCGCTTCGGTCATGCGCTGGATTTCCTGCGACACCGCGTTGTAGTTCGGGTTGTTCGGACGCGCCGTGGTCAGGGGCAGCAGCGTCTGGCTGGTTTCGGTCAGGAACGGGTTGTTCGGGATCGGCACGTCCGAGCGCGAACGGATGCCCGGCTGGTAGTCCTGGAAGGCCGTCATCTGTTCCTTGCTCATCATGAAGGAGAGCAGCTTCCAGGCTTCCATCGGCGTGTCGGTGTTCGGGTTGATCACGAAGCCGGTGCCGCCCGAGATCGAGACGAAGTCCTGGCCGCGAATGGCGGCGCCGGGCTCTTCGGCCGGCATCTTGACCCAGCTCATGACATTGTCGCGGTCGGCGACCTCGAATTCCGAACCCGGTGCGGTGACCGAGCGGTAGAACCAGTCGCCCTCGACCAGCATGGCGGTCTTGCCGTCGCGGAAATTGGCGAAGGACCGGTTGCGGCCATCGGCCAGCAGCTGCGCACGCTGGTCGCCCAGACCTTCATCGACATAGATGGTCTTGTAGAGGTTGAGCACGTCCAGGATGCCCTGGCTTTCGACGACGAACTTGCCGTTCTCGTCGGTGACGCCTTCACCAGTGCCGAGCAGCGCCATCCAATAGCCCTGCATGGTCGTGGCTTCGCCCATGGCAACGCCGGCATTGAGCTGCAGCGGGGCTTCGATCCCGGCTTCCTTGAGCTTGCGGGCCGCATCGAGCACGTCGTCCCAGGACTTGGGCTGCCAGTCGGCTGCGATGCCGGCCTGTTCGAGCAGGTCCTTGCGCACGAAGATCATGCGCACGTCGGTGCCCAGGCCAATGCCATAGGTTTCCCCGTCATAGGACATGATCGAGCGGATGCCGGGCGAGATATGATCCCAGCCTTCCCAATTGGCGTAGTCCTCGCCGATCAGGTCGTCGAGCGACTTGAGCTGGCCACCCTCGGCAAAGGCCGGGATGAGGAAGCCGTCGAAAGCGGAGATGTCGGGGCCGGCGCCGGTCGAGAAGTCGAGGGCCAGCTGCTGGGTGAGCTGGGCATCCTCGCCACCGAACTGGTTCAGCGTGACATTGATGTCGGGATTGGCGGCCTCGAAGGCCGGAATGACCTGTTCTTCAAGCCACTGGGCCGTGGCGCTGTTCACGCCGCCGATGACGCAGCGGCAGGTAATGTCCAGGTCAACGGCAAAGGCCGGAACGGCCACGGCAGAAGCGCCGATCAGGCCAAGCGCAAGTGCGCGAATACGATTCTTCATCGTTGAATTCCTCCCAAATGATGGCTCCGAATTCTCCGGTAGCCGGTCTTGGCCGGATGGCTCCTCGCACCCGACCTGGCCAGATTGAACACGTTTTCACTTTTCGTCAATGCGGAGAATTCGCGGTGGAAAAGTTTCGTCAGAGAAGCGTGGCCTTGGATCGCAGAGAATCGCGACATTCCGGTGACAATCGGTCGAATTATTGTGAGTTTCCAGATTCTGGGCTAGCTTGACTTTGCTGGGTTGACGCCCGATGAAAGTGAACACGCTTTCAAAATGTGCATGGGCGGGAGGGGTTCAGTGTCGGAGGGTGCCGGAGTGTCGCGGGGCAGGGCGACGGCCGAGATGGTTGCTGAGCGCGCCAAGGTGTCACGCGTTGCGGTCTCGCGCGCCTTCAACCCACACACCTCGCTCAAGCCGGAAAAGCGCGAACTGATCCTCAGGATCGCGCAGGAATTGAACTACACGCCGGACCGCGCAGCGCGGGCGCTGGTGAGCGGCCGCACCCACCTGGTCGGCGTCATCGTGCCCGATGTGTGCAGCAATTGGGAAAGTCAGGAAATCGACGCTCTGACCACCGCCTTGCAGGCGGAGGGCTTCGCTACGCTGCTGTTCAAGACCCGCACCGACTACTCGATGGACGAGCAATTGCTGGCCTATATGCGCGGCTTCAATCCCGACTCGGTGATTGCCTTCGTCGAAAACGTCAAACCCAAGACGCTGACCCGGTTCCTCGACCGGGCGGTGCCCATCTATGTCGACTATCCGCTGGCGGGCGAGGCCGAGGCCCCCGAGAGCGGCCCGCTGTTCGATCGCCTCAATATCCTCCAGCACGACGGCATCGACCAGGCAGTGGCGCTGCTGCAGGGCTATGGCGTCCGGCGCATCGCCTATCTCTCCGGCCTCGACAAGTCCCGCGCCAGCATTGCCCGCGAGACCACGCTGCGCCAGGTGATGGCCGAGCGGGGCATGGCGGCGCCCATCGTCATTCAGGGCGATTTTGGCTATGACGCGGCTTTCCAGTCCACGATCGACCTTTTCCGGGTCGGCGAGGGCGCCGACGCCATTTTTGCCGCCAATGACGTCAGCGCCTTCGGGGCTCTCGATGCGCTCAAGCATGAACTGAACCTGCGCGTACCCCAGGATGTCAGCGTGGTCGGCTTCGACGACATCGCCCAGTCGCACTGGAAAAGCTACAACCTGACCACGGTGAAATTCGACCTCGAGGCGCGCGTGCGCGCATTGGTGCGTCTGATCCTGCGACGCTTGAACAACCCACAGGCGCCCGGCCTCGAAGAGACCCTCAACACCCGCCTTGTCGTGCGCGGCACGGTCGGCTGACCATTTCCATGACCAAAAACACCATTCATCTCGTCTTCAAGACGCATCTCGATATCGGCTTCACCGACCACGCAGCGCGCGTGCGGCAGCAATATCACGAGCAGTTCATCCCCCAGGCCATTGCCACGGGAGCCCATTTTTTCAACGAGAACCCGCAGGCGCCCGCTTTCGTCTGGACCACCGGGGCCTGGCTGATATGGGACCACCTCAATTCGCAGGGGCCCGAGCGGGTCCGGGCGCTGGAACAGGCGATCGAACGCGGCCTGATCGGCTGGCATGGCCTGCCTTTCACCACCCATACCGAACTGATGACCCCGGCCATTTTCCGGGCCGGCCTCTCCTATGCTGCCGAACTCGACCAGCGTTTCGGCAAGACCACCATCGCGGCCAAGATGACGGATGTGCCGGGGCACACGCTGGGCATGGTGCCGCTACTGGCCCAGGCGGGCATTCGCTTCCTGCATCTGGGCGTCAACACGGCCAGCCCCGTACCCGACGTGCCGCCGATCTTCCGCTGGCGGGCACCCTCGGGCGAGGAAGTGGTGGTCATGTACCAGGGCTCATATGGCGCCACCGACTTTCCGGCAGGTGCCGATATCGGCCTCAGCTTCGCGCATACCAATGACAATATCGGCCCGCAAAGCGTGGGGCAGACGGTCGAGGCGCTGCGCCATCTGCAGCACCAGTTTCCGGACAGCGACATCAAGGCCTCGACGCTGGACGCGTTCGGGGCCGAGATGTGGGCGCGCCGTGAGGCATTCCCTGTCGTCACCAGCGAAATCGGCGACAGCTGGATTCACGGCACGGCCAGCGATCCAGAGAAGCTGGCGCAGTTCCGGTCCTTGTCGCGCCTCTATGATGGCTGGGCCGGGGCCCTGACGCCGGAGCGGCTGGCCTTCGGACGTGAGTTGGCCATGGTGGCCGAGCATACCTGGGGCGTCGACATCAAGACCTATCTCCGCGACGAGCAGGCTTGGGATCGCGCCGATTTCGAGGTGGCGCGACGCAGCGATTATCGCTTCGCCTATGCCGAGCAATCCTGGCGCGAACAGCGCGCCTATCTCACCGCGGCGGTGGATTGCCTGGCCCCGGCCGATCGGCTTCTGGCCAGGATGGCGCTGGAAGCGCTGGAGCCGGGGAAGTCCCCGGCACTGGTGCCGGGCACGCAGATCCAGAACGGGGGGTGGCAAGCCGACCTCGATGCGCAAAGTAGCGATATTGTCCGCATCACCGCCCCGGACGGACGCGTTCTCGAGGGGGCGGCGGGAAGCCTGTTGGGCTACCGGCATGAAAGTTACGACTGGGACGAATTGCAGACCCATCTCGACAGCTATCTGCAACACCGGCAGGACTGGGCCATTCTCGATCACGACAAGCCGGGGCTTGCTGGGGCGAAGACTGCGCGCACCGGCCATTTCCAGCCCCTCCATCGCGGCATTTCCACCGACGCCAGCACGGCAGGCGCAGAGATGCCGGAAGACGCGGCCGCCCTGCTCGGGGCCCCCGCCGCCGTCGAGATTGGCATCCGGGGCCTCGATGCCGATCGCGTCGAAATCCGCCTGGTCCTGCGGGCCAAACCCGCCAATCGCATGCCGGAGGCCGGCTTCCTGACGTTCACGCCGCGCAATGCCGGACCCTGGTCATTGCAGAAACTGGGGCTCTGGAATGCCGGCGACAACATCGCGCGCCGCGGCGGTGGTCAATTGCAGGGCGTGGAGGCGGCCCGCGCCGGCGCCTTGACCATCATGCCGGTCGACAGCGCGCTCGTTGCCCCCGCCGGCACACTCTTCATGCCGTTTCAGCCCGAGGTGCCGGACTTCAGCGAAGGGCTGCGCTTCTGCCTCTACAACAACAAATGGGGCACCAACTTCCCCATGTGGTGGGAGGGCAGCATCGCCTTCCGGTTCGTCGTGACGCTCGGGTCATAGCGGGCGGCGCTGCGGCCTAGAGGCAGGGGCTGACGGCGGCGATCGGGCCGAGGAACACCAGCACTGTGGCACCGAGCGCGGCGCGATTGGCCCAGAGGGCGATGACCGAGAGGGATGACGCCGGCTCGTCATCTGCCGGTGATTGCCAGAAGGCCAGCCAGACAAGGGGCAATGAGGCGACGACGAAGGCGAGGCACAGGACCAGCCGGTGTTGGCTCCAGCCATAGGCGCAACCCAGCGCCTGCAGGGCATAGAGCAACACGAAAGCGGCCGACCAGACTGTGAAGCCGGCCACCAGCGACAGCAATGCGCGCTTGTCCCCGCTGGTCATGAGCCGCCTCCCGCCGATCCCAACAGCAGGGTGAGTCCCAGCGCAAGTGCAGTCGCGCCCGCCGCATAGGCCGCCCACAAGGTGGCCAGAACCAGTTCGGTCTGACGCCGCGCCGATACGAAGCCGCGGCCGATGCGCCAGACGCCGTGCGCGGCCATGAGGGCGCCAAGGCCGCAATGCAGTATGGCATATAAGAGGACCGCCATGATCACCGCCTGACGCGCATGGCCGGTTGGGTCGGGCACGGCCAGCATCAAGGGCACCACCAGCCCAGTAGCAACGCCCTGCGCTATGGCGGCGGCGGCCAGGAAACCGCCGGCGGGCCTGCCGGCGCCGTTGCGCTTCCGGGCCAGCCAGGCCAGCACAGCGCCCGCTGCCGCGGCCAGCAGGGCGGAAAGACCTGCCCATATGGGCATATCGAGCGGCGCGATATCGGTCCAGTTCGGAGCGACAATCAGCAGGAAGAGGCCTCCGAACAGCAGCGAGGCGAACAAGGTCCCATTCATTGCCACGGCAGTCCGGTTGGCCAACACGGTGACATTGCCCACTGCCTCGGCGTCGAGTACGGCCGTTTCGCCGCGGCCGATATCGACCGGCCCGACATCGCGCCGCTGCCCAAGGCTACGCGGCCACATCAGAAACAGGGCCAGGGTCACGAGCGCGCCCAAGGGCGCTGCCCAGTAGAGCTTGAACAACAGCGCGAGAAAGATGCTTCCTGTCGCCAGCGCGGTCCATAGTGGCAGAAAGCTGCGACGCGGCAGGATAATGACATGATCGATTTCGCCCGTTGCGATGTCGACGGCCAGCGTTTCCTGCTCGCCATTGCGCGCAAAACCCAGATAGCCCTCACCGCCGGCCAGGCGAGGACCGATCCGGTCCGGCGACAATTGGTCGGCGCGCGTGTCGATGCGGGGCAGGGCGGCGAAATTGTAGGTCGGCGGTGGCGTCGCCGTGGCCCATTCCAACGTCCCGGCCTGCCAGGGATCGCGACGGTACCGCCGCCCCAGGCGGAATTGCAGCACCATATCGGCCAGCACCAGGGCAAGGCCCATGGTGAGGATGAAGCCGCCAATCGAGGAGAGCAGGTTCAGCCAGTCCCAGCCCCAGTTGGAGGGATAGGTGGAAATGCGGCGCGGCATGCCCATCAACCCGGTCAGGTGCATGAGGAAGAAAGTGAGGTTGAAGCCGATCAGGATCAGCCAGAAGGCCGGCACGGAAAGCCGGTAGAGACTTTGCCGCCCCGAAATATGCGGCAGCCAGTAGTAGATGGCCGCCAGCATGGGGAATACGAAGCCGCCGACCAGCACATAGTGCAGATGCGCCACCACGAAATAACTGTCATGGGCCTGGGTGTTGAACGGTACCATGGCCAGCATGACCCCCGTCAGCCCCCCAATGACGAAGACCACGAAGAACCCGGCCACATAGAGCATGGGGATGTCCCAGCGCGGCCGGCCCGAGGCCAGCGTGCCGATCCAGGCAAAGATCTGCACCGCCGTGGGCACGGCAACCAGGGCACTGGCCGCCGAGAAGAAGGCCAGGGCCATATGGGGAATACCCACGGTGAACATGTGGTGCACCCAGAGCCCGAAGCTGAGAAAACCCATGGCGACGATGGCCGCGATGATGGCGCGGTAGCCCAGCATGGGGCGTTGCGCAAAGACCGGGATGATGGTGGAGAGCGCGCCCGCGGCAGGCAGGAAGATGATATAGACTTCCGGATGGCCGAACAGCCAGAACAGGTGCTGCCAGAGAAGCGGATCACCGCCCCGGTTCGGGTCGAAGAACGGCAGGTCGAAAGCCCGTTCGAGTTCGAGAAGGATCGAGCCCAGGATCAGCGGCGGGAAGCCGAAGATCATCATCCCGGCGGTCACCAGCATGTACCAGGCAAAGAGCGGCATGCGCGGCAGGCTCATACCCGGCGCCCGCATCCTGAGAATGGTGACGAAGATTTCAACCGCCGCAGTGACCGCGGAAATTTCGACAAAGGTTATGCCCAGAAGCCAGACGTCGGCGTTGATCCCGGGCGTATAGGGGCGCGAGCTGAGCGGGGTATACATGAACCAGCCCCCATTGGGGGCGGCGCCCAGCAGCATGGCGACGATCAGGATCGTGCCGCCGAACAGATAGCACCAGAAGCCATAGGCAGTGAGCCGGGGGAACGCCATGTCGCGCGCGCCCAAGAGCTTGGGCAGCATATAGACAGCACAGCCCTCGAACATGGGAATGGCGAACAGGAACATCATCACCGTGCCATGCATGGTGAAGATCTGGTTGTAGAGTTCGGGGCCCAGAAAGGCGCTGTCGGGGGTCGCCAATTGGGCGCGGATCAGCATGGAGAGCAGCCCGCCAATGGCAAAGAAGACCAGCGCCACCAACATGAAGCGCTTGCCCAGAACGGTGTGATTGACGCTGGAAAGCCGCCCCCATCCCGAAGGGGTCTGCCAGATGGCATCCAACTGCTTGTGGAGGCGGATGGGAGATGGGGTCTGACTCACTGGCCTGCCTCCATCAGCGCAGCAAAATCCGCGGGCGCGTGGGCCTCCACGCGAAACTGCATGCCGTCATGGCCCTCGCCGCAATATTCGGCGCATTGTCCCCAGTAGATGCCCGGTGCGTCCGCTTCGAGCCGGATGACATTGGTGTGGCCGGGTATGGCGTCGATCTTGCCGCCGAGCCTGGGCACCCAGAATGAATGGATGACATCGGCGGAGGTGACGACGATATCGACGGGCACGCCGGCCGGCAGGTGCAGTGTCTCGCCGGGCACCACCACGCCGCCGGGATAGGCGAAGGACCAGTTCCAGCGCTGCGCCTGCGCCTCGATCCGGACCGGCGCATCGCCCCTGGGCAGCAATTGCTCGCCCAGCACCAGTGCCGTGCCGGTCAGCAGCACAAGGATGGGAATGGGCAGCACCAGCCCGCCCCCGACGATCCACTGGCCGGGGGTGAGGCGCGCCACGAGGTCGCTGCGCAGATAGGCGAGGGCGAACAGGGCCATGACCAGGGCGAACAGCGCCGTTGCGCCCCAGAACATGACCCACCAGAGCAATGCCAGATTGGCCGCGCGAGGCCCGGCAGGATCCAGCGCCGACAACTCTCCGCTGCAACCGGTCAGCACCAGCGGCGTTGCAGCCAGAGCTGCAATCCTGACCCAGGGAAGAGATCCATGTCCGACGACACGCGCCGCGCCGAAGAGGACGAAATCGCCCAGGAGGAGGCGCCACCGGAAATTCGGGCCGATCATCCCAATCCGCGTATTCGCGAGGTGGCCGAGCAGGACACCGGTTCGGCCATTGCCGTGGCGGGCCATCCCATCCACGCCATGATGGTGCATTTCCCCATCGCCTTCATCATCGCCACGCTGGGGATCGACATCTTCTACTGGTACACCGCCGACCAGTTCTGGGTCGCGGTCGGCACCTGGTCGGCAGGCGCGGCCTTCGCCTTCGGCGTGTTTGCCGCCCTGGCCGGGACGCTCGAACTGCTGGCCGTGCCCGGCATCCGGGTGCGCGTGGCGAGTTGGAACCATGCCGTGGCGGCCATGGTGCTGCTGGCGATCGCGGCGGCCAATGCCGGGCTGCGCATCAATTTCCCCGAGCAGATCCTGCCGGCGGGTCTCATGCTCTCGGTTCTGGCCAGCATGGCCACGGCCTTTGCCAGTTGGCACGGCGGAAAGCTGGTGTTCGATCATGGCGTCGGTCTCATCATTTCCACCCGCCAGTGATCCAGGCGGTCCATTCCGAGAGGGCGCCCGGGGCAAAGAAGCTGTCGATTGGCGTTGGCCAATCCATCTCCGGCTTTCCCAGGACCAGCACGAGAATGGCGCCCACCACGACAATCGTCAGCGGGACCGCCAGCAGGAAGCGGCCGGTGTGATAGTGACCCGTCCGCTCGAAAATGGTGAGGATCGCCAGTCCCGAGAAAATGTGGATGCCGGTCATGGCGGAGACGCCGACCAGCTTGGCATAGAACCAGTTGCTGTATGTCTCCTGCATCAGGATCAGCGCCGTGCCCGAGGCCACCGACACGAAGGCCGCCGGCGACACCAGGTTGATGTAGAAAAAGCGGGTGAACGAGTGCAGCTCGTGCAGCCGCTGCCCCGCAAGGCCGCGCCGCTGGCGAAAGAGAAAGGGCAGGGCGATCAGCCCCGCCGACCAGAGCGCGATGCCGGCCACGTGGATGAACTTGATCCAGATCATGATCATCCGGGGCTCGCCCCCCGGGGCTTGAGAGCATCCGCCAGGCGCCAGAGCACCAGCGCCAAGAGCGGCAGGTTCGCCGGCACCCACATGATGAGGCCTGCCAATTGCTGGTCCGCCAGCGGTGTGAAGCCGAAGGCGAACGTGGTTGCTTGGTGCGGCAGGTAGAGCGGCCCCGGCGCAAAGACCAGCAGCGCGCCGAGAAAGCCCATTTGCATCGCGCTGAGAAGGGCCGCGGTTCCCGCGGTCATGGCCCCGTCCTTGCGCAGCAGCCCCAGCCAGAGCCAGGCAAAACTGCCCAAGAGGCTCGCCTGCATCGCCCAATAGATCGCGGGGTGGGCGAAGGCCGAGGCATAAAGATCAGGCGCATGCCAGAGCCACATCGCCATTGTCGAGACGACGAGGGCGGGCAGCATCCCTATTCGGCGGGCCCACGCGGCAGGCAGCGCCAGCGCCAGGAGCGGCGCCACCACCATGGTGAGGACGATGTGGTGCGTGACCCGCACCCAGAGCAGCGCCACGCTGGCCGCGCAAATTGGCGAGACGAAGAGCACGGCCGCGAGCAGCCAGGCGCCACAAAAGGCGAGCTGCCGGTGACGCTCCGCCCGCCGAAGGGTGAACGCAGCGCCCATCGCGAGCGCAATCAGCGCCGTCAGTAGCAGCGGATCGAAGTTCCACCGGCCCCAGAGCGTGTCCAGGGTCGGTGGCGATCCGCAATAGCTCATGTCGAAGGAAAAGGCTGACGCTGGGTCCATTTCCGTTCCGTTTGCTGTGATCGGGCGGAGCCGGGGCTATTCGGCCCCATCACCCTCAGGCAGGGCCCAGGCGACGACGTAGTCGCCGATGGGCGTTTCCATGAAGTGATGACCGCCCGGTGCGATGGCGATGAATTGCCGTTCGCCGACCGAATAGGTGATCGGCGTTGTTTGCCCACCAGCCGGAAGCGTGTCGCTCCACACCGTTTCGCCGGTTTCGATATCGACCGCCCGGATCAGGTTGTCGGTCGCCGCGGCGATGAACACCAGTCCACCGGCGGTCACCAGGGGGCCGCCATTATTGGGCGTGCCGATCTTGAACGGCAGCATGGAGGGAATGCCGAATGGGCCATTGGCGCGGGCGGTGCCGAGCGGCACATCCCAGAGCGTTTCACCGGTCGCCAGATCGATGGCACGCAGGCCCCCATAGGGCGGCTGCTTGCACATCAGCCCGGTCCAGCTCTCGCGCCAGCCAGCATTGACGTCGATGGCATAGGGCGAGCCAAGCTGCGGTCCGGCTTCGGAGCCGCCCGGCTGGTATTCCGGCTCGAAAATGGCATGGGCGTCGCCAGCTTCCTCGCGCGGGATCAGCCGGTTGTAGTTGGGCATGTCGTTGTAGTTGGCAATGAGGATACCGCGCTCCACATCGACCGCCATCGAGCCCCAGTCCTGCCCGCCATTATAGCCTGGATACTGGATCCAGCGGCCATCCGTGGTGGGCGGGGTATAGGGACCCTCGTAATTGGCCATGCGGAACTGGATGCGGCACCAGAGCTGGTCCAGCGGGCTCATGCCCCACATGTCCTTTTCCTCCAGCGCCGGGAAGAGCAGGCTGTGATAGGCCGAGAAGGGCTGGGTCTCGGAGAGATAGCCCGGCTCCACGCCCATGCCCGTGGGCACCTCGCGCTCCTCGACCGGGAATAGCGACTCCCCGGTCTCCCGGTTCAGCACATAGATGTCGCCCTGCTTGGAGGAGAGGATGATGGCCGGAACCGTCCCGTCATCGGCCGGGAAGTCGACCAGGCTCGGCTGCGAGCCCAGGTCATAGTCCCAAACGTCGTTGTGGACGGTCTGGAAATGCCAGACGTCTTCGCCCGTGGTGACGTCCACGGCGACCAGCGATGTCGCATATTCGTTCTCGAGCTCGCTGCGATTGGAGCCGTAATAGTCCACGGCCGAATTGCCGAGCGGCAGGTAGACCAGACCGCGTTCTTCGTCGGCGGCGGCCGTGGTCCACATATTGGGCGTGCCACGGGTATAGACTTCGCCTTCCGCAGGGGCACCGCGGTTGCCGGGATTACCCAGGTCCCAGGCCCAGGCCAGTTCGCCGGTCACCGCATCATAGCCGCGCACGACGCCGGAGGGAGAATCCTCGGCCTGACCATCCTGCACCTGCGCGCCGGTGACAACGATGCCACGGACGATGGTGGGCGCGGAGGTGATCGAATACCAGCCCGGCACCGTGTCGCCGATACCGTCCTCGAGATAGACCTCCCCGTTCATGCCGAAATCGGGACAGGGTTGCCCGAGCTTCGCGTCCACGGCGATCAGCCGCGCATCGAGCGTCCCCCAGATGACCCGCGTTGCGCAGAGGCTATCGGGTTCGGCGTCGGGCACCGCGTAATAGGTGACGCCGCGGCAGGTGGCGCCATAAGGAATGGCGTCAACGGGCACCTCGGGATCGTAGCGCCATTCCTCGCGCCCGGTGGCGGCATCCACGGAAATGGCGATGCCCATGGCGCTGCACAGATAGAGATCGTCGCCCACCTTGAGCGGCGTGTTCTCCGGAGAATACTTGCCCTCGGCCTCTTCGCTCGGCATATCGCCGGTCCGGTATTCCCAGACGCGTTGCAACTGACCGACATTGTCGGGCGTGATGCTGGCGAGCGGCGAGAAGCGACGCGCCTCATAAGTGCCGCCATAGGCGGGCCAGTCGGCGCCGGTTTCGAGGGCCGGCGCGGCGGCGCGAATTTCTATGCCAGTTGGCGTTGTCGGCGCGCTCGGCGCGGAAGCCTCTTGTGTGCCGGCCTGCGGGGCCGACGCGTCTGTGCCAGGCGCCGGAGCAGCACCGTCTTCGGCAGGGGCGGGCTGGTCATTTGCCGGCGACAGAGGTGCAACGTCCTCGGCCTCACGCGATTGGGCCTCGACTTCGGGAGCGACGTCAGGGGCCGGTGGCTCGACACTGACCGGCTCGTCCTGTGCGGGCGAGCCGGCTTCCTGTGCCATTGCATGATCGGTGCGTGCGGGACCTGTGAGCCCTATGACGCCCAACACCCCGACAATGGCCATGGCCGCAGGGGCGGCCGTGCGTGCGCCCATTATGCTTTCGCGGCGCCGTAGCGTCGGGATGGCCAGCAGAACCAGAACCAGGATCACCGTTGGCGCCACAAGGCGCGGCACCTGCGCCCATCCGTCGAAGCCGACTTCCCACAGGGCCCAGGCAAGAGTGAAGAGATAGGTGAGGAGGTATAGCCAGACCGCAAGCATCTCCTGCCGGAACAGGAAGAACGCGGTCGCCAACAGACCGGCTCCGGCAATCAGATAGTACCAGGAGCCCCCCAGGGTCGCGAGCCAGACGCCCCCGACTGTGATCGTGATCCCGATCAATCCGACGATCAATCCAAGCAGCCAGGCGTACCAGCGGCCTCCCGGATGTGCGTTGTGATGCATGGTGTGGTGATCTGTCATGACTATACCTCCCTTCGTAGGGGCCAACGAAGGTTGGGGCCATGTGTTCCAAAAAATGTCTTGCCTCAGTGGCCGCGCCCGCTCGCTGGCATCAAAGCCGGTTCGCCACCTCAACGCTTTCGACCAGCCAGCGCAGTTCGGTTTTGCCGCCCCCGTTCGCAACGATCCGGCAATTGCCCTGGACGAAAAAATCCTCCGCGCGCAGGCCGATCATGAGGCTGGCATGCGGCAAATGCGCCTCTAACGTCACCGCCGTGCCGGCCGGCGCCGCATGCGGTACATCGCCATGCAGCGTCACCTGCTGCGTCGGCCGTCCTTCGGCATAAGCCCAGTTGAGCGCGGCGATTTCCGCCACCTGCAGTGGCTCCGGCTGGTCGGTGCGCCCCTTGAAGGCAGGGAGATAGATCTCGTCCCGTTCCAGCGCCGCGAGGAAGGCCGGGACCAGCCCGGCGGTCATGCGACCGTAGCGCTGGCGCTGCGGCAGCACCATCAGCGAGGCCGCGAAACGGCATCCGCCGATATGGGTTGCTTGCACGATGTTGAAACGTCCGGGATCGGCAATGGCCACCAGCGCCTTGTAGGTGGAAAAGCCATTGCGGGCGCAACAGGCGTCGCGGCGACTGTCGGTGCAGCACAGGATAGTCGTGCGCGCATCGGGCCGGCCGACGAACACATTGCCGCGGACATAGTCACGGATCGCCGCGATCAGACTTGCGTCATCGTCGAAGTCGGCCCGGACGTTTTCAGGCATGGCGTGCAGCATGGGCAGGGCGGCCGGCGCCTCGACCTTGTCCACGAGTGCAACATGGATGCCGGCCTCCATCGCCTCATGCAGGGCCTGGCCGAGCGGCTCAGACATATCCACGGACTGCCAGCGCGGGTTGCGCCACTTGCCACGCGGCCAGGCGAGCATTAGCACGCGCTCGGGCGCATCCCCGGTTCCGGCCAGAGGCTCGCCTCGCGCGAGGCAGAGATCGGTGCAAAAGACGTGCTTGTTCATGCGCCCAAAATGCCTGGCGTTGCCCGCTCCAAGGTGGCCGGGTCGCGAGTCTTGTTGGGCTATTAAAAGATGAGTGTCAATATCAGGGTTTAACGCAGGGACGCGAAACGGACCCCGTCAACGTCCCTTTGCCGCGAGCAACGCATCGGCGATTTCGACGAATCCGAGCCCTGCGGGGCTGCTGGTGATCCAGCGCGGCCGGCTGGGCAGGTCCCCCAATATGGGCACGATATTGGCAACGCCGAAGGACTTGCCGACATAGCCGAACATGGGCGCGTCATTGCGCGAATCCCCCACGAAGGACACGAAGCGCGCCACCCCGGCATCGTCTATGCCCAGGCGCTGCAGCACGCGCTCGCTCATCGCCTTCTTGTCGTAATTGCCCAGCCACGTGTTGATATGCACCGAACTGATGGCGACGGTTCCGCCGATGGCGCGGATGCGTTCGGCCAGCGCGTCGACTTCGGCGCGGGCATGTCCGACGATGTCGATGGCGACGTCGGCCACCCGCAGGCGCTGGTCATGAGCCAGCCGGAACCGGTCTCCGAGCAGGGGCAGGACCGCCGCCAGGTGCCGTTCCTTGCGCTCCTGCTGCAAGGTCTCGTCTTCCCAGAATTCGAACTCGGCGCGATTGCCTCGGGCCGTCATGACGAACGCGCCGCTTTCACCGATCGCGGCTTTCACCGGCCAGGCCCGGACGATGTGTTCGCACCAGCCCGCCGAGCCGCCCGTGACCGGCACGATGCTGATCCCGGCAACATGCAAATCCCACAGCGCCTGATAGGTCTCAGGCAGCAGCCGGCCTTCGGTGGTCAGCGTGTCGTCGATATCGGTGAACAGATATTGGACCCCGCTCAGATCTTCCGGCGCGGGAGCCGGCCCCTGGAACATCATGCTTGATCCTGGTCGCAAAGCACGACCTCGGTGCCCGCTTCGGCCAGGGCCGCAGCGGCCAGGCCATCGTCCGGGAGGCGGTCGGTGAAAAGGGTGGTGATGCGATTGAACGGTACCACGCGCACGGAGGCATCGCGCGTCCACTTGCTGACATCGGCGGCCAGGAACTGCACGCGCGAATTGGCGATCAGCGTGGAGGTGGTCTGGGCTTCCGAATAGCTGAAGTCGAGAATGCCCTTCTGCGGATCGAGCGCGCCGGCGCCGATGACGGCGTAGGACGCATAGAACTTTTCGAAGAACTGCAGCGAATCCGAGCCCACCACGTCGCGATCATTGTGGCGCAAGAGGCCCCCGGTCATGTGCACCTCAACCTGCGGCGCTTCGCACAGCATCAGGGCCACGTCGATATTGTTGGTGACGACGCGCAGGCTGTCATGGGCGCGCAGGGCCTCGGCGACGAACTGCACCGTGCTGCCAATGCCCATGAAGACGGTGGAGCCGGGCTCTATGGCCGCCGCGATCCGTGCCGCGATGCGGCGCTTGGCGGCGCTGTTGAGGGCGGCGCGGGCATTGATCGAGATATTGCGGCTCTCCACGGGCGCATCGACCCCGCCATGGAAGCGGCGCGCATAGCCCAGGTCGCACAGCGCGTTGATGTCGCGCCGCACCGTCTGGGTGGTCACCTGATAGCGGCTGGCGAGGTGCTCGATATATTGAGCGCCTTCCGCCTCTATCAGGGCCAGGATATCGCGTTGCCGGCTCGACAGCATGTCTTGCCCCATAATGCCCCCACTACCCGAGGAAGACCTTCGGATTGTCGGTGATGACGCCGCTCAGCCCTGCGCCCCAGAAGGAGACGAGCTGCACCGGATCGTTGCAGGTCCAGGCCCGCACCTTGATGCCGCGCTTGGTGGTTTCTTCCAGAAGGCCAATGCTGAGTGCCTTGAAATGCATGTGGATGGTGGTCGCGGGAATGGCAGCCAGTTGTTCTGCCCAGTCTTCCGGCGGTCGTCCCCAGAGCATGGCCATTTCCAGCTCCGGCTCGAGCGCATGCATGGCCTTGAGCGCTTCGGGATCGAAGCTCGAAATCATGATCTGCGTGTTGGCGGCCCGCTTTGAAATATCGGCCTGCACGGCCCGTACCAGCTGGTCGAGCGACTTGTGGTGCTTGTGCTGCTTGATCTCGACATTGGCGCTGAGCCCCAGTTCGCCAAGAGCCACGATGGTCTCGGCCAGGGTCGGGATCCGCTCGCCGGCAAACCTGGGATCGAACCAGGTGCCGGCGTCCAGGGCGCCGATCTCTGCACCGGTCAATTCGCCCAGCGAGCCCTTGCCCGAGCTGGTGCGGTCGACGCTGTCGTCATGGATGACCACCAGCGTGCCGTCGGCGCTGAGCGCCACGTCGAGTTCGACCCATTTGGCACCCGCTTCGGCGGCCGCGCGAAAGGCGGCAATGGTGTTTTCCGGGGCAATGGCCGAGGCGCCCCGATGGGCCTGAACTTCGTCCCGCTGGGGACCGATGGAGAATTGGGTTGTCATGACGCGTCTTCGTGATGGAATGGCAGGCCCTTAGGCTGATTTTGCTACAGATTTGCGACAGGGTCGTCGGTTCGCCGTCCCGTGCCGGCATTGTAGGGATGAAGGTCGGCGCGGCGCGCATGAACGGTCACTGCCGCGCCCTCCTCGATTTGCGGCCGGCCCGGGACGCTCAGCACCACCGATTGGCCCGAACTGTCCAGCCGCACATGCAGATGGCTTTCGCCGCCGATCGGCTCGAGCAGTTCGACTGTCCCCTTGAGGCTGATCGCCGGACCCTCCGGCAGGTCCAGAAAGAGTGAATCGGGCCGGATGCCGATAATGTCGGTCTGGGCGGGCAGGCCGCCGAGCGCCGCCTTGTCCGCCACCGAGGAGACCTCGATCAGGTTCATGGGCGGCGAGCCGATGAAGCCGGCAACGAAAAGGGTGGCGGGCCGGTCATAGACTTCGGTCGGTGTGCCGATCTGTTCGACGAGGCCCCCGTTCATCACCACCAGCCGGTCGGCCAGGGTCATGGCTTCGAGCTGGTCGTGCGTGACGTAGAGACTGGTGGTCTTCAACCGGCGCTGCAGCTTGCGGATTTCCACCCGCATCTGCACGCGCAGCTTGGCGTCGAGGTTGGACAGCGGCTCGTCGAACAGGAAGGCGGCTGGTTCGCGCACGATGGCGCGGCCCATGGCCACGCGCTGGCGCTGGCCACCCGAGAGCTGGCGCGGTTTGCGCTCGAGCATCGGCCCGATCTCGAGGATATCGGCCGCTTCCTGGACGCGGCGGTCGATCTCGGCGCGCGGCGTGCCGCGGTTCTTGAGGCCATATTCGAGGTTTCCGCGCACGCTCATATGCGGGTAGAGCGCGTAGTTCTGGAACACCATGGCGATGTCGCGCTCGGCCGGTTCGGCCTTGACCACGTCCTTGCCGGCAATCTCGATGCGCCCGGAGGTGACGGTTTCAAGCCCGGCCACCATGCGCAGGAGCGTGGACTTGCCGCAGCCCGAGGGACCGACCAGGACGATCAGTTCGCCATCGGCAACCTTGAGGTTGACGCCTTTGACGGCCGGGACATTGCCGTAGTTCTTCTTGAGGTCGATCAGGTCGATCGTTGCCATGGCTTATTTCTCCGTTTCCACGAGGCCCTTGACGAACAGGCGCTGCATGAAGATGACGACAAGGACGGGGGGGAGCATGGCGAGCACGGCGCCGGCCATGACCACGTTCCACAAGGGTTCGGTATCGGCGGTCGCGGCCATGCGCTTGATGCCCATCACGACGGTGTAATAGCGCTCCTGCGTGGTCACCAGCAGCGGCCAGAGATACTGGTTCCAGCCGTAGATGAAGAGGATGACGAACAGGGCGGCGATATTGGTGCGGCTGAGCGGCAGCATGATATCGCGGAAGAATTTCATCGGGCCGGCACCATCCACGCGCGCCGCTTCCATCAACTCGTCCGGAATGGTCATGAAGAACTGGCGGAAGAGAAAGGTGGCCGTTGCCGAGGCGATCAGCGGAATGGTCAACCCGGCATAGGAATTGAGCAGCCCCAGATTGGCCACGACCTCGAAGGTGGGCAGGATGCGCACTTCCACCGGCAGCATCAGGGTGATGAAGATCGTCCAGAAGCAGAGCTGGCGGAACGGAAAGCGGAAATAGACGATCGCGAAGGCCGAGAGCAGCGAGATCGCGATCTTTCCCACGGCGATGACCAGCGCCATGATCAGCGAGTTGGCCATCATCAGGCCGAACGGCGGTGCGCCGGATGTCGACACGCCCGAGGACAGCATCCGCGTGTAGTTCTCGATCGCATGCGGCCCTGGCAGCAGAGGGATGAGACCGGACAGGAACTCATTGGATGCGCGGGTGGAGGCGATGATCGCGACATAGACCGGGAAGGCGACGATGACGACGCCGACGATCAGCACCAGATGCGCCAGGAAGGTCAGGAAGGGACGGTTTTCGACCATGTCCTAGTACTCCACGCGCCGCTCGATATAGCGGAACTGAATGACGGTGAGGGTGAGCACGACCGCCATGAGCATGACGGACTGGGCGGCGGAGGACCCCAGATTGAGGCCGATGAAGCCATCCTCATAGACCTTGTAGACCAGCACATTGGTGGCCTGGGCCGGTCCACCCGAGGTGGTGGCGTGGATGATGCCGAAGGTGTCGAACATGGCGTAGGTGATGTTCACGACCAACAGGAAGAAGGTCGTTGGCGACAGCAGGGGCAGCAGGATGGTGAAGAACCGCTTCACCGGTCCGGCGCCGTCGATCGCGGCCGCTTCGGAAAGGGATGCCGGGATGGACTGAAGGCCTGCGAGGAAGAACAGGAAATTGTAGGAAATCTGCTTCCAGCTGGACGCGAAGATGACCAGCAGCATCGCATCGGTCTTCGAGAGCGAGTGGTTCCAGTTGTAGTTCAGGTGATCCAGAAGATAGGTCAGCACGCCGATGGACGGGTTGAACATGAACCACCAGAGCACGCCAGCGACCACGGGAGCCACCGCATAGGGCCAGACGAGGAAGGTGGTATAGGCATTGCGGGAACGGATCATGCGGTCTGCCGCAACCGCCAGCGCAAGCGACAGCCCCATCGATAGCAGCGTCACGCTGGTGGCAAAGACCACCGTTACCCAGATCGAGTTCAGGTATTCGGAATTGTGGAACAGGTCCTGGAAGTTGGCCAGGCCGACGAAACTGGTTCGCAAGCCAAAGGCGTCCTGCCGCAGGAACGATTGCCAGATGGCCTGCCCGGCGGGCCAGATAAAGAAGATCCCGGTGATCGCCAGCTGCGGAAACAGCAGGGCATAGGGAAGTCCCTTGTTCGTAAAGACGGTTCTTTTGGTTTGCATTTTGGCCCCCTGGCAGGCCCGCGCCCTGAGGCGCGGGCCAAAAGCTGCTGCAATTAGCTGTTGGCGGATTCGAAGTCGCGGATCAGCTCATTGCCGCGCGAGACCACGGCATCCAGGGCTTCCTGGGCGGTCTTGTCGCCCGACAGGAGCTGCTGGAACTCTTCGTCGATGATGGTGCGGATCTGCACGTAGTTGCCGAAGCGCAGGCCCTTGGAGTTCTCGGTCGGCTCATTGAGCGTGATCTGCTTGATGGCGACGTCCGATCCGGGGGTGGATTCGTAGTAGCCCTGCTCCTGGCCCAGTTCGTAAGCGGCCTGGGTGATCGGCAGATAGCCGGAGAACTGGTGCCAGTCCGCCTGGACCTCTGGCGAGGAGAGATAGGTGAAGAAGTCCGCCACGGCCTTGTATTCGGCTTCATCGCGGCCCTGCAGCACCCAGAGCGTGGCGCCACCGATGATCGAGTTCTGCGGTGCCCCTTCGACATCGTCGTAATAGGGCAGCATGCCGAAGCCGACCTCGAAATCCTTGGCATTGGCCAGGACGCCGGCGCGGGAGGCCGACGAGTTCATATACATGGCGCATTCGCCCGAATAGAACTTCGGCGGAGCGTCACCGCCACCACCCGGGCCACCATACTGGAACAGGCCCTCGTCCTGCCATTTCTTCAGGTTTTCCCAGTGCTTGGTCTGCACCGGACCATTGACGGTCAGCTCGGAACCCAGGCCCCCAAAGCCGTTCTCCAGCGTACCGATGGGCTGGTTGTGCCAGGCCGAGAGATTTTCGAGCTGAACCCAGGAAATCCACCCGGAGGTGAAGCCGCATTTCGCGGCGCCCGAATCCATGATCTTGCGGGAGAACTCTTCGAGCTCACCCCAGGTCTTGGGCGGGGTATTCGGGTCGAGGCCCGCAGCCTCGAACGCGTCCTTGTTGTAATAAAGGATCGGCGTCGAGGAGTTGAACGGCATCGAGAGCATGTTGCCCTCGGTGTCGGTGTAATAGCCAACGACGGCCGGCAGATAGGTGTCCTGATTGAAGTCCTCGCCCATGTCGGCCATCAGCTGATAGACCGGGTAGGTCGCGCCCTTGGCGGCCATCATGGTGCCGGTGCCCACTTCATAGACCTGCACGATTGCGGGCTGCTCGCCGGCGCGGAAAGCCGCGATGGCGGCGGTCATGGTTTCGTCGTAGCTACCCTTGTAGACGGGGGTGACGACATAGTCGGACTGGCTGGCATTGTAGCCGGCGACGATTTCCTCGAGCTTGGCACCCAGCTCGCCACCCATGGCGTGCCACCAGGCAATTTCGGTCTGGGCCATGGCCGGACTTGCCGACAGCAGGGTGGCCAGCGCAACGGACAGACACAAAGTGTTCTTGGACATGCTCACTCCCTTGTTTTCGATGCCGGAGCCTCCCGCTCCGTGCTGGCGCAGACGGTAGCACCGGACCGTGCCATTGCAACCAAAAAATGTTCATTTGAACATTCCGGCTGTACGGTGGGTCAGGGCATCTGTTATCAATTATCTGAAAAATCAGCATTTTTGAGCGAATGGCGCTGGGTTTTCAACATTCACTTGAGCGGATTGCGCTGATTATGCTCATGTGAACATTATGGTTGACCGCATTCTGCACACGAGTGCAATCGGGGAGGTCCATGTATTTCATCATCGTCCAGCTGATCGCCGCCATTGTCCTGTTGCTCTGGGCGGTGCGCATGGTGCGAACCGCAGTCGAGCGCGCCTATGCTGCCGAGCTCAAGCGGACGCTTGGACGCGCCGAGCGCAGCCGCATCGGCGCCTCGGTCATCGGCATGGTGCTGGCGATCGCGCTGCAGAGTTCCACCGCCGTTGCCGCCCTTGCGGCAAGCTTTGCCAGCGGTGGCCTGATGTCCGTGGCCACGGGCCTGGCGCTCATGCTGGGCGCCTATCTCGGCTCGGCCTTCGTCGCCAGCATCCTCTCCTTCGATCTATCCCTGCTGACGGCGCCATTGATCATCATCGGGGGCCTGCTCTTCCTGCGCGGCAATGCCCGGCGCACCAAGCAGGTGGGGCGGTTGGTGCTGGGCATCGCCTTCGTGCTGCTGTCGCTTGAAATGGTCTCCGAGGCCACCGCGCCCTGGCGCGACAGTGACATGCTGGCAGTCGTCATCACCTATCTGCGGGGTGATCTCTGGACCAGTTTCGCCGTGGCGGCGCTCATCACCTGGGCGTCCTATTCCTCGGTCGCCAGCGTGCTGGTCATCATCACCTTCGGCACCACGGGCGTGATCCCCATCGAGATCGCGGCCGCCTTCCTGCTCGGTGCCAATCTGGGTGGTACGCTGATCGCCTTCGGCATGACGCGCGGCGCCGATATCAGGGCGCGTCGCATCGCGGCAGGTGCCCTGGCCCTGAGGGGCGGGGCGGCGCTGGTCTGTCTGGTGCTGTTCCAGTTGTTCCAGCTTCACCAGTCCGGCCTCCCCGGCACGGTGGGCCAGCAGGCCAGCCTGCTGCACATCCTGTTCAACCTGGGTGTCCTGATCATCGGCCTGCCGCTGGTGCGGCCGGTAGAAGCGCTGATGACCCTGATCATCCGTGAGGCACCCATTGCCGGACAGTCCGACATCGCCCGTCTGCGCCAAACGGCGCTGGCGATCGACCCCAACGGCAATATCGACGCGTCCCTGGCCAGCGCCACGCGCGAATTGCTGCGCATGAGCGAAATGGTCGAGGTGATGCTGCAGCCGGTCATGGAGATCGTGCGCAGCGGAGACAAGGCGGCGATCCGCCGGGTGAAGGATCTGGAGCC
This sequence comes from Devosia salina, assembly GCF_019504385.1. Lineage (NCBI taxonomy): Bacteria > Pseudomonadati > Pseudomonadota > Alphaproteobacteria > Hyphomicrobiales > Devosiaceae > Devosia > Devosia salina. The sequence goes on from NZ_CP080590.1 coordinate 834,527, forward strand.
CGAAGTGGATGGCGCCAACCGCGCCATCAAGCTCTTCCTGACGCGCCTTGACTGGGATCGCATGGATCCCGATCAGGCGCGCCGCGCCTCCGATCTCAGCACCTTTGCCATCGGTCTCGAACAGGCCGGCGACATCGTGGCGCGCCAGCTCCTGCGCGTTGCCGACCAGAAGTCGGAGCGGCGTATCGCCTTCTCCCAGCAGGGCTGGCAGGAACTGACCGATTTGCACGCAAGGGTGCTCGCCAACATGCAGCTCGCGCTCAACGTGCTGGTCTCAGAGGATGCCGAATCGGCCCGCCAGCTCGTCGCCGAAAAGGACGAAGTGGGCCTGATGGAGCGGCGCAGCATGGAACGGCACTTCGCCCGACTGCGCGCCGGCGATCCCAACAGCTTCGAAACTAGCGAACTGCACCTCGAAACCATGCACGCCCTGCGTCGCATCAACTCGCTGCTGACCGGAATTGCCTATTCCATCCTGAGCGAGCAGGGCGAACTGCTGCCAAGCAAGCTGGTGGCCGACAAGGCTTGATGGCGGCCAGTCAGCCCGTGATGCGTTCGCCGGCCTGATCGAAGAGCGCCGCCTTTTCCGCCGTGAAGCCGACCGAAAGCGTCTGACCGAGGCTGCAGTCCGTATCGCCATCCAGCGCCACGATCAGATGCTGCCCATTGGCCAGTTCCATGTTGACGATGGTCTCGTTACCGAGATGCTCGACCAGCGTCACCCTGCCGGAGAAGGGGCCGTCGTCCATTGGCTTGAAGTCATGGGGACGCACGCCCAGGGTGAGCGTGTCGCCGGCCTTCTGCCCCGAGCCGGAGAGGGGAAGCACCTGCGTCCGCATCACCGGGCTGGAAATCCGCATGGCACCGGCATCGAGGGCATCGACCGTCACCTCGACAAAATTCATCTTGGGCGAACCGATGAAGCCGGCGACGAAGATATTGGCCGGGCGGTGATAGAGCTCGAGCGGGGTGCCCACCTGTTGCACGGTGCCGGCACTCAGCACCACGATCTTGTCGGCCAGCGTCATCGCCTCGACCTGGTCATGCGTCACATAGACCATGGTTGCCCCGAGGTCGTTGTGCAGCTTGGCCAGTTCCATCCGCATGTCGACACGCAGCGCCGCATCGAGATTGGAAAGGGGTTCGTCGAACAGGAAGACCCCGGGTTTGCGGACAATGGCGCGGCCGATCGCCACGCGCTGGCGCTGTCCGCCCGAAAGCTGGCTCGGGCGGCGTTCCAGCAGGTGCTCCATCTGCAGGATGCGGGCGGCCTCGGCGACCTTGGCGTCCTTCTCGGCCTTGGGCGCATTGGCGATGGTCAATCCGAAGGCCAGGTTCTCGCGCACGGTCATGTGCGGGAAAATGGCGTAGGACTGGAACACCATGGCAATGCTGCGGTCCTTGGGTGGCAGGTCGTTGACCACGCGGTCGCCAATGCTCAGCGTACCCCCGCTGATGTCTTCCAGCCCCGCGATCATGCGCAGGAGCGTTGACTTGCCGCAGCCCGAGGGCCCGACAAAGACGCAGAACTCGCCGTCGGCGATCTCGATGTCGACACCCTTGATGATATCGGCGGCGCCATAATTCTTGCGGACATTTTTGAGGGATACGCTGGCCATAATGAGTGTCCTTGCGGGGGTTCGGGGTCAGACCTTGGCGCCGGGTGGCAGCTTGTCGAGTTCGGTGTGCAACAGGCCATCGGCATCGATGCGGACCGGGATGGGGTCCGAGACCTGGCCGATGAACGAGCCGTCGGGGGCGTCGTGGCGGAAGCCCATGAAAACCAGCCCATTGTCGGTTTCGACGATCTTGCCGGCATAGCGACTGCCCTGGGCCCCGTCGAAGAAGGGGCCGGGGGCCACTTCCCAGGGGCCAAACGGGTCATCGGCGATCAGGTAATGCGTGCCACGCACCGGCTTTTCCGGGTTGAGGCGCTTATATGCTTCGGACCAGTGGGTCCCGTCGGTGCAGAACAGCATGTACCACTTGCCCTTGGCCTCGAAGACCTGCGGCACTTCCATCTGCCCGAACATGCCGCCGGCATAGACCGGGGGCTGCAGCGTCCAGGTATAGAGGTCGGGCGAGGTGGCAAAGCCGATCGTGCCGCCGGCATTGGGCTCGGCCACACCCGGGCGACGGGCCACGAAATACATCACCCAGCCATCGCCCTTGGGGTTCTTCATCACCCATGGGTCGCGGAAGGCCCGGTCATGCCAATGGCCGGGCGTGTACTCTTCATAGTCAGGCCCCGAGATGTCGAGCGCCAGGCCATTGCCCACGCGGGTCCAGTTGTGGCCGTCGGTCGAAGTCGCATGACCCAGGCGCTGCTTCATGCCCTCTTCGGCGTGTTCGGTGCCGGTGTAGAACAGGTGCCAGAGCCCGGTGTCGTCGCGCAGGGTCGAGCCGGTCCAGGTGGTCCAGTCATCCCATGCCGGGGCCGGGGCGGGTGCAAAAGTGGTCCCCAGTTGGGTCCAGTTGACGAGGTCCTTGGACACGGCGTGCCCCTGGGAGACATGGCGGTGGCGCATGTCGGGATGGGCCAGGGTGTTGTCGGCCTGCAGGAAATAGGCGTGGTAGTCATCGCCGTCGCGATAAATCCAGAAGTCCCAAATCCATTTGTCTTTAAGGGCAATAACCACTTGTCGGTCTTTCAAAGAGTGTGCCGCATCAGCCCTTGACGCCGGTCGAGGCGATGGAGGCGATGAAGGCGCGCTGGAGGAAGAGGTAGAAGGCCAGCACCGGGACGGTGATGAGCGAGAGATAGGCCATGATCTCGCCCCAGGCGCGGTTGAGCTGGAAGAAGTACTGCAACCCGACCATCACCGGCCGGTAGCGCTCTTCCTGAACCACCATGAGCGGCCAGAGATACTGGTTGTACATGACCAGGAACTTGAGGATGGCAGCCGTCGCCAATACCGGGCCGGCCAGGGGCATGACGACGCGGCGATAGACCTGCCACCAGCTGGCCCCTTCCACGCGCGCCGCTTCGATCAACTCGCCGGGCAGGTCCTTGAAGTATTGGACGAACAGGAAAATCGTGAGGCCATCGGCCACGAAGGGAATGATCTGCACCTGGTAGGAGTTCAGCCAGCCATAGGTGAGGCCTTCGAGCCCCAGCCAGGGGAGCTTTGAGGCAATCAAAAGCAGCGGAATGGCGATCGTCTCGAAGGGCACGATCAGGGTTGCAAGGATCAACGCCAGGACCAGGTCCCGGCCACGCCAGTCGATGAAGACAAAGGCGAAGGCGGCGGCCGAGCAGATGAGCAGGGACAGGGCCACCGTCACACCGGTGACGATGACGGAATTGAAGATGAAGAGCCCCACCGGGGCGCGGCGGAACGCATCGAAATAATTGTCGAGCGAGATGTCGCCAACCGGCAGGAAGGCGCGGAGGCTCCGCGTGTCGCTGAGCAACTGCGCGTCGGGCTTCAGGCTCGACATCAGCATGAAGACCAGCGGGAACACGAAGATCAGGGCGATCAGGCCAAGCACCGTGTATCGCACCGCCAGGCGCAGCCCATGATTGTCACCGGAAATCTGAGCCATCACTTTTTCTCCCGGGTGAGCCAGCGCTGCAGCAGCGAAATGGCCAGAACGAACACGAAGAGGATCACCGAGATGGTCGAGCCGCCGGAGATATCCTGCTTGCCATAGCCGCGCTCGACGGCCTGGAACACGATGGTCTGGGTGGAGTCGAGCGGCCCGCCGCTGGTCATCACGTCGATCTGCGCGAACAGGGCAAAGGCCTGCATGGTGATGACGATCAGCACCAATACCGCTGTATTGCGCAGGCCCGGCCAGGTCACATAGCGGAAGGTTTGCCACTTGCTGGCGCCCTCGATGGCCGCGGCCTCGTAAAGAGACGGGCTGATCGTCTGCAGGCCGGAAAGCCAGATGACCATGTGAAAGCCCACCGCCTGCCAGATCGACATGGCGATGATCGCGCCAAGGGCCGTGCTGGGATTTCCCAGCCAGTCGATGCGCGGGAAGGCGCCGAATGTCAGGGCACCCAATAGATTGTTCAGCAGGCCGCTCTGGCCGTCATAGATGAACCGCCACAAGAGCGACACCACCACGATCGAGACCACGACCGGCATGAAATAGATGGCGCGAAAGACATTGATGCCGCGCAGCCTCTGATTGATCAGCAGCGCCAGGACCAGAGCCAGCCCGCCCTGGACCGGCGCCACGACGAGCACGAAGATAACGGTGTTGACCACCGCTTTCATGAACACCACGTCTCGCGCCAACACATAGGTGCGGCTGTCGCCGAGCGAGACGCTGAACCACTCGCGCATGCCGTCGAGCTGCGGATAGTCCTCATTGTTGCGGGTATAGCCGCGCAGGGCGGGGTAGGCGGGCGAGCCATCCGCCTCGCGCACAATGGCTCCGGCGTCGTCCCGCTCCGGCTCCAGCGTCAGCAAGCCCACGCCCAGCAGCTGGGAATAGTTGCTCAGGCCCACGAACTGGGTGGGATTGGGCGAGATCAGTCGCTGATTGGTGAAGCTCAGGCCGATCGCGAAGATGAAGGGCAGCACGATGAACAGCGCCATCAGCGCGGCCGCAGGCCCGGCCATCATCCAGCCGGTGGAATTGGAGCGTGTGAACTTGGAGGCCATCGGCCGCGAACCTTTCCGCATCGGGACCCCGGCTGTCGCCGGGGTCCCTCCAGAGTCGAGGGGAGGACTCTAGAAGCCGTAATTGTCGTTCTTGGCGATATCGGCGTCGATTTCATCGACCGCCGAGTCCAGCGTGTCCTGGACATCCGCGCCATTGGCTATGTCGGCCAGGGCCTTCTCGAAGACCTTGGCGGCAACGACATAGCCAGGCGTGACCGGACGGACGAGCGCCTGGGCCTCGGAGAGCTCGAAGAAGACGGCCAGCGGACCACCTTCCTTGTAGTTCTCGGTCATGGCGGCAGCCGAAGCGGTGGCTGGGATCAGACCGATACCGTTGGAGAATTCGGCCAGGTACTTGTCCTGCAGCGCGAACTCGATGAAGGCCGAGGCGCCCTCGGGATGCTCGGATGCGGCTGAGACGCCGAATTGCCAGGAGGCGGCGCCGATCTTGGGGCCATTGCCGAAGTCCGGGGCCGGCAGGAACAGCACATCGTCATAGGCATCCAATGTGCCCAGGGCCGCCCAGTTGCCGTTCCAGGAGAACGCATATTTGCCGCTGTTGAAGCCGTTGTCGCGGTCCGCCGGGTCCTGCGTCGCCTGGGCGTAACCATCGTTGAAGAGGCCCTGCCACCAATTGCCGAATTCGACTGCGGCATCGCCGTTCAACACGCCTTCGGCGGTGGTGTAGGTTGAGCGGTCGACGATGTCGCCGCCAAAGCTCTGCAGGAATGGCGAGAAGGCGTAGGGATACCATTCACCGGTCCAGGCAGTGCCCAGATCGAGCGCGTAGTCGAACTTGCCCGATGCCTTGGCCTTGGCCAGGGCATCCATGAATTCTTCGCCCGTCCAGGGCTGCTCCAGCGTGGGCACACGCAGGCCGAGTTCATCGAGATAGGATTTGCGCGTCACCAGCGAGATGGCTGCGTCCCAGAGGCCAATGGAATAGAGCTGGTCGTTCCACACGCCCTTGGTGCCGGGCAGGTAGTTGGCGATCTTGGCTTCGTCGATCTGCAGCGGCTGCATGTAGCCCGACCAGGCCCAGTTGGGCATCACCGGGCCATCGACATCGAGAATATCGGGAAGATTGCCCGCCAGGGCGCCGGCCACGACGCTGTCATTATAGGCTGCCTGCGGGAAACTCTGCATTTCCACCGCCCAGTCGGACTGGCTGGCGTTAAAATCCGAGATGATCTGGTTGACGATGTTGGATTCAACCTCGTTGCCGGCACCATGATACCACATGGTCAGCGTCGTTTGCGCCATTGCGGCGCTGCTCATCGCGGTGGTGATGGCCAGGCTGGTGGCCAACAGGCGTAGGGATGTCATGTTTCTCTCCTCCTTGAGTTCAGTTGCGTGACATTGACGTCACGGGATTGGACGCTTTCGCGCCAGGCGACCGGAGCCGAGACCAGTTCGCGGTTCGGCTCGTTGGGTTTGGTGGTGCCACTCATCAGGCGCAGCAGCTTGTCGGCAGCGCGGGCGCCCATGGCGCCATAGGGCAGCTCGGCGCTGGTGAGGCCGGGATGCAGGTGCTCGGCGATCATCCGGTAGTCGTCATAGCCGGCCACCGACATCTGCTGGGGAATGGCAATGCCGCGCTCGCGCAAGAGGCCATAGACGCGCATGGCCATCTTGTCGTTGGCGCAGCAAATGACGGTCGGCTCCGCCTTGAGCACGCGATCCAGCGCGTCCCAGAGCAGGTCATATTCGTGCGTAGGGCTGGGCAGGGCGCCGACCTGGATCAGCCGTTCGTCGATTTCGATGCCATTCTGGGTATGCGCCCGCCGATAGCCGGAAACGCGCAGGCCGCACGCAACCTGATGCTCGGGCAGGGTCAAATAGGCGATGCGCTGATGGCCGCGGCGGATCAGCCCATCGACCAGGGCAAATTGCCCGCCTTCGTCATCGGGGAGAACGCAGGGCGTGTCCTCGGCATCGAAGCAGTTGACCAGCACGATCGGCCGGTCGCGCAAGGTGGCTGGCAGGCTGACTTCACGGTGGTACTCGGCCACATAGAGGATGCCTTCCACCCGATGCTCGCGAAAGGTCTGGAGCAGGGTGGGGATGCGCTCCGCCTGGCCGCCGCTATCGGCGATCAGCAAGGTGCGGTTTGATTGGTCGATGACGCGTTGGGCGCCCTGCACCAGGTAGATTTCGGGCAGGCCCGCATCCTCGAACTGATGGGTGGTGCTGATGGCGCCGGTGATCATCCCGATCAGGCCCGAGCGCTGCGAGCGCATGGTGCGGGCTGCGCTCGAGGGCACATAGTTGAGCGCCAGCATGGCCTGCTCGACAGCCTCGCGCGTCGCCTGATTGACCGGCGCATCGCCGTTCATCACCCGGCTCACTGTCTTGGGTGAGACCCCTGCAGCTTTGGCAACATCGTAGATCGTGGCCATTCATTCCTCCTCCGATGAATCGAAACACCAGTCTACGCGGTCGCGCAGCGCGGGGTAACGAAGCATCGAGATGTCGCCGGCGCTCTATGACACCGATGTCATGACATCGGTGTCATGAATGAATGAGGAGAAGCCGGGAGTCAAGCGTTTTGCTGCAAAGTGTGTCTTGGAGGGGCGGCGTGGGGTGCCTGCACGCCCAGGTTTTCTCCCCGCCGGACTTAGAGCGCGTTCACTCGATGGACCAATCCGGACCCGTTTGCGACGGGTTGTCGCTCTGGTGGCAGACCATTGGTGGTGTGTCGGCAGACTGTTGGCACGGAGCTGGTGACCGGAGGGTGCGGCATTGGTGCTCTGCTGTTAGCCTCTCCTGCGACGGCATCTCATCCATCCGGAATTAGCGTAGACTAATGGGGACTCTTCGCTGCTCGGTGCGGGTCGGTTCTATTGCCAATAGGAAGGCGCACACCATGACACTTCGCGAGCCTCTAGGGGTGTAATAGGGGTGGTGCAACCGGCGAGTCCGTCCGGTCGGTTCCGGGAAGCGGAACGCCTATGACGGTTCATGCACCGGTTGCACCCTTTACCGCACGCGATTGTGGCGGCGCGACAACGACGCGAGGAGCGCGACATAGGCCTTGCGCCTGCGGCGGCGATGGAGACGCCAGAACGAGTGCCTGCGGTAGAGCCTCAGCTTCAGCCGCACCAGCAGTAGGATCGGGAGGCGCATTACCAGCGCCTCCGCGTCCCTCGCGGCGGGCGCCGGAATTCGGTGCCGGCCACCACTGGCAATCCACAACCGCGTGAAACGGCTACGGTTGCTGGCAAACTGTCTCGCAAGCGTCGTCGCCAAATGCGGATAGCGCTTTCGGAACCCGGCCGGTCCACCAGTCTTCAGGAGCTCCACCAACGCAGCCTCAGATGCGTTGGCCAGGTTTGCCTTGATGGCATCGCTGACCAACGCAAGGTCGCTGTCGTCGAGAAGAGGCGCGAGCCTTGGCAGGTGCCTGACAAGTCCCGGGTTCTTGAGATCAATGCGGCTGGCGAAGCTATTCGCCAGCCAGCGCTGATATCGCCTTATGTGCGGGCCGGGCGCTAGGCGCCCGGCGTAAAACCCAGTGGCGCGAGACCCCGGTCAAAGGCCGTGATCAGCGAGGCTGCACCGGCGGCCACGGCACCAGCTTCGATCCGTCCATAGCCAGTGTGGTCCCGGATCAGGCTGAGAGCGTCTTCACTTCCTGGATCGGCGATCTCGGAGAGCGGGTGGAGGACCCTCTCCAAGCCAGCGGCGATCGTAGGACCCAGGGCCGGCAGATGAATCACACCCTGGCTCGCTTCCGCCACCACGCTCCAGAGCGGGTGGTTGTCGCCCAGGCCCGCCAGTTCGATGCGGGATGCAATGACGACCGGCATGACAATATGCCCGGGCATGGCCTGCCGCAGGTCCCTTGCCATGGCAAGAGCACCCTCCGCCACGTCAAGGATCGGGCGCGCGGGCACCAACAGCAACCCGGAGAGGCCATGCCGGGTCAGGAAGCCATCGAAGCGCGCCAGCTCCAGCACAGGCGCCATAAGCGACGCCGCGGGCCCCGAACTATCAAGGATAACGAGACCGGACGGCTGGTTCGGCAGTGCTTCCATGGCGGCGGCCAGTGCTTCATGAGCCTTGAGATCAGCCGAGGTGTCGCCGCCAATGATGTCCTGGGCCCTTGCAAGCTCGATGCGGGTCACAGCCCCGTAGGGCGTGAGCCGATCATGCCGGTCATGCTGGAAGACCGCAGCGTTCAGGCCGAGGTCGCGGGCCTGGTTGGCGACCAGGGTCGATACACTCGTCTTGCCCGATTTCTTGGGTTGAAACACGCCGATGAAGCCCAGACGGGCAATGCTCGGACCGGCGTAGGGAGGAAGGTTGGCTTTCATCATGTCTCCAGGTTTCCGAAATTATCCAGCCGGTCTGCGGAACTGTGAATGCGTCCGCGAGCGCCGGCAGGTCGAGGCGGATCATGGCCTCGCTCGGTGCTGGAAGGGGCGACTGAGGGAGCAATCGGGACCGGGGCGACGAGGTTGTGTCGGGCCGGTTCCAGGTGCCGCTTCCTTACACGGCAATAGGTATTCCTCATGAGGTGAACGCGGGACCCCGTTGCGTCAGGAAGGTCGGATGGGATGACTTGCTCGCTTGAAGCGCGCACGGCGTCGATGCGCGGCGCGATCCAGGCCCAGCGCACACCGTTGGCCAAAAGCGGCTCGATAGTCGGCGCTGCCACCGTGAGGAAGCGCGCCAGCGAAGTGGGGCCGCCGATATCGGCGTGATGGCGCTGAAGGCGTGCGCATAGCTGAGCGTGGTGGAGGTCGTTCATGAATCACTAAACGAAATTTCGTTTCATTGTCGGGTGAGGAATTGGACTTGTCAAGCCAAGTCGACTCCGACACCGAATAGACCATGGACAGGGTACGCCGCTGGGCTCTTCTAGGCCGGCTTGCAAGAATGAAACTTCGGGACAGCGGAGCCGGACGGCGCCTGCAGCGGGAAAGTGAGCTTGCCAGCCGCCTGGGCGTTTCGCGAGCGACGTTGCGGCACTATCGCGACGCCTACGTGTTGACAAACCACTTGCCGCTCGATCTTGCGATGCGCCTCCGTCGAGAGGCCTCGGCTGTGGCTTCTGCGGCATTGAGCCGTTGGTTCCTGGAGGATCCCGATGCCGTGCTTGCCTTTCTCCACCAGCGTGAAGAAATCACCGATGCCGTGGTGCGGTCCGCCCTTGGTGTCCGGACGACCAAACGTTCGGCTCCGGCCAAGCAGACACTGACACTCGAGCAGTGTCTGCAGCGTCTCTCCGAACCCGAAGGGTCGTTAGTGACCGCCGACCCCCGTTCCGTCTTTTCGATGGCCAGTTGGCGGTGGCGTAGGGAGGCCGTCAGGTTCGTCGGGGTCGATCCTGCAGTCGCCGCCTTCTATGGCATTCGGCACGAGGCCGTGCTGGAGGAACCAATGGAAGCTGCAGCAATGCCCCAACTGTCCTGGCGAAAAATTGGACAGAAGGGAGAGACTGCAGGCGCATGGGCGGGCCTGATCGAGGTTCCGTCCATGGTCATGCCGGAGCGTTATGCAGCCGAAGCGCGCGGAATCTGGACTCGTGCCGTCGCCGCAAGCGCTCATTATCGAGTGGTCATCATCGTGAGCCCAAATGCGGGGGCGCGGCGGCAGCTCTTGTCTGTCATCCCACCCACCGCCGCCAGTGCCTGGCTCGGTCATCCCGCCGATCCGGAAAGACTGTCTGGTCAACGCAAGGGGACCTCGGTGCCCATCGTCGCCGGAGCCACCGCGGGCCTGGGCCTCATCCTGTTTTCGACCCCGTTCAGCCTCTTGCAGGATCTCACAATGCCACCGGGTCCACGATGGCGCGTCCCGCAGGGCAGGAAGGCTGGGTCAAAGGGGCGCAAGAAGCGCTCGCGTTCTACCAGAGAAGTCGAGGGAGAGGAGCGCCTCTGGTCTGATGGCCAAAGGTGGGCCGGCGAATTCACGGGGCTGTACTGACTGAGGCCATTCACCCGGGCGGACGGAGGGTCCCGAGACAGGACAGACGGCGTGCTCTTGCCGGTTGAGGCCCCACGATTTCTTGGCTCAAATATCCCCGAACCCGGCCTCTCCTTGGTGGTTTGGCGATGGTCTGTTGGCGAGCTGCTGACACCAGGTCGTCTAGGTGAAGGTGCACGGCTTCTTTTCGTTTGTGGCGTGTTGGTAGCGCGTTGGCGGTACGTTGTATTTCGTTGGTTCTATGCTGTCGCGAGAGGCAAGAAACGGAATGAGTCAGGTGCATCAAAAGCGTAGACTAATGGGAAATCGTGGCTATAGTGCGCTGCATCACAGGTCCTTCCAATGCCCCGCAAGCCCCCACCCTTCTACGGACCCGCCGGTGCACGGTCGCGGCTCTCCTATTATAGGGAAGGGCGGCGGCATCTTCGGGCAGCCCTCGCGCGCCACCCCTCGCTGCCTCCGGTCAATGCACTTCTGGCCGCTCAGTCGGGCGGCGGCCCGCTCGCGACAGCCACGGTGGACAGATACAAGGCCGACCACAGACGCATGCTCGAAGTCCTGTTGCGCCTTGACCGTCGGGCGAACGCTTTCGCTGTCCTATGGCCTCCGCTCGAGGCTGCTCTTGATGCGCGCCGCGCCCGAATACCCAAAGCTGCACGCCGCACATCTGCCCTCAAAGTGGTCGATGCAACAGATGAAGAGGCCCGTACCCTCTTTATCGAGCTCAAGCGCCATGCACTGGCTCACAAGAGGCTGTTTGCCATCCTGGCCGCGCTTTACGTTCTGGTCGCAAACCATTCCGGCTTTCGCCCGATTGAGCTGGTAGGCGCCAGGATTGAAGGCAGCAGACTTTTCTTGCGCTCCGCCAAACGACGCGCTGGGATGCCCGAGTTGCGCAGTCACGACCTTTCACCCCTTCATGCCGATGTTCGTGTCGCCGTCGCGCTCCTCATCGATCTTACGCCTGATGCAATGACGGCGAGCCAGTTCGAAGATTGGCACAAGGCAATGGCCGCCCAGATGCGCCGCGCCTGCAAGCGGGTCGGCATCAGAATACTCTCACCCTATTCGTTTCGGCATGTGGCGATTGCCACCTGGGCAAAGGCAGGACTGTCACCGGCCGAGATCGCGGAACTGGCAGGGCATCTCTCTGCCAGGACCCACATCACCCACTATGCTCGTGCCAAGGTGGGACATCAGCGCAAAGCTTTGATTAGACCCGTGCCAGGATTGCAGCCCCGAATCGATGGTCAGCTGGGTGCCCCCACGGGCCAAGTTAAGCAAGCTGCCGGCCAGCTGTTGCCCGACCGCGGAAATACTCATGCGGCTGGCAATTCTGCGCCCCAGGACCCCACGTTCGACTTCTCGGATATGCCCGCCCCGATCTATCGGGTCGATCCGACGCGACCGGCGCTGACGGCCGAGGAAATTGCCGCTGCCCGGGCCCACATCCCCGACGCTGGTGATCCAGAAACCATTGCGGCCAACATTCGGCGGGCTCAGGCGAGAATGCGGGAGAAGGAGCGGGATCTGGATGCCGTATCCTCCCTTAATTCGACGCTCGAGGATGATTGAGAGTGAGCAGCGTTTCGGGTTTCGGTCATGGCTGCTCCCCCGCAAAGCCTGTCGCCAAGGAACGGATCACTTTTGATCGGGTGTGCCGGGCAGCTTGGCAATTGCTCCGGACTTAAGCAAAGCTGGACGATTAAGGCGCCCATGGAGACGAGAAACGGCAAGGCCCCGATCCCCCGGCCAATGCCTGGCCCCGTTGCGCCGACGAGCAAGCATAAGCTTTTGACTGGCTCTGCGAACTCTGTCGAAATCCTCGACGCGGCTGTGTCTCACATCGACTATCTGCTCAACCGTTGAAAAGAAGTTCACCGGTTGGTTGACTTGATGCAGGTCAATCCGCGTCTGCCATTTGTCTTCTAGGTTGACCGTCGACCCTAGGCTATGCCGTCAGGCCGGACGATGCTGCGCGCTTCGCGTGCTCAATATGGCTTCGGCGAAGGTGGCCCAGGAAAGCGCGCCGGTCTCACAACCGTTACGATGGGGCAATGCAATGCCGATCAGGCAGAGAGATCGCAGGCGGCCTCGATGCGGGCGCAGCCAAGATAACCCATGTCGGCGTCAGCAATTGCGCCCAACCGATCGGCAATATCGTGGAACCAACGCAGCGCCAGCAACGGAAGGGAAGCCTCGTGGACCGGTTCGCGCTCACGCTCAACGGCGGGTCCTCGAGCCTGAAATTTGCTCTCTTTGCACCCGACGGCAAGACCCGGCGCCTTGGTGGCAAGTTCGACAGGCTCGGGCAGTCCGGCGCCTCCTTTGAAGTTGGCGGTACTGGCCTGCCGCATCGGATCGAGCGCGTGTCCGCGACCAGCCATGCCGAGGCGCTGAACGTGCTGTTTGACTGGCTGGACCGGGAACTGGGGCCGGAGGCGATCGCGGGAATAGGCCATCGCGTCGTCCATGGCGGACCACGCTATCGCGTCCATGGCGAGGTCGATGAGGCGATGCTCGAGGAACTCGAGCGCGTTTCCGATTATGCGCCGGAGCATCTGCCGGCCGAAATCGCCATGATGAAAGCATGCCGCGCGCGCTATCCGGCACTGCCGCAGCTTGCCTGCTTTGACACCGTATTCCACGCTGGCATGCCCCAGATCGCCCGGATGCTGGCCATTCCGCGCCACTTCTTTGATCATGGCGTGCAGCGTTACGGCTTTCACGGCCTGTCCTATACCTATCTCTTGGGAGAACTGCGTCGGCGCGCCGGCGAGCAGGCGGTCAAAGGCCGCCTGGTCCTTGCCCATCTGGGCAATGGCGCGAGCCTGGTTGCCGTTCATGAGGGGCGCAGCGTCGATACGTCGATGGGTTTTACGCCGGCAGCCGGGGTTCCGATGGGGACCCGGAGCGGCGATCTCGATCCGGGCCTGGTTCGATATCTGGCGCAAGTGCACGATATGGACGCCCTGGCCTTCGACCGCATGGCCAACCACCAGTCGGGACTGCTCGGTGTGTCCGGCAGCAGCTCGGATATTCGGGAGCTGCTGGCGAGCGAAACGGCCGACCCCCGGGCAGCCGAGGCGCTGGCCCTGTTCTGCTACCGGATAAAGCAGACCATAGGAGCCTTTGCCGCCAGCCTGGGTGGCCTCGACACTATCGTCTTTACCGGCGGTATCGGGGAGAATGCCGCGCCCATCCGGGAACGGATATGCGCGGGCCTCGATTTCCTGGGCATTGCCCTCGACAACGAGCTCAACCGTGCCGGGGGCCCGGTCATATCGAGGCGCGATGCGCCCGTGTCGGTCCGCGTCATTCCCACCGATGAGGAAGCGGTTATTGCCGCGGCCCTTGCGGAACTGCTCCAACCCAAGGATGTCTCATGATGAAGACGCCGCTCACCCCGGACCAACTGGCCCGCATGGACGCCTACTGGCGGGCCGCCAACTATCTGTCGGTCGGACAGATCTACCTGCGGGACAATCCTCTGTTGCGCGAAAAGCTGACCCTGGCCCATGTCAAGCCGCGCCTTCTGGGACACTGGGGAACGACGCCGGGACTGAACTTCGTCTACGTCCACCTCAATCGGGTGATCAAGGCCATGGATCTCAACATGATATATGTCACCGGGCCCGGTCACGGCGGGCCGGGACTGGTGGCAAACACCTATCTCGAAGGGACTTATAGCGAGCTCCATCCCGAGGTCGGTCAGGATGTGGAAGGGCTCAAGCGGCTCGTGACGCAGTTTTCCTGGCCCGGTGGCATCCCAAGCCACGTCGCTGCCGAAGTGCCCGGATCGATCAACGAGGGGGGCGAACTGGGCTATTCCCTCATGCACGCCTATGGCGCCGCATTCGACAATCCCGACCTGCTCGTTGCCTGCGTGGTCGGAGACGGCGAAGCCGAGACCGGGGCCCTCGCCACAAGCTGGCACTCCAATAAATTCCTCAACCCGGCACGCGATGGCGCGGTCCTGCCGATATTGCATCTCAACGGCTACAAGATTGCCAGTCCCACAATATTGTCGCGCATCAGCCACGACGAACTGGACGCGCTGTTTCGTGGCTATGGCTATGTGCCGCATTTCGTGGAGGGTGACGACCCTGCCACAATGCATCAGTTGATGGCGGCAACGCTCGACACCGTGCTCGCGGACATCCGGGCCATTCAGAGGGACGCCCGTAGCCGCGGCGCAATGGATCGGCCGGCCTGGCCGATGATTGTCCTCCGATCGCCCAAGGGCTGGACTGGTCCTAAGGAGGTCGATGGCAATCCCACCGAGGGCACATGGCGCTCCCACCAGGTTCCGCTGGCCAAACTGGCCGAAGTTCCGGGTCATCTTGATATCCTCGAGGACTGGCTTCGCAGCTACAGGCCGGAAGAGCTGTTCGACAGCGCCGGTCGATTGAAGGCCGAGCTGGCTGACCTGGCGCCGACCGGTCAACGCCGCATGGGCGCCAATCCACATGCCAATGGTGGCCAACTCCTGTCGGACCTCAGATTGCCCGACTACCGCGACTATGCGCTCGAGGTGACGCAACCCGGCGCCACCATCGGCGAGGCGACGCGAGCGGCGGGCGAGTTTCTGCGCGATGTCCTCAGGCTCAACGCCGACACTGCCAATTTTCGGGTGTTCGGCCCTGACGAAACCGAATCCAACCGGCTCGGCGCGGTCTTTGAAGCAACCAGCCGGGTCTTCATCGGCCCCCAGCTCGAAACGGACCGGCAGCTGGCCGCAGACGGGCGCGTCATGGAAGTGCTCAGCGAGCATCTGTGCCAAGGCTGGCTCGAAGGTTATCTGTTGACCGGCAGGCACGGCTTTTTCTCGTGCTATGAAGCCTTCATCCACATCGTCGATTCCATGTTCAACCAGCACGCAAAGTGGCTGAACGTGGCCAGGGACGTGCCCTGGCGTAAGCCGATCGCCTCGCTGACCTATCTTTTGACGTCCCATGTCTGGCGCCAGGACCACAATGGTTTCAGCCATCAGGATCCCGGCTTCATCGATCATGTGATGAACAAGAAGGCGAGCGTGGTCCGGGTTTATCTGCCGCCCGACGCCAATACTCTGCTCTCCGTCGTGGACCATTGCCTGCGCAGCCGCGACTACATCAACGTCATCGTTGCCGGCAAGCAACCCTCACCGCAATGGCTGAGCCCGGACGCGGCGGCGGCGCATTGCACCATTGGCCTCGGGACCTGGGACTGGGCGTCCAATTGCGGAGCAGATGAACCCGATGTGGTGATTGCCAGCGCCGGCGACGTGCCCACCATGGAGGCGCTGGCCGCCGTCACCATCCTGCGTGAGCAAATCCCCGAGCTGAAGATGCGCTTTGTCAATGTGGTGGACCTGATGGCCCTGCAGGCGCCCAGCCAGCACCCTCACGGTATGGATGATGCAGCATTCGACGCCATTTTCACCACCGACACGCCCGTCATCTTTGCCTATCACGGCTATCCGGCGCTGATCCATCGGCTGACCTATCGTCGCCGCAACCATGATAATTTCCATGTCCATGGCTTTCAGGAGGAAGGCACGACGACGACCCCATTCGATATGGCCGTCCTCAATGAGCTCGATCGCTTCCATCTGGCCAGGGCTGTGATTGACCGCATCGAGAGGTTTGCCGGGAGGCGGACGGCCTTCGCCCAGTTCGTTGATGCCCAACTCGCCGAGCATGATCGCTATGTCCGGCAGAATGGGGAAGACATGCCCGAAATCCGTAACTGGCGCTGGACCCAGAAATAACCGGGGGCAACAAGCATCTGGCAAGGCACAGACGGGGGCAGGGGGCGACCAGAGCTTAGCTTGCGGGCAGGTCGCCCCGTTTTTCCAAATTAACCATGCGATCGAGGAGTGCTGGAACGGAAGCGGAACCTTCGTCAAGGTAATCGATACCGGATCGATGAACGATTCGGACTGGCCGGGCCGCTTCGCATAAGAAGCGGCCGCCGATCCGTTGGCGCGGAGCGACGGCCTGACCACATCAACCTGAGTTAGCAGGTGCAATATGGCTGAGGCCAATCCTAGCGGGACGCGCGTCCCGCACAATCGCTGCCGCTTCCCGGCAAGCGCTTTTCCCCACCCGATCGAGATTGAGACGGCGCCCCTGGCGCTGATGCGGCGCCCCTAGCCGGCGCTCTCCGTCCTCACACCCTCTTGGTTCATTCGATCAGGCGCAGCCCCTTGGGCTTTGCGCGGGAGAAGTCCATTGTCTTTTCTGTCCATTCATTCTGCCTTTTCCGCCGTCAGCCAGTTCGGCGATGACGATCATCCGCTGGTGCCCACGGTGCTGCATGTCCCCGGCAACCGCCGCGGCGATCTCAGCCGTCTGCGCGTCACCGGCCCCGCCGTCTATGTGGCGCTCTATGCCGATGGCATCCATGCCTATGTTGGGGTCAGCGGCGACTATTCCGCCCGGGCCGGGGAAAGCCCGCATCTCACCTGGCATGGTCCGCTCGAGCAGGTCTTTGTCCTCACCGAGGCCCAAGACCGCTGGACGCTCGACGAGGCCCGCGCCGCCGAGCGCATCGTCTGGGAAAGCCTCAACGAGGTCTGCGGCTATATTACCCTCGGGCAGATCCCGCTGGGGGCGCCGGTGGCCGACCGCTATCCGCAGTTGCGCATGTTCTGCGGCAGGGCGCTGCAGATCATCGCCGCCAGCGGCCATGCCCTGACCACCATATCCGATGCCGCGCTCCTCGTCGGCGCCACCGGCAACAGCGACATTCTGGGCGACGATCTGCCCGGTCTTTATGAAGGCGTGCTGCACGAATTTGTCGGCAAGGGCATTGCGGCCCAGGCCGTCGAGACGGCAGAGGGCGACTGGATGCTGCTGGCAGGCAGCGAGATCTGGGGCGCGCCGGTCCCCTCGGCCGGCCAGCTGCTGCGGGTGCGGCACGAAAGCCTCCTCTATTCGGGCTGCATCGAGGCGCATGCCGACGATCCGCGGCTGCTGGTGACCCGCCGGCATCTGCATTTTTCCTCTGCCAGTGGCGCCGCGCTCTTTGTGGCCGGCAGCAAGGGTTATGGGCCGACCGGCTGGCGCCGCCTCTGCATGGTCAGGAACGGCGTGCCCGGTCCCTTGCCGCGCCAGCCTTAGGCCGAACCCGGTATCTGCCCTCGGGATCGCGCCGGCACCCACCCAATCTCTCCATTCTCACGCATAGCGCCGCCGCATCCGCGCGGGCGCCCAGGACAGCCATGCCCAAATCCAAGCAAACACAAGACCCCCAATCGCCGCTGCTGCCCGATCCCGAGATCCGGGTCCGGGCCATTGCGGACCGCTTCTGCACCGCCATGCTCAAGGCCGCGCTGCCCGGGAGTCTGGTTGCAGCTCTCACGGCGAACAGGCCCGTCGTGGTCATTCTCGAAGCGCCCGGAGCGGACTGGGTCGACTATCTCGAAGAGCATCTGCGCGAGGTCTATCCCCAGGCCCTGGTGGTGGCCCGCCATGAGAGTGCGGGCCGCGGACTTGCCGGCTGGACCAGTTCGTCGCTGATGCCCTTCCTCCACTCCCGCTCGGTGATCGGCGTCTCCCAGGATCCTGAGGGGCTGCTGCCCTCCCTGCTGCTCGACACCGCCGACCACAAGCCCGATCTGGCGCGCCCCGACTACGCCATGGTGCGGGACTGCATCATCGATCTCACCACCTGCATGCCGCGTGCCCTCAAGGCCGAGCATCTCGCAGGGCTCGATGCCGGTCAGTTGCTGGCGGCCCTGCGTCCGGCAGCCAGCGCCGGGGCCATGGCCAAACGCCTTGCCGCCATCGCCAAAAGGCAGAGCGGGGCGCAGAACGTGCCGGACGCGCCACACATCGACACGCTGTGCGTGCCCGACAACGTGTCGGACTGGGCGAGGCGGGTGGTGACCGACCTGCCGCAGGGCAAGACCGCCGGTCTTGAACATGTCCTGCTCGAAGGCCCGCCCGGCACCGGCAAGACGCTGCTGGCGCACTCGCTCGCCGCGAGTGCCGGACTGCCTCTGGTGATGACCAATGCCGCGAACTGGCTGCAGACCGGCAAGGGACATCTTTCCGATGTCCTCTCCGCCCAGGCGAGTTTCTTTGCCGAGCTCCATCGCCTGGCCCCGGCCATCGGGGTGATCGATGAGCTCGATTCCGTGCCCAACCGGCAGGATCTGCGTGGCGAATATGACCCCTGGTGGGTCAGCCTCACCAATAGCCTGCTCACCGGCATCGACCAGATGGTGGCGTCAGGCAAGCCGGTGCTGCTGATCGGCATCACCAATCATGTCCAGCGGCTCGATCCGGCCCTGATCCGCGCCGGGCGCCTGGGGCAGCACCTAACGCTGCCGCCACCCCACTCGGGCAGCCAGCGTCTTTCCATGCTCAAGCTGCATCTGCCCGAAGCGCTCCAGAAGGCCGATCTGACCCATCTTTTGCCCTTCCTTGGCACCCAGACCCAGGCCGAGCTCAAGCAGTTGGCGGTGCTGGCGACGGCCGAGGCCACCAAGGAGAACAAATCACCCGCTCTTGAGCATCTCCTTGCGGTCCTCGTGCCGCCCGACACCCGTCCAACTGAACTGCGTCGCGCGGTGGCGCTGCACGAGGCCGGTCATGCGGTGATGGCTCTCTATCTGGGGCGTCCGGTCCACTCGGTCTCGATCCTGCCCGGGGCCGGGCATGAGGGTGAGACCGATATTGCCGAGCCGCCCGCCGGCATTATCACCGCCGGTGTCCTCGAGGACAATGTGCGCATCCTCCTGGCCGGTCGCGCCGCCGATATGCTGGCCGGGCGCGGGGCCAATACCGGCGCCCGCTCGGACATCGCCCGGGCCGCCGAACTCATTCACGACGCCTGCTTCGAGCTCTTTCTTTATGGACCCACCCGCCAATGGGCCGGGCAGGGGGCCGAGTTCAAGGATCGCCGGCGCCTCGTCGAGGAGCGATTGGGTCGTCTGCTCGATGAAACCATCGCCATCCTCACCCCGCTCCGCCTGGCGCTCGAGGCCGTGACCGAGGCTCTCCTCGCCAAACCCGTGCTCACCGGCACCGAACTCACGGCGCTGCTTGAGCCGCACGATCTCGGCGGCTCAAGCAGCGCCGAGCCCAACAATCCCACAGATCCCTCCACTCCCTGAAAGGACCCGAACCCATGATGATCCTTCCGCCCTTCGATATCGCCGTCTCCAACCGGAGCGGCAGCATCGGCCTGATGGATCTCGACCGCCTGATCGATGTCGATGACGACAAGCTCAGCGAGCATATGCGCCGCAAGATCGCGGCGGCCCGCAAGTCGCTGCAGCGTTTACGCGCCGGCTGGTGCCCCGGACCCGACATTCTCGAACTGGCGCCGCGCCTCCATGACTGGCGCTTTATCCAGGTCGAACCCCGCGGCACAATCCTGGTCGGCACGGTCATCGGCCATCCGCGCCTCGGTGACCGGCCCTATGTGCAGACCTCCTACCTCATCGGGCTCGATGCCACCCATCTCAAATGGGCCCGCACCCTGTCGCGGTTTTATGTCCTGGGAGAGCCGATGGGTTATCCGGTAGGGTAGGTTTGGTGAAACCAAGCTTTGGGCGGGGGTGAAAGCTGCCGCCCCCGGCAATCGCCGTAGGGCGTAGGGCTTCAGTCAGTCTACCCTAGTCACCATCGCCCAAGCCACGGCGGCTAGCCCCTGGTTTTCTGCCCTATTATTCTGGTGCGGCAAGCAGCCCGGTGATCGCGCAGATCGCTGCGAAGGTAACGGTCACGGTGAGAATGCCGAACATGGCATTCGTCAGTCCCATTGTGAAGAAACCAGCCACGAGTGTCGCGATCAAGACCACGTTTGCCCTCTTGCCCGGCTTTTCTGGAGACCGGATGATTTCCACGACCGGCGCCAGCAGGAACAGAATATAAGCGCCAACGCCGAAAAGCCCCGCACTGGCGGCCATGTCGGCAAGATCGTTGTGAAGGTGCGGCGCGCCGCCAAAGGAGGTATCGGCGAGGCCATCGGCAACGGCCGTGAAGGCCAGCGGACCGTGCCCCACAATCGGAGCTTCGAGAAACGCCCTGAAGCCGCCGAGATACATCTGCAGGCGTAGTGCGGTAGAGCCGTCGGTGGGTGCGCCGCTTGATAAAGTAGCAGCGATATCGGCGAGAACTCGCTGAACCCCTGATATCTGGGCGCCGCCCAACACCAAGAATCCGGCGACCACCACGATTAGGCAAACCCCCAAGGCCAGCATTAGGCGGAGTGAAAAAAGCCGATGAAGTACCGCGGTCACGACTGCGATGGCCAGCATGGCGACAACCGCAACCACAGCGCCTCTTGTCCCGGAAAGAAGCACCGCAATCAGGGCCATCACTGGTGCCAGACCGAACATGAATCTCCAACGCGCCTTGACCACCAGGGCGCCAATGAGCGCCGTGGATCCCACCAGCAGGGCCACATCTGCAAAATGAATGGGGTTGGCCACCAATCCACCCGCTCGCGTCGTGCCAGTCGACTGGACTTCGAACATCGCCATGATCGCGGCACCGCTCGCCCCGCAAAGCGCAAGGACGCCGGAAAGCAGGGCCAACTGGGGGCGGCCACTTGACTGCAACAAGGTCACGAGCGGCCAGATTGCCAGCAGTGGCGCAAAATAGAGTAGCCCGACCAGCCCATTGGCCCCGGCGCTAATTCCGTATGCGGTGGCGACCAATACCAGACCGGCCAGCGGCATCCAGACGATGGGACGCCGAACCTGCACTATTGCCTCGGGCCACATCAGAGAAAATCCCAGGGCCCCGGCAACGAGGAACAGCATATTCCCCGCCTCTGGTGCCACGGGCGCCATGGCCAGGACAGCGATCAGCGCGATGGTCGGGACGATGCTTCTGAGGCCTTGGGTCATGGCGTTCAAATATCGGGGCTTCAGGACACCTGCAAGCGGGGACCCGATCCTCTGGCATAGTCCGAACGGGGCGGTGAAGCGAATTGGTCACACCCGGCCAGGGTTTGCACATTCTTCATTGCTCACGCCTACATTGGCCGGTAGGTTGTCGTCCGCGGGCGTTTCGGCTTTGGACGGCGTTGCGTTTCTTAAGTCGGCGTAGTGTGAGCATGGCAACCCGGAGTTCCAGAGCAAAGAACGCGGAAGGGGCTTTGCGATGAAGTCCGGCATGCGCGCATTGCCGCTCATGGTGGCCGCGCTTATCCTGACCGGTGCGTCCGGACTAGCGCCCGCCGCGGCGCAGGGCCTTGTGCCGCAGGACTTCTTTTCCGCCCCCATTGATCCGTCATCCCCCACGGAAATCGAGGCCGAGGAACTGGTTTTCGACTCCGTGAGCAATGTCATTACTGCCCGGGGCGACGTCTTACTGAAAGTGAGCGGCTACGTACTGACCGGTCGAGAACTGGTCTATCGGCGCGCTGAAGGGGTCATGCAACTGATCGGCGACGCGACCGTCACGGATCCAGCCGGCAATGTGTCGCACAGTGATACGCTGGACCTGACCGGCGGACTCAAGCGGGCCGTGCTCGATAGTATGACCCTGACCGCCTATGACGGTTCGCGCATCACGGCAGACAGCGCCGAGTTCGACCAAGTGCTCAATTCCATCCTCACCAACGCGCAATACGCGCCCTGCGGTGAGTGCGTCGGGCCCCAGGGCCAGCGGATCGGCTGGTCGATCAGCGCCGCGCGGATCGTCCAGAACGCCGAGGACAATTCCATCACGCTCGAACAGCCCAGCATCGCGCTGTTGGGTATTCCTGTCGCCTGGCTGCCCTATCTCTGGCTGCCCGACATGAGCAACGAGGCGCTCGACAGCATCCCCAAGCCGAGCCTGGGCTATTCCGACGAGATCGGGGTCAAGGCCGAGTTCCCGTTCGCCGTCTATTCCACCCGAAACACCAGCGTGATCCTTTCGCCCACCCTGATGAGCCGGCAGGGCTTTCTGATGGGTGCTGAATGGATTCAGCGGTTCGATCGCGGCTCATTCCGCATCAAGGCGTCAGGCCTTTACCAGCGCGACAAGGCGGCCTTCACCTTTGCCGATGCGCAGCGTGACTGGCGCGGCGCCGTCCAGGCAGATGGCGCGTTCAAGCCGGTGGACGACTGGACCCTGGGGGCCGCCTATTCGATCTTCACCGACAGCGCCTATTTCGCCGATTATCTGCTCGACCCGCGGCGCTCGGCGGTCAACGAGGTCTACGCGACCCATCTGAGCGACGACACCTATATCGACGCCCGGATTCAGCAGTTTAACCTCCTGGGCAACAACACCAATCAGACACGTGACCAGCAGGGCATTGCGCTGCCCAATGTGCAAGTGGCCCGCAGCTTCACCCTCCCCGACGGGGCCGGGCGCATCGAGGTCGAGGGGCGCCTGCTGGCGATGCGGCGCGCCGCCGACTCGACGACAACGGCCAACTTCATTCCCTATGACTACGGCTATGCCGGCAACCGCATCCACGGCATGGCGCAGGCCAGCTGGCAGAACCAGTGGATCGCCGGCGGCGCGGTGGTGACGCCCTTCCTCGGCCTGCGGCTGGACGGTGCCAATTATGATGGCGGCAGCGGCCTCGCTAAGGCCCCTTCGGCGCAGACCTTGCTCAGCGCCACCCCCATTGCAGCGCTGGACGTGCGCTATCCGCTGGCGGCCTATGGCGGTGGGGTGACGCACCTGATCGAGCCGATCGCGCAGATCGTCTATCGTGGCGCTTCCGATACCGCGCCCGGGATCACCAACGAAGACTCCCAGAGCCTGGTCTTCGACGACACCAATGTGTTCAGCTACAACCGCTTCAGCGGCATCGACCGCCAGGAAACCGGCCTGCGCCTCAATGTCGGCGGCCGTTATCTCGCCAGCCTCAATGACGGCAGCTATGTGGAACTGGTCGGCGGCCAGTCCTTCCAGCTGGCCGGAACCAACGTCTTTGCCTTGCCCAACCGGCAGCAGGTGGGCGTCGGTTCCGGGCTTGAAAACGCGGCCTCCTACGCCGTCGTGGGCGCCTATGGCGCCATCGCCGACACAATCAAGGCCGGGGCCAAGCTGCAGGTCGATACGAGCAATCTCGCGATCTCCCGCGCCGGACTGGGCGTGAGCTACAACCGCGACGGCTGGTCGGGAGCACTCAATTACGGCTTTGCCGCCGCCACGCCGGCGACCGGCAATATCCGCGACATGCACGAAATCGGCGCCGAGCTTTCGGTGCCCGTGGCCGAATACTGGACTGTGACGGGCAAAGCCTATTGGGACATCAATGCCGGAAGCTACCTCCAGGTGGGCGGCGGCTTGACCTATAATGACGGCTATCTGGTGCTGTCCGGCGCGGTGACGCGAACCGGCCCGACCCACAGCTCGGCCAACGATCTGCGCGCCACCGCTACCTTCCGGCTTTTGGCGCCAGCGGGTCTGGATGTCGGCTATTCGGGCGCAGTGCCGATCAATAGCTGGCTTGAATAGGAGCGGGGACGATGACCAGAACGAAGCTTCTTTCCCTCGCCACCATGGCGCTGCTTGCCAGTCTTCTCACCGCCTGCACCAGCTTCACGCCGGTCTATGGCGACAGGCCCGGCGCCGGCATGGAATCGGTCAGGTTCAACTTCGCTTCCCCCGATAGCCGCATAGAGCAGATCATCTTCGATCGCCTCAAGCTGGCCTTTCCCGGCGAAGCGGGACCGAATGACCCGGTCCTCGACATCGCGGCAAGCGCGGTTTCGCTGCCCGGATCGATGTCGAATGCATTCGCCGTGGCCCGGCCGACCAATGTTCGGGTTCAGGCCACAGTGACCATCACCAACGACGACCGTGTGCTTTTCGAAGCCACCCGCTTCGCCGACACCGCCTATCAGAGCGGCAAGCTGACCCCAGTCGATATTGCATCGTCCCAAGGCGCCCAGGAAACGGCGGCGCGCGCCGCAGCCGAGTCCCTGCGGATCTCCGTCCTCTCCGGCTATCGCCCCGCGCCATAGCAGCACCTCGGGCGGCCTCACCAAAGACCCTCAAGACATGCCGCCGCTGCTTTGACCTGGGGAGCGCGGGTCAGGTCTCAACTCCCCGTGTCGAGCCTCAGTGGGAAGCGCTCCCATAAAGTCTCTTCTGTTCCTGCCAGGCCCTGAATTCCGCCTCCGGAAAGTCGCCACGGAGATAGCACTCATGCGCCGGCGCCAGCCGGGTGCGAAACTCGTCGAGCAGCAAGCGCCATCGAACGTAAAGCGGCGTTCGCGACGGGTAGGGTGGGGCGCCAAAGAGCCATCTGACGGTATTGCCGCCGCCGCCGACATCGGTCCTCAGCACGCGTGCGCCTGGCAGGCCGCCCCTGAACAAGAGATTGCCGATCGCCACCTGTTCATTGTCCCACAACCCGGCCGGCAGCCACTCCCTCTCCACCAGGAATTCCAACCGGTCGGAAAACTCTTCCGCGAAGTCCCGGCGCACGATCAGATCCCCAGCACTCATCATGGCAAGTGTCCGTCCCACCATCTTACGAGGGAACTTGCCGATGCGCATCCGTTGCGCCAGGTGCCAGGTGGTGTTGAGACTGATGCGCATGCCCTCGAGCTCGGAAGGCATGACGCTGACCGTCTTGCCCTTGAGATCCGGCATGAACCGACAGAGCCCGGCGTCCACCCACAACAGGAACTCAGCGTCCGTTTCCCGGGCCGCGCGTTTGAGTAACTCGGGCTTGGACATGACGATCATGCCATATTCGACGAGGTTGAAGGCGATGTCGCGCCGATTGACGGCCTCGCTGCCCTCGACGATCTCCTCGATCCGGCTGCGATGCCCGAACATGGTCAGCTCGTCCTTCGTCACCCGAATAATGCGGTCTCCCCGTTTGGGACGAACCGCGCTGGCATCGAAGGCGGGGTCGAGAAAGATGATGAAGGGCAGCGGCGCTTGCAGCGTCTGGTTCAGCCAGGCGACATATTGGTCCGGCGTGCGGTTGTCATAGCCGCCCCGGCCCACATCGTAAAATCCTGTCACTGCGGTAATTGTCATCTCATTTCCTGCCCGATCGTGCCTGGGTCAGGTAGCAGCGAATGGCCACGGGCAAAAGACCGGAACGTGATGTCGAGACCTTTTGGCACCGCCGTGGCGCCCGTCTTCGCAGCGATTGCGTGGTCTTGAACCTTGCCCAGCACAGGCCATAAGCGCTGAGACCGGCACTATCGCGCATTGGCCAGAAATCCGGGCCTTCCGAGGGGCCAAACCCGCGCAAAACCGGGCCCGTTCCAGGCAATGCCCGTCATCCTCGATGCGCGTTAACCATTGAGAACAAAGCGCCAACATCGGCGTTGACAGCCAGAAGAACTTCCGCTCTCCTGACCAGCGTCGGTTCCATTCCGGGCCGATCCCGAGGCCGCGTCTCCTCATGAGGCGCTGGTTCGCCCCCGCGAACCAGAGGCGGCTGACAGTGTGTTGGAGCACACTGCCAGCCTAACCAAGGGCACTCACTGCTTCCACAGGAGAAACCCAATGGCTGATGCCATTCTGGGCGCGGATGCGCCCGCCCGCAAGCGCGCTTCGAGCGATATCCCCCACACCCGTCCCATCATGGTGCTCGACGGCCTCGTCGCCGATCCGCGAGGGAGCGCTCGTCATCGCCTCGTCCGGTCTCATTGATGCCCATAGTCAGGTGGCGCGCCGGGTCAACCCGCCTCTGCGTCAGGGAACGGCATCGCCGCAGCCCATCAAGAAGGGCGTGCAGCATCTCAGGGTCGTTTCGCCCGAACCCGACATCTTCTTTGCTTCGGGCATCGACCGCTCCTATTTCGTCCAGGAGCCGCGGCTGCGGCAGAAGGGCATCTACCTCGCCCTCTATGGCAGCGCCGTCTATGTCGGCCGTTCCGGGGACACGGCCTGCCGCATTGCCTGGGGCGCGCATCTGCGGCGCAATGGCCTGCCCGATCGCATCATCGCGGCGGTCGACAAGCATCAGCTGATGAGCGAAGCCCAGGCCCGCACCGCCGAGCGCCTTGCCGCCCGACGGGTCAACAAGCATCCGGGACTCACGCTCATCAATGCTCTCCCGGCCGGCGATCGGCTCGATTCCGGTCCCTATATGGCCACCGATCGCTTCGTCGCCACCTTCTTCGAGCGCATCGAACAGGCTGGGCTGCTTGATCCCGTTGCCCCCGCTGCGGGACCGTTCGACAGGACCAATCCTGGGCCGTTCGAACCCCAGCCGCTCGAAGCCGCACCGGACGGGCAGGGGGAAGGCCAGCACCTCATCATGGAAAGCTGCGGCGTCACCGCCCAGGCGAGGATTGCGGACGGCAAGTTCTTCGTGCTGGCGGGCAGTCAGGTCCGGCTCGAGCCTGTCCCTTCGGCCGGCAGCGCCGCGCTCAAGGAGCGCCAGGATCTCTCGCACGATGGCGGCCTCGTTCGTGAGGGCGATCATCTGGTCCTGACCGTGGATGTCGGTTTCGACACGCCATCGGGCGCCGCCAATTTCGTGGCCGGCTCAAGGGTCAAACCCGAGCTTTGGCGGCCATTGGCCGAGGCTCGCGGCATGGGCCCCAAGACATGGGGTCCCAAGACCTGAGGCCCCAAGACCTGAGGCCCACACCGTAACGGGTGGCTCCGGGCCACCCGCATCCCCTCTTTCTCCCTTTTGCTGCGGCGCGCGAAGACGCGGCCGCCAAGGAACCATCATGGCCAATTTTGAAAACATGACCCTCGCCCTCGAGGATGAGGAGTTCGACAATGCCGATACGGTCGAGGCCGCGACCGACGCCAAGCCAATCCGGCCCGATCGGCTGCTCGTGGAGGCTTTGCTCAAGGGAAGGACCGCGGCGATCCGGGCCGCTTTGCGCTCGGACGTGCCACAGGTCATCCAGATCGTGTCGCCCAGCCCGGCCTGGGCTCTGGCTCTCAGCCGGGAGGTCAAACTCGCTCATCCGCGAGTGCGAACCCTGACCGTGACTGAGGTCAAGAAGGACAAGAATGCATGGATCGTGCCCGAAATGCAGGCACAGCTGATGAGCGGGGTGCATTGCCTTCTTTCGACCACGGACCAGCCAGACCTTCTTGCCGTCGAAGTTCAGGGCGCGATCGACCTGCGCCTAGAGTTGCCGCGGATCCACGTTGCCGCTCTCAATCGCGCCATTCGCGCCTTTTGCGGCCAGCGGGCGAACGGTCTTGCGACCGAGGATATCGAAAAGCTCGATTTTTCCGATCTGATCATGGCCATGCGTCCCGGCAGTTCGGCCCGAAATTGCGTTCGGCGCATCAAGGCCCTGGCCGCAAAGCAGCGGGTGGCCCGGGGTGCCGCGCGGCGCAGCACCGGACCGCGTCTCGCAGATCTGCCGCTGCCGACCACTGTCCGGGGCTGGGCGATGAGCTGTCTCGACGATCTCAATCAGGTCTGGGGAGGCACGCTGGACCCGCGGCAATTGCGCTTTGCTGTGCTCGAAGGGCCCCCGGGCACGGGCAAGACGATGATTGCCGAAGCCTTGGCGCGCTCGGCGGGCTGGCACCTGGTATCGGCGACCATGGGGGACTGGTTCGACAGCAGCGATGGGCATCTGGGCGGCGTCAGCAAGGCCATCGTCCGCTTCTTCGACACGCTGCTCGAGACCGAAAATTGCGTCGGCTTCATCGATGAACTCGATGGCCTGCCCGATCGCGCCACGCTCGATGCCCGCGACCGGCAATGGTGGACCCCGGTCGTCAACCTATTCCTCAAGCAGATCGATCGCGTCCGCAGCTCGGGCAGGCCGGTGATGATCATCGGCGCGACCAATTTCTTCGAGCGTCTCGATGCGGCCTTGGTGCGCCCCGGACGCATGGAGCGGCGTGTGCATGTGCCGGTGCCTGAGACCGAGGACGAGGTTCGCGCCATCTTCGCCCACTATCTGGCGCCCGAGATTCGGGCCAGCGAACTGGGGAGTGTCGCCAGCATTGCCGCCGGCGCGACGCCGGCGCAGATCGAGGCCTGGGTCAAGCAGGCGCGGGCGGAGGCGCGTCATCATGACAGAGAGCTCACGATTGAGGACGTGCTCGATGTGGTGGCGCCCCCCGATGCGCGTGACCCCGATGAAATCCGGGCGATCGCCCTTCATGAAGCGGGGCACGCTTTTGTTGCGACGCGGCTCGGGATCGGGATCAAGCACGTCTCGATCATTGCCAAGGGCGGCAGCGGCGGGGTCACGCGCACCGTGCCGCCTGGGGCGATGCTCAATCGCCAGCAGCTCGAGGATATCGTCACGGTTTCGATGGCCGGGCGTGCCGCCGATCTTGTCCTCGGGGACCTTGGTGCCCATTCGGGTGCGGCGGTCGATATCCAGCTGGCCACCGCGCTGCTTTTGCGCGGGCTGTGCGAATGGGGGCTTTATGACACGCTGGGACAGCTCGATCCCAACAGCGAGGCCGCTTTCGACTTTGCCGATGAAGCCGTCAAGCGTCTGCTGCACCGGGCCCTCAAGCTGATCACGCTGCACCGTCGGCAGGTCTTGGCCCTTGCCAGCGAACTCCAGAAGCGGCGTTTCCTCAAGGGCGATGCGGTCAAGTGCATCCTCGACCGTCACGCTATGGGCGAGGCGAACGCTGAGGCTGTGGCGGGCCCATCGAGCCGAAAGCCTCGCAAGGCGCCGTCCAATGCGCAGGTGACCCCGAAATGACCGCGCATTGGCTGAAACACATCGGCCGGCTCGATGGTGCCTTTTCCGATCACACGCTCCGGTCCTACCGGAGCGATTTCGGGCTCTTTGCCGCCTGGTGCCGCAAGCGCCGGCGGCCCTTCCTGCCGGCCACCGGCGAGACGGTCGCCGCCTATATCGAAGCCGAGCGGATGTGTCTCAAGCCAGGGACGCTCAAGCGGCGCCTCGCGGCAATCCGGAAGCTCCATCAGCTGGCAGGTGAAGGAGATCCCACGAGAGACGCAGAAGTTGATCTCGCCATGCGGCGCGCCAGCCGGGCCCAACCATCCCGTCCTCAGCAGGCGCTGGGCATCACCGCTGAGAGGCGGGATCGTCTTCTCGCCCAATGCACCGACGACCTGATCGGCCTCCGTGACCGGGTCCTGGTCAGTGTTGGGTTCGACACTTTGTGTCGCCGCGGTGAGTTGGTGGCCCTGTCCGTCACCGACCTCACCAAACGAGAGGATGGCCGGTACAACGTGCTCATCCGCCGCGCCAAGAACGATCCCGAGGGCGCTGGCCGAACCGCGCATCTCTCGACGCGCAGCAGCGCGCTCGTGGACGATTGGTTCACCGCGATCGGCGCGACGAGAGGACCACTCCTGCGCCCGGTCTATCGGAGCCGGGCATTGGTACTTTATCTCGAGCCGCTTACCATCGGCCGGGTGCTCAAGAAGCTCTCGAAACGTGCAGACCTGCAGACGACCGGACCGTCAAAAGTATCTGGCCACTCACTTCGCGTGGGCGCCGCCCAGCAATTGGTGCTCAACGGTCGCGGCATTCTCCAGGTCATGAGGGCAGGGGGATGGCGGTCAATGAACGTCGTGGCCCGCTATGTAGAGAATGTCGATCTTGACGTTTGGAGTTAGTTCTAATGCCTCAGCCTACTCCTTCCATCAGCCCGGATCTCACCCGGTTCCGTCTGCAGTTCAACGAACACAACGGCCATCTGCTCGGCATTGAGCGGATCGATCCGTAGCTTTTCCGAGCGTGTCCCGAACTGCGCCCGCTTGAGCATGGCAACGATCGATTCCAGCCGAGCGGTGATCGGTGAACGTCTTCCTGGCGTGGGCAGCAGCGATCATCGCCTTGATGTCGTCGGTGTCATCAGGAAGTTGCTGCGGATCTGCCGGGTTCAGGCCCACATAATGGCACAAAACACCCCGGATTGCCTCAGCTTTTTGCGCTAGTGAGTCAGTCTGCCGCACGCTTTTGCCCAGCCGGTTGCGAGATGCTCTCAGGTACACTTGTACACTCGTTTCCAGTCCATCCCCTCCGGCAGCGCCGGCAGTTGCGCAGTGCTAAACTGAATCCGGCTGCGGCCGATCCGCGGCCAGCAGAATGCCGCCTTCTCCAACCGCTTGGCGAGGCAAAGGCTGGCCCCACCCCACCAAACGATCTTGATCCGATCGGCCCGTTTGCCTGGAACACATAGAGAGAGCCGTCGAACGGATCGGCGTCGGCATCACGCACCAGGCAAAGAAGACCATCAGATCCTTTCCCAAAGTCCACCGGCTGGCCAGCCAGGAACAACTTCACGCCCGAGGGGGGGCATGCCGAGCGCAGGGCGCGAAGCACACGGCGCAAATGATCCTCATCAACGTCAGCGCCGACACGGACCAGCATGCCATCTACGAAAAACTCGACGGCCGTGCCGTCCGCCGTTCCTGCCCCCGTCGCGCTCTTCCTCACCCGCTCTACTTTACCCATGCGGCCCTCGGACCGCCAGCCGAACAGCTGCGATGGCAAGATCCCGATCTCACGCGCGAGCCCTGACGCGTTCGCACCCGGCCCCAGACTCCGCGCGACCATCGCGGCCCGATTCGGAACAGCCTTGATCACGTGGGAACTTCTATCCGCGCGCATAGTCGCAGACATCGAACACCTACCACCAACCAGAGGGTGCCAAATACCGCTGCCTCAACCCGCTGAACAGAGGGGGTCAGCTTGGCGCTATGGGTATTCCCCGCCATTTTGAGTATAACGCTCGCGCCGATGCTCACAAACCAGATGGTCGTCGTGTTGCGGGGATCGCGCAAATTGATGTTTGCTGGGCGACGACCGGAACGCATTTCGTGAATCAAGCTTGATGGGATAAGTAGGAGTCCTGACATGAAAAATCAAATCAAGACAAAATGCCCGCATTGCGGCATTGAAAATCGAATAGACGTCGCAGAGCGCGCGGATGAGCTCTTGACAATATCCTGCAGCACTTGTGGAAAGACAATATCAACAATAGGCCAAGCTCGCGCGATAATTGCGCAGCAAGCGGCCGGCATCGGCGCTGGCGAGCTTGCGGATGATCATGTACCTCTAGGCGGTCCGCCTTTTGGTGAAACCACCTAAACTTGCGCTCTGCGAAACGAGTACTACATGTGCGACCTTTTGAACCGTCAATGTGGCGCTGAAAGGTCAGCGGCTTGCCGTTGGGTCTCGTCATCGGACTTGCGGACAGAAATTCAAGTTCCGAACCCGCCATTTCCGGCGCAGACCAAGGAGGTCTTCGAACAGTCCGTGTTGGCTATATGGCTGACCACGCAATGCTTCCTGCAATCTCGCGGGCGGATAGAGAAGTCTCGTGAACCTCAGTCATGGGCTGATCTGAAAAACCTCCGCAGCTTCGATTTCCGATATCGTGATGGCGTGGTCGGGAGCGCCACGCCACACCAGTGCGCGCTGTTGAGGAACCCTCTTCGGGAGGACACAAGATTGATTGCCGCTAACTCGCTCTGGTCAGTCGCTGACTGGAATGGCAGTCGTATGCGACGTAGAATGGATCGAGCTTAATGCCCATGTAACGATTGACGCTTGTTGAAAGGGTCTATACCGCTTATGCGATGTCCAGCGCTAGTTCAATGCTGTCGTGAAAAGTTCGATACCGTCCCTGTCGTTGGCAGCGTTTGTTGGAAAACGTGAGCACCGCATCTCTGATTTACAAAATTCGTCGCGACGGAGCGCATTCAATATGAAGTATACTGTCAAATGTGGTGACGGTAATTGATATTTTTGTGCGCGGGTATTTATGTTGCTTTAGATGGCCGCTAATATTCGCCTCTTAGCTGTTCTCGCGAATTGCAAGCTTTACAGCCGGAATATGATCCGACACTATATTCTTAACATTCCGCGAGCGTGGAAGCGCGGCTTGTTGGTTGTCTTTGATTTCGCAGTATTGTCAACGGCACTTTGGCTTAGCTTCGCACTTCGTCTGGACCAGTGGGCGTTGCCCAAAACGTCATTCGATCTGATGAAGATATTTCTGGCTCCATTGCTCGCTATTCCGATATTCGTCCGCATGGGGCTTTACAGGGCAGTGCTTCGTTACCTGCCGGAGCGCGCATTATGGAAAATTCTGCAAGCCATAACACTGAGCGTAGTCTTATGGGTTCTTGCAGCCTTTCTGCTGCAAATGACCGGCAACGGTACCGTACCGCGATCTGTACCAGTAATCTATTGGGCGCTTTCAACTACTGTCATCATTGGCAGTAGATTGGCGGCGAAGCGGCTATTGTGGCCAAATGCCAAGTCCAATTCCCCTAACTCATCTGCCATTGTGATTTATGGTGCTGGCCAGGCCGGAACGCAACTGGCCCAGTCGCTGGTTAGTAGCCACTTCATAGTCGGCTTTCTCGACGACGATACTCATCTTCAATACAGAGAATTGCTTGGCATACGAGTTTTTCCGCCCTCACATCTACCTACGCTTATTCGCGACTTCGGTGTGAAGAAGGTGATACTGTCGATGCCCACACTTTCAGTGGCGCGGCGCAAGGAAATTGTCGCCAATTTGAGCGGGATGGGTGTGACCGTGCAGTCCCTCCCAGGTCTGACCGACCTTGTGACTGGGAAGTACTTGGTCAGCCAAGTCAAGGAAATCCAGATTGACGATTTGTTGGGCCGATCATCCGTTCCTCCCGACATGGCTCTGCTAAAGAAGATGGTTGCCGGTCGAACGATCATGGTATCGGGGGCCGGAGGGTCGATTGGGTCCGAGCTTTGCCGCAAGATCGCCAGTCTGCATCCGCAGCGGCTGGTGACGCTCGACGCCAACGAGTTTGCCCTCTACCAGATCGATCGCGAGCTGTCCGGCACGCCGGGCCTATCGACTGTTCCTGTACTTGGCTCGGTCATCAACAAGCGGCTTGTCGACCAAGTCATGCAAGAAAATAGTGTGGACGTCGTGTTTCACGCTGCTGCTTACAAGCATGTGCCACTGGTTGAGGCCAACGCGCTTGAGGGTATCGAGAACAATGTCTTCGGCACGCTCTCCATCCTTGATGCTTCACTGCATTGTGGGGTCCAGGATTTCGTGCTGATTTCCTCGGATAAGGCGGTTCGGCCAACCAATGTCATGGGCGCCACCAAACGTTGGGCGGAACTGCTCGTCCGCCAAAAGGCCGCGGAGGCCCTGAAGTCGGACCTCAACCGTCATTTCTGTACCGTGCGCTTCGGAAACGTCCTCGGCTCAAACGGCTCGGTAGTTCCCCTCTTCAAGGAGCAGATCGCGGCAGGTGGCCCAATTACCCTGACCGACTCGGCGATGACGCGCTATTTCATGTCAATTCAGGAAGCGGCCGAATTGATCGTCCAGGCCGGCGGCATGTCCAAAGGCGGCGACATCTTCCTGCTCGACATGGGCGAGCCCATTCTGATCGCTGAACTGGCGGAGAACATGGTTCGCCTCGCGGGCATGACGGTGCGAAACGAAGGCAATCCGGACGGCGAGATCCAGATCATCGCCACTGGGAAGCGGCCGGGCGAGAAGCTCTACGAAGAGCTGTTCTACGATCCCTCAAGGGCCGAGACGACATCGCACCCGAAGATCCTCAAGGTTGATGCTGCGCTTTATCTGGCGCTGCCCGAGCGGCTTCGCGAGTTGCGCGATGCCCTCGATCAGAAGGATGAGCGCGCGGCGAGGCGCATCCTGTTTGATGCGATCAATGCCGCAGAAGAGCAGCCCAGTCGCTAGAGGTCGGCGGCCTCGGCGATGAGCTGGGAGAGGCGCTGCACCGCCTCGCTCATCTGATCGACATCCTCGAAACTCAGCGCATCGAGGCTACCCCAGACGGATGCCGTCGGGTGCTCGAGGCCCCAATAGATCAGGGCTCCAACAAAGGCGGCGAGCGCGGTCTCGTCAGCCGGAGGCTGCTGGCATGCGACCTCGATGGCCTTACCGATGTCCTCTCCTTCGGCGACGCGATAGCCGCCATTGTTGACGAGGAGAATCGGGTTGGCGCCGAAAAACAGCGCCGGCCGCCCCAGCAGGACCGCTTCCAGCCCTGCAGTCCCAGTGATCGTTGCGGTCAGTTGCGCCTGGCTCTGCACCTCAAAGCCGCTGATGAATGGGTCGATGAGCCGCACATTGGGGAGGCGGGACAGGGCCTTGTAGAGATCGGCGGGCCGCCTGCCGAGCATCGGCCTGTGTTCCTTGACGGCAATGAGCCAGCCGGCCGGCAGGCCAGCATGGAGCTTTTCGATGACCGCCAGTTGATCAGTCTGTTCTGGCGCCGATACGAGTAGGCTCGCCTCCGGCTCGAAATGCAGTGGAAAGTAGATGGTCTTGCGCCCCCTCAGGTCGTCCAGCTTGCCAAACCTGCCCGTTGCCAGATGCCATCGCCCGACAATGGCCCGGCGCCACTCGAACACCAGGCGCGCGAGTGGATAGGGGTAGCGCATGTTCGCCGGAGCGACATTGCGGAGGCTGCGCCAGAGCAGCGCCGCGCTATCGAGCAATCGGGGCCAGGGCACCGGGCGGTTTACGGGGTTGGCCATATATTCTGGCGCCGCCGGCCAATTGCGGAATGCCTGCAAGGCAGGTCGGCCACGCTCCGCAAGCTGCTCCAGCACCTGCCTGTCCTGGTCCTGCGCTGCCTGGAACTGGTCGGCAAAGGTGAGGCGCATGTTCAGCGGATCGTCGAACAGATTGATGATCTGTCCGAACCCGGTCGCCTTGGGGGAAATGAACGGAATGCCCCGGCGTTTCGCCAGGTGGGCCAGCGCCACGCCCGGTGCGTCCTGCACGGAAGTGGCAACGATCGCCCGGTAATGCCCTTCGTCGAGCACACCGTCGAGATAGTCCAGCATGCCGGCGATATAGGCCTCGGCGACGCGCAAATTTTTCGTCGCGTGGCGCAATGGCGAGAGCGGATGGAGCCCATGCGGAATGACGCCGCTCGTGAGTTCGCGATCGGAGATCAGTATGTCCTGAACGGTGCCACGGCCCAGCGCCGCGCGCCATTTCTCCAGCCCCGCGGCCGGTCCCGTCAGCCACAACGCTTCGATATCGCAGATGGCCTCCACGCGATCGAAGCGAAAGCGGTTTTGTTCGCGCAGAGCGGTTGCTGTGCCGCTTTCGACAGAGACGATTGCATCGGCGCCGAATACACCCCCGCGGCTCGCGAAAGCCCGGGCGAGATGCGCCGTCCAGGCCGCGAAGTCGACATTGGTGTGAAAGAGGATTCTCACTTCTAGATGAAACGCTCTGCCGCCCGGTCGATATTGGGATCCCCCTCCCGGAAGAACCGCTCGACCTGGTCCATATACCAGTACGGCGGACCGAAGGGCTCATTGGTCAGCGGGCGGGCCGCGTAGTCATAGGGGATCATCAGTTCGTCGCTGGCCGTGTATTCGAGCAGCAGAGCGCAACGTTCGACGAAGCCCTCGGGCAGGGTGAGCGACCTGGGGTCGGACAGCATGCGTTCATAGTCGGCGCGGTCGGTCGGATGCAGCAGGCCGACCGGATAGTCGATCGGTCCCCAGTCCGAACAAATGATGCACGGAATTCCATGCAGGCCGAGCTCGAGCCCGGACGTGCCGTTCCAGAGGACGCCCAAATCCACGAGCGCGAAGAGGGTGTGCAGGTTGAACCAGCTATGGCCGAGAATGACCACGTTATCCGGCACCACCTGCTCAATCATGTCGGTGAAATATTGCGCCACGCGGCCCGCGATTTCCGGACGCGATTCATAGGGATGGGGCTTTATCAGGTAGAGGATGTTGGGATTTCGGCGCGCCACGTCCACTGTGTGATTGAGCCAATCGAACATACCGTCATGGGCAGGGCCGCGCTCGTATGGCGTCGAGAGATCGAACACCATCTTGCCCAGCACAACCACGACCGGCCGGCCGGATTGCTTGTGCGCCACGATCCGGTCCATCGCCGAGCGGGCGCTGGCCGACATGGTCGCGCGGTCCGTCGCCCGGTTGGATTTGGTCCAAGTGAGCGCACGCTCGGTGATTTTCTTGACGTCCTGGCCGCGGGCGACCCAGGCGTCGAAGTCGACCTTGGCCGGCAGGTAGGGATTGGAATATGGCCACTTGCGCGTCATGTTGTCCAAGGTGATGCGCGTGGACAGGCGCGCCTTGTCCGCATAATAGGTCTGGTAGCCCTGCTGGACCCAGACGAAGTGCATGTCGCGGTCCTTGCCGCGCTCGCGGCAGAAGATGTTCCAGACCGCATTGGGCACGAATTGTCCCGAGGCGCCGACCACGCGGACCGGCTTGCCGTTGCCCGCCACCGAATTGGCGATGCGGAACGCCTGGTGAAGGGTGCTATCCGCCACCTTGAGCAATTCGATGAAGATCCTTTCGACATCGGAGTTGGGCGGCATGTCGACGGTGTAGCGCCCGAAATGCCGGCTCAGTGCTTCCCAGATTGGGTGGTAGAAGTTCATGCCCGCGGCTTCGACCTGACCCTTTTTCCAATCGATCGTCCAATCGAAATTGAGGGAATCCTGGCGGCCGAGTTCGATGGCGAAGAACCGATCCACGGTGTCGTCACCAGTGCGTTCGGCATGGAAGGGCCAGTTGTCGGTCACGACGAGGGCCCAGCCCAGCTGCTTGAGGCGGATGATGACCATGAGCAGGCTCGCCAGCGTGTAGGTATCGTTCTGGGTCGAAAAGAACACGTAGCCCTTGGGATCTTTTGGCTGCGGCACGCGGCTGAGGATGTCGTGCGACTGCCGCCAGAACGTCCGCGTCCGCATGGCGTAGCGAATGGTGCGCAACTTGCGCATGACGCCCGAAAAGTTCGCGGCGAGGAACGTGATGACGGCCGCCACGACCAGCAGCAGCAGCACGATGAAGTAGCCGGTCCGCCACCATCCAAGATCGGCGCCCGACGGCGTGACGATGGCATAGGAGGTCACCACCATCGCCGCGAGAAAGAACAGGCGGGCATTGAGGCCGCCGACCATGCGCGAAAACTGTGCCAGGCGGGCATAGCGAGCGGCGCCCAGTCTCCTGATATCCTCGGGGTCGCTGATGAGGTGTCCGGGCCGGATGCGCTTGGCGGCCTTGCGAATGATGAAGGCGGCGATCAGGCCTGCCGTTGCCGGGATCAACCAGCGTTCGGGCGCGAAGTTCAGACCCTCATGGACGACCCCGAAACTCCGGCTCAGCGTGGGATCCATGGCAATCAGCCCGGCGAGCGCGCCGACACCGAACACGACAAGGACCGACAGCGCCAGCATGCTGCCCATGCCCACAAAGAGCGGAACGGCGACATAGTAGTAGATCGACGGGAGGGGCAGGGCCCGCCGGATGAGCCATGAGCCAATGGCCAGGCTGGCTACCGCGATCGCCACCGAAAGCCAGCCCAGCCCGAACTTCCAAAGCGCCAGCTCCACGGCGATGAACGACACGCCAAACGCCATGGCCTGCAACTGCGGGCCATAGGAAGCGAATGAGACACTGCCCGAGCGCCACCAGGTCAGAAGGAAGAAAATCCCAAGTATGGCCAGGCCGGACATCAAGAGGGCGCCATCGCCCATGGCCGGCAGGACTTCCGGATAGGGTGAGCTGAAGTGCTGCGGAATGGCGAACCAGGACGGTTCAGTGCGCTGTCCGAAGGCCAAGGCGAGAACGCCCAGGATCAAAGCAAAGATATAGAATCCATAGAGGACGCGGCCCGGCCGGGCCGCGATTGCGGAGATTGCTTTGACCATACTGTCCAGTTCCTCGGGCGGGCGTCCGCTGCATCCCTAGTCAACTGGAAGGGTTAGTCAAGGCGTTGACGCACCCAGTTCAGTGCCCGGTTATAGGAAATGAGCGTCACGTGCAGACTATGGGCAGCGGCGGCGTACAAACGCGGTGAACCGCGAAGGAAGGAGCGCACCCGCATCTTGAGCGTGGGGACGAGCGCGTCGGAAGCGCGCTTGAGGGCGACATGCCGCTCATCATGGCTTCGCTGCGGCGCCCTGTGCAGCGCGTGGTCGAAGAACGAGAGCCAGAGCGGCCGCCGAGCGGCCCAGCTTTGCTCTTTTATGGCCGCAAGGTTTTCCTGGCTCAACTGGTGCCGAAGATCCGGGGTGGAGACCATATGCCGGATGGCTTCGGCGAAGGCCTGGGGTGTCCGCTCGACAATGAGGTCGCGCTGCGCCGGCCCGAGGCACATCCGGACAATGCCGACATCCGTGGAAATGATCGGGACGCCGGAAGCCATGGCTTCCAGCACCGGGTTTGGCGTACCCTCGAACAGGGATGCGCAGAGCAGGGCATCCAGCTCGTTGTAGAAGTCGGCAACGGCCTTGCGCGGCATCCACTTCTCCGCCCGGTCGGCCAGTCTGAGCTCGACTGGCAGGCCCTCCTGCTGCAACTGCTCGATGGCGGGACGAATGACCGAATTGAGCCCCTTAGCGTCCGGAATGCCTTCGAGAAGCCCCCACTGGCTGTTGCCGACCCAGCCGATCCTGAACGCTCGATCGGTCTCTTGCAGCCGTTCAAGGGCATTCGGCCGGTAGTAGGCGGTGTCGACGCCGTCGGCGAGGATGGCCACCGGCTCTGGCATGCCGGGCAGGTTGCGGTAAATCTCGTCGAGAATGGGCGAGGCAGTGAAATAGGCGTCCAGCGCGGAAAGAACGCGCGCCTGGCGGGCAGCATCGGCAGGGCTGAGGCCGCTGTGATCATAGACGCTGGTGGTGAGGACATGCCTCGACAGCCGGCGCAGTGCCTCGCCCTCGGGCCAGCGGGCAGACGCTTCGGCGCGCCTGCCCAGTCCCCGATCCAGAAGATCGAACCAGAGCTGCCGCCAGAAGACATGGATGACAGTGTCGTCGGGCAGGCTTGCGAGCTCAACCAGAAGGGTCGCCAGGTCAGGATGATCCATGACGTAGTGGCGGCTGATCTCGAACTCCTGTTCGAGGGCCGGGGAGACCTGATTGGCAATATTGTCAAAGGCCCAATCCTGGACGTCGATGACCAGGGCGAGGCGTCTTTTTCCGCTCATAAGCTTGCTTCTCTTTTCACGGCCTTCGCCTGGTAGATTGCCAGAAACTGCGCCGAAACATCGCGTTCATCCACGACCTTTGTTTCCAGCATGGCAGCGGAGGTCATGCCCATGGCGCGGGTCTTCGCCGGGTCGGCAATGGCGGAGGCCAGGGCCGCCTCCAGCTCCTGCGTCGTCCCTGTATCCACCATCCACCCGTTGCTGCCGTCCTCGATGACCTGTGCGATGGATGGCTGCCGCGACCCGATAAGGGCGCAGCCGCAGGCCGCCGCTTCGATCAGGACCCGAGGAAAGCCTTCCCGGAGACGGGTCGGGAGGCAGACGATATCAGCTCCGCGGAGAAGATCGGGCATGGCCTCGGCCGACACCGGGCCGAGATGCCGTACCCATCCCTGTTGCTCCGCTTCAGCGATTGCGGCGGGATCGATGGCGTCGGGATTGCCGGGATCGGGAAGTCCGGCAACCAGAAAGTCGGCCTCCGCTCCCGATTGGCGGAACTTACTCGCCATCTCCAGGAACATATCTATACCTTTGGCGCGCAAGAGGCGCGAGGCAAAGAGTATCGTGAGGCGCCCGGTCCGTGGCTGCGACGGCGGCGTGAAGGCTCGGGTGTCGATGCCCGCACCAAAGAGCGCGTGTGTCTGGTCCGGCGCGAAAATGCCGTAGCGGACCAAGGTGTCCGCGTCTGCCTGGTTTTCGAAGGTCGCCGCGCAGTTGAGGCGCGCCGTGGCGAGCTTGAGGGCCTTTACGACGATTGTCCTGCGCAGGGCACTGGCGCCGCCCCCCGCTTCGAATACCCGCCCGAGCCCGGCAAAGGTGAAGACCGCCCTGGTGCGGGTCCTCTGCCGGCTTAACGCCAGGGCCAGTCCGGCCATCAGGATTGGCTTGATGGTTATGCAATGCATCACATCCGGACGGAAGGTTCGCAGCAGCGAGCGAACTTTGCGGACGAGACCGATATCGGGCAGGAGGTTGAGACGGTGGCGATCAACGGCGATAGGGTGAAACTCGACCTCCGGCGGCAAGGCGGCGGCAAGGCTGCTGTCTCCCCCGCAGACTAGCGCCAGGCGGCCGCCGCTTGCAAGGATCGCCCGCGCCAGTGGCAGCCGGTGTGCGAGGAAATAGGGCAGGTCGTTGCAGACAATGAGGACGTTCATGAAGTCGGGCCCGCCCCGGCGGCAGGGGTAACCTGGACCAGGTCCGACCACCGGGAAAAGAACAGCTCATCGCTGAATCGGTCGGAAATGCCGCATGCCTCGCGACCGAGCCGCTCCGCCAGGTCACGGTCCACGATCAGCCGGCGCATCGCTTCCGACAATCGCTCGACGTCGTCGACAGGCACAAGTAGACCGTTCTGGCCGTCGATGATCATATCGGCCGGGCCACTATCGCAATCGGCCGCGACGACCGCAAGTCCAAGACTCATCGCCTCCGCAAGGGCCAGCCCAAAGCCCTCATAGCGGGATGGAAACACGAAGTTCTCGAATGCCGACAGCGCCGAGACCGGGTCGTCCGTCCGCCCGCGAAAATGGACCCGCTCCGCAATTCCCAGTTGCCGAGCCAGATTGTCCAGCGCTGCGCGCTCATTGCCTTCGCCATAGATGGTCACGGCTGCATTTGGAAATTCGGCGGCCAGGGGCACGAAGGCCCGGACCAGCACGTCGAAACCCTTCTGCCATGCCAGACGCCCGAGGGCGACGAACTGGCGGGGGCCCGCGGTCGGTGCACCTGTGCGATCAAGTCGGGGGGCCGGATTGGGTATGCTGACGGCCTTGGCCTGCCAGGCTGCCGGAAACCCGCTGACGACGCCGTTGCTGACCCCGACAATCCTGTGGGCCCGTGGATAGGTCAGGTTGCGCAGACTATTCCAGAACCGGCCGATGGCATGACGACGAACCGAATTATGTTCCACGACCACGACGGGCACCGCTATGCCCATTGTGGCGATCAGCGCCAACACGTTGGTGCGGTCACCATGGGCGACGACGAGATCGGGTTGGATCGCCCGCAATGACCGGCGCATATGGAGGCTCGACGCCACCAGCCTGGCCATTCTGCCGACCGGATTGGCAGCGGAGCTCGGATGAGAGAGGCTGACATGCGCGACCCCTACCGGGATGGGCATGGAATTGGCCGCATCCGCCACCGTGACAACTGTCACCGTCGCGCCCTTGCTCGACCAATCCTGCCCCAGCTTCAGCGCAAGCGACTCTGCACCACCTCGATCGATCGAGTGCAGAACAATGGCAATTCGCTTGGCCCGCGCGGGTGGATGCGTCATTGGTCTAAAGCCCGGCTCGGAGTTTGAGTGCTGAGGCTGGTCTCTAGCGTCATGCGTTGCCTTGCGCTAGGGCATGAGGGCAAATTTGGAGTTGGCAATGATCGTTGCAGTTCTGCAAGCTCGCGTATCGTCGCGCCGTCTACCCGGCAAGGTGCTGCTGCCCATATTGGGGCGCCCTATGCTGTCGCTGCAGATCGAGCGGGTGCTGCGATCCCAGCGGATCGACAAGCTGGTTTTGGCGACCAGCGACCAGCCCGAGGATGACGGGATGGTCGACATTGCCCAGAGCGTGGGGATCGACCTGTTCCGCGGGTCGCTCGAGGACGTGCTGGACCGGTTTTATGGCGCTGCGGCTGCGGCCAATCCCGATTGGGTGGTCCGCCTGACTGGCGACTGCCCGCTGGCCGACGCGGAGGTGATCGACCGGGTCATCGATGCTGCGGTCGAGAGGAGTTACGACTATGCCACCAACGCTGTGCACCCGACCTGGCCGGATGGCCTCGATTGCGAAGTGATGACCTTTGCCGCCCTCGAGCAGTGCTGGCGCGAAGCACAGACGCCCGTCGAGCGCGAGCATGTGACGCCCTATATCAATACCAATCCCGAGAAGTTTCGCCTGTTCCACGTCAAGGGCGAGACGGACCTTTCCGGGCTGCGCTGGACGGTCGACGAGCCCGCCGACTTTGACTTCGTGACCCGGGTTTACGAGGCGCTCTACCCCTCGAAGCGCGATTTCACGAGCGCCGATGTGCTGGCTTTCCTCGCGGACAATCCCGAGGTCATGGCCGTCAATGCCAATATCGAGCGGAACGAGGGCTACAGACTGAGTCTGGAGAAACTGCGCAACAGCCTCGGGAAAGCCTGAACGTTCATGGCCCGGACGGCTGTTTTTCGCTGTGATGCGTCTCCGGCTCTCGGCGGTGGTCATGTCATGCGCTGCCTTACCCTGGCCGCCGGGCTACAGGCCGCGGGGTGGGACGTCGCGTTCGCGACCAATACCGGCGCGGCTATTGTCGTTCCCAAGCTGCGCAGCCAGAACATCACCGTCATGGACGGCTTTCTGCTCGACGATACGGATATCGGCCGGTTTTCGGGCGCCTTCGCGCGGCCGGACCTGGTCGTCATCGACCACTATCGGTCCACGCCGGACTATGAGCGTAGCATGGCCGGAATTGCCGGCCTCTGCCTGGTCTTTGATGATTTCGCGACGCCCTCGGGGCTGGCCGAAGGCAGTCGGCATTGCGATATCCTCGTCAATACCAATATCGTCGCCTCGACCGCGTCATATGCAGGGAGGGTTCCACGCCAGGCGCTTGTCCTCGCCGGGTCCGACTACGCACTGATCCGGACGGAAATCCGGGACAGCATTCCAGGCGACTGGTCCGCGGAGCGCGCCCGGAAATCCCCGGAAACGATCATGCTGTCGTTCGGATTTACCGATACGGGTGGCATCACTGCCCATGTGGCCCAGCTGTTGCTGGCGGGACGCCCCGATTTGCAGATCGACGCCATCATGGGTCCCGCCGCCCAGGGGCTCGATGCCATCGGCGGTTTGGCCGCGAGTCATCCCAATTTGCGCGTCTTCATTGATCCGCCCGATATGGGCGCGATCCTTGCCAAGGCAGACATTGCGGTGGGGGCGTCGGGACAGTCGAGTTATGAACGCTGCTGCTTTGGACTTCCGAGCATTGCCGTCGTCGTCGTCGACAACCAACTCGAACTGGCACATGCCATGGCTGCGCAGGGCGCGGCGCTGATGCTGGATCGGCGATCCGACCGGTTCGATTCCAGCCTCGTCGCTGCATTCGATCATCTGCTTGCCGACGCCGACGCGCGGGTCGCCCTAAGCAAATCTGCCCGCCGCTTGTGCGACGGGCAGGGAGTAGAGCGCATTGTCGCTGCAATCAGCGACCGGCTTGACTCAAAGTCAGCTTGAAGTCTTCGCACTGACCTTGTTGCGGTAGTCGATACCCTTGTCGTCGCCGGTTTCGCGGTACCAGTTTTCGAAGTCCCAAGTCCTGGGTGCAAATTCGTTGGCACCAAAATCGGGCTCAAAGGGCGGGATAACCGTCTTGCCGACGACTTCGTTGAACTCGCTCTCGGTCAGGCCGACATAATCGAGGAAAATCTCGAGGCTAGGCGGCTTGCGGCCTTCATACTTGTCGACGAGTTCCTGGCCGCGTTCCTGCGTGATGCGGCCATTGCGAAGGTCGAGCGCCACCATCTGGCTCACGCGCGAATAACCGCGCTTGAGATACTTGATGTAGTCGCGCATCCCCTGCATGTAGCATTCGATCTTCTCGTAGGGGTATTCTTCCCACGGCATGCCTTCGACCTGGTCGCCCTTCCATCCCAATTCCTTCTGGATCAGGGCGGTATTGGCCTTCACGTCCCAGGGGATATACGAGCCGAGGCAGACCGAGCGGTACTGCAGGCGCTTGAGATCGCGCAGCTTGGGATAGGTGTAGGGAGCGAGGTCACGCGGATCGAAGTCGAAGTCGCCGGAAATCATGCCAGCCATGTCTTCGGCCGTGATGCCCAGGTTAACGAATCGGTTGAAGCGGGTTTCGTCCACTTCCTCGATTTCGTTGTCCTTGTAGTCGTAGTACTGGGTGTATTCCGAGGACGGCTCGCCCCACATGACCAGCGGAACGTTGTAGCGAACGGCAACGTGCATCGGATAGCTGAAGATACCGGTGTGGCAGTGCCAGCAGAAATCGCCCTTGCGGCGCAGCGCTTCCAGCATCAGGCGCTTGGTGACGCGCCAGTTCGGCGTGAAGTTCAGGACGTCCACGCCCAGCTTCTTGAAGGTGCGGGTATTGTTCTCGATCAGGGTCTCGCGCATGAAGCCATGGTCGAAGCGCACGACCAGCGGCTTAATCTTGTACTCCTTCATCAGGTAGTACAGCGTGTAGGTGGAGTCTTTGCCGCCCGAGAACGGCACGATCATGTCATAGTCGTGCTTGCCGCGATGTTCTTCGATCAGCGCATCGAGCTGGGTCTTGCGCGACGACCAGTCGATATGCTCGTCACGGTATTCCTTGCCGTGACAGACATTGCACACGCCCGCCTTGTCGAATTCGATGGTTTCATAGGTCTCGGGGAGGAGACACTTCGTGCACTTGTGGAGGTTGTTCATCTCAGTCCTTCGCGGAAAGCTTGGAGTCGACTAATT
The DNA here is from genome assembly GCF_019504385.1 of Devosia salina. NCBI lineage: Bacteria > Pseudomonadati > Pseudomonadota > Alphaproteobacteria > Hyphomicrobiales > Devosiaceae > Devosia > Devosia salina. The sequence continues at coordinate 879,341 of NZ_CP080590.1, forward strand.
GTCCCCAGAGCGCTGGGGAAAGTATTCTTTGATCGCTAATGGCAATGCCGCGGAGATCCTCCGCCAGTCGCCCGCCACCGGCGAAAAATAAAGCGGCCCTGCCTTCGGCAGCGACCATCTGCTCAAGCTCTCTGGTGCTGGTCACACCGACGACAAGCCTGGCATTACCTGTAGTTTCCAGAGTCGCGGCCAACAGGCCCTCCAGCGGCGTCAGTCCATATCTGTTGAATATGTCCCTCAGCTTGCCCACCACGGCAGCAAGCTCGCCGAAGCGATCGGGAATCGCCGCTGGTTCCTGCAAAAGTAGCCCCTGCAAAAACACGGAGCGACAATGCACCTCCACGCCAGCGGAAGCAAGATGGTCAAGCTGCCCGCCGGCGATCAACCGCTTGTCGACGACGTTGAAGGGCAGTTGCACGATGTCGAGATCGTATAGCGCCGAAAGCGCGTCAATCTGCTGGCCGGTATAGACCGATGCGCCGATCTGCCGTGTCAGGCCCGCCGCCTTCAGCCGCGACATCGCCTGCCAGAGTGCCGGTCCGCACGGACCCAGCAGGTCCTCTGACTCGTGGACGAGCAGGGCCTTGACGCTTTTGGTCTCAAGGCGCTCGAGCGATTGCGCAAAAGTATCCTCGAGCAATTTCACGGCCTCGGCATCGGACATGCCGGCTTCGATCTTGCTCGTCTTGGTCACGATCCCGCGGTGAGCGGGCACGAGCTGACCGAGAGTACTCTCGCTGTCACCATAGAGCGCGGCGGTGTCGATCTCATCGATGCCCGCCTCTGCAGCCAGATCGAGAATCGCCTTAGCCTCGCCTGGCGAGACCCGGCCGGTGGCGTTGGTGATGCCATAGGCTAAACCAAACTGCGCGGTGCCCAGAACAAGCCTGCTCATTGAGCTGTCCCGATATGGCGGTCGATGAACTTCTCGGTTTCGGCCGTGGCCCCACCTTCGCCGGGGCGGTGGAAGAAGCGGTAGACCAGGTCAGCGCGCGACGCCATCGACCCGGGCCCGACGGGCGCCCTCGAAACTTCCTCGATCGCAGCCAGGAGGGCATCCGGACTATCGAGGAACGTCACATGCTGCTGCGTCAAGGCGTCATCCGGATCCAGGTTCATTTCGTGTGCTGGCTTTCGCGCATCGTTCCAATAGGGCACGGCAACCACCGGACGGCTGAGCAATGCTTCAATAACTGCGATGGAGATGTAGCCTATTATGAGTCTGGAGCGCGGAAACAGCGCCGTTAGCGGCTCGACATGGGTGATGACGAGACGGTGATCTTTGCCCTCGAGATGCGCGAGGCTTCGCGCCGCGTCCTCCGCGTCCTTCGCCTTGAGCACGAAGCGCAGATTCGGGTGCCGCAAGGATGCCTCGGCAAATGCCAACAGGGCCTCGATATAGCAGTTGGGTGCGAAATACTGCTCCCCGTCGAAGGCCAGCAGGACGACGGAGTCCTGCTCGACGCCCGCATCGAGCGTTTCCATCAGCCATGGATCGAGCCGCGGCGCACCGGTCAGTGCGACCTGATGCGGCGCGCAGACCTGGCTTTCAACCAGCATGTCGGCTGTCGCCTGCCCGAACACCGCGCAGGCGGTGCCATTGAAGCGGAACGTGGTCCGCGCATACATGTCGAGGCTCAGCTGATAAACGGCAGGCACGGTCTGCAGTTCTTGATTGAGCACGAGGAAGGGGATGTCCGACGCTGCGCAGGCGCGCCGAAACCCTTCGTGCTGCCAATAGTCGACATTGGAGGCCAGTACGGCCTTCACCCCGAAGCGCTGGCGGGCGATGTCGAGGATTTTCTGCGCATAGTCTTCGCAGGTCTCCCAGGCCGCCTCGGCTGCGGGGCCCTCCGCCAGAACATAGTCCACCTGGATTTGCGCGGCCTCCGGCAGCCAGGCTTCCTGGGTCACGGACAGGACATGGGTATGAAGGGTGACGTAGTGCATGCGCCCGTAGCGGCGCAGAACATCAACATCCTTTTCGAAATAAAGCCGGTCGAGGACGAGGACCGCTGTTTTCTTGCCTGGCGAATTGTCCGGTTCAAGCACCAGAGACGCCAGCCGGGCCATGCCATTGGCACCGACGAGGCGCGCCAGCGGATGAACAAGGCCTCTGCAGAACAGCAGGCCGCGCAGACCCAGTCGCGCGGCTCGGGCCGGGTCCCGCAGCACCCGGCCAATCCTTTGCGGTAGGGACATCTGGTTACAGGTGTTCGTCGCTCAGCGGCGTTCCGTAAGCGATATCGGTGGCTGCGGCCTTGCCCAGGAAATCGCTGATCCGGTCCGGGGGCAGGCCGAGGCCGGGCCTGATGGACCGGATATTGTCCTTGGAAAAGAGCTCGCCCTTGGCGATCGGGCGCGTCACATAGAGCGAACGCCGGAAGATGCGCATGGAGTCCTCGGACCGGTCACGCACATAGTCGGCAGTGCCGAGACCGAGGAACGCCTCGCGGGCATCATCGCACATGCGGCGGAATTCATGAGGCTCGAGGCTGAACGCCGAGTCGGCGCCACCCTTGCTGCGATCGTCGATGAAGTGCTTCTCGATCACGCAGGCGCCCAGGGCCGTTGCCGCAACCGCGACCGCCGTCCCCAGGGTGTGGTCGGAGAGACCCGGAATGATGCCGAACCGGCTCGCCATATCGGGAATGGTGCGCAGGTTGTACTTGTCGGCCGGAGCCGGGTAGGCGGAAATGCAGTGCAGCATGGCGATCTGCGTGGCGCCGGCGCCGCGCGCAGCGTCGAGAGCCGCCTGCATTTCGGCGTGATTGGCCATGCCGGTCGAGATGATCATCGGCTTGCCGGTCTCGGCGACGCGACGGATCAGGGGCAGGTCGATGGCTTCGAACGAGGCGATCTTGTAGGCGGGCGAGTCGAGGCTTTCGAGCAGGTCCACGGCGGTCTCGTCGAACGGCGTCGAGAACAGCGTGATGCCGGACTTGCGGGCATGCTCGAAGATGGCGGCGTGCCACTCGAAGGGCGTGTATGCCTCCTTGTAGAGGTCATAGAGCGTCCGGCCGGCCCACAGGCCGCCCTCGATCACGAAGCCCGGGCCATCGTGATCGATGGTGATGGTGTCGGGCGTGTAGGACTGGATCTTGATCGCGTCGGCGCCGGCGTCCTTGGCGAGGTCGATCATGCGCAGCGCCTCATCGAGGCTGCCGCGATGATTGGCCGACAGTTCCGCAATGATATAGGGCGGGTGATCCGGGCCAATCTTGCGACCGGCAATCTCCATCTGCAAAGACATGGTATTGTTCCTCAAGTTGGCGTTCGGCGCGTCACGCACCCAAAGACTTTAGCGCATCCATGACACGACGAACGTCTTCTGAAGTCATGTCCGCATAGAGCGGAAGCGACAGGCACTGCGAATAATAGGTGTCTGCGCCCGGCAGCGAAAGTCCAGGGTTCAGCTTGGCATAGTAGGTTTGGCGGTGGATGGGCAGGTAGTGGACCTGCGTCCCGATGCCGAGGGCCGAGAGCTGTCGCATGAACCCGCCGCGATCAAGGCCAATAGCGGCAAAATCGATGAGGGCGACGTAGAGATGCAGGACCGGATCGCAGCCTTCGACGCGGCCGAAACGGCGCATCGGACCATTGTGCTTGGCGAGGAGCGCGTCATATTCGGACGCCAGCGATCGCCGCTTCTCCGCGAAACGCGGTAGCTTTGCCAGCTGGGTCATGCCCAGTGCGCACTGGATGTCGGTGGCCCGGTAGTTGTAGCCCGGTGAGGGCATCTCGTAATACCAAGGATTGGGAAGGCCATCGGCCGCAAAGGCCAGCTCCTCGACCTCGAATTCATCCGGATCGCGGGTCATGCCATGCGAGCGCAGACGGCACATCTGCTTGTGCAGGGTGCTGTCATTGGTCGTGACTACGCCGCCTTCGCCCATCGTGATGGTCTTGACGGGATGGAGCGAGAAGTTGGTCAGGTCCGAATAGGCGCCGTCCCCAACCTGACGCGTGATCCCCTGGCTGTCGGTATACTCGGTGCCGACAGCGTGGCAGGCGTCTTCCACGAGATAGGCGCCGATGCGGCGAGCGATCTTGCTGATCGCCTCGATGTCGCAGATCTGGCCATTCATGTGCGTGATGAAGATCGCCTTGACGCTGCCGCCGGCTCGCTCGAGGGCGTCTTCGACGTCCTGGGGGCGAACCAGGGCGGTTTCCGGATCGCAGTCCATGAAGACGATGCGGGCGCCGGTATAGTGAGGGCCGTTGGCGGTCGCGAGGAAACTCAGGGTCGGCGCCAGCACAATGTCATCAGGTCCAATCCCAAGCGCCATGGCGCTCAGGTGCAGGGCGGCGGTGCCATTGGAGCACACCATGGCATGCTTGGCGCCGACGGCCGTGGCGAATGCCGCTTCAAACTCGGCGATCCGCGGGCCGGTCGTCAGATAGTCGGCGCGCAAGGCGGCCGCGACGGCGGCGAGATCGTCGTCGTCGATCGATTGTTTGCCGTAGGGAATTAAGCTCTTTGGCTGCTCAGACATCCTTATTCCCCACTATCAAACCTTTAGAGGTCGCGCTTTCCCGTACTATCGGCAATCTTGAGAACTTCATGGAAGTCTTCGATGCTGAGCCACTCGCTATTGTTGTTGGACGAATATTCAAAGTTCGGATCCACTGGCTTGCCGACAATGCCTCCGCCGGGACCACGCCAGCCGGAGAATGCCGGTTCGATCACATAGCGATCGTCGAGCTCGATCGTGTTGCGGGCGTCGTCGACCGACACCATGACTTCGTGCAGCTTTTCGCCCGGACGGATACCGATGACGCGGGTGGGCAGGTTCGGAGCCACGGCTGCCGCCAGATCGGTGACCTTCATGGAATAGATCTTCGGAATGAAGATTTCGCCGCCATGCATCAGCTTGAAGGACGAGACGACGAGCTCGATACCCTGTTCGAGGGTGATCCAGAAGCGGGTCATGTCCTCATGGGTGATCGGAATGTAGTCCCAACCGTCAGCGATCAGCTTGCGGAAGAACGGCACGACCGAGCCACGAGAACCCACAACATTGCCGTAGCGCACAACGGAGAAACGGGTGCCGTCAGCGCCGGAGAGGTGGTTGGCGGCGACGAAGATCTTGTCGGATGCAAGTTTCGACGCACCGTAGAGATTGATCGGGTTTGCGGCCTTGTCAGTGGAGAGCGCGACGACGCGCTTCACGCCGGCGCGGATCGCGGCCTGGGCGACGTTCTCGGCACCGATCACGTTGGTGTGGATGCACTCGAAGGGGTTGTATTCGGCAATCGGGACCTGCTTGAGCGCGGCGGCATGCACCACGTATTCAACGCCCTTCATCGCCATTTCCAGGCGGGCCTGGTCGCGGACGTCGCCGATGAAATACCGCAGGCAGGGGTACTTCGACTCGGGGAGCTCCTGCGCCATTTCGAACTGCTTGAGTTCGTCGCGGCTGAAAATCACCAAGCGGCGCGGCTTGTAGTGTTCAAGCAGGTAGCGGACGAAGTTCTTGCCAAACGACCCGGTGCCGCCGGTAACGAGGATGGAGGCGTCATTGAAATCGAAGCCGCCGAGCGAGTAGTCACGAATTTTGAAGGACATTGTTCTTTCCGATCCCGGGCTGTCTGGGCACTAGGCTGCAGCGTTCAAGGCGTCATACGCCTTCTGAATTTCTTCCACACTTCCGGACTGAACTATCTCGCCATGCGACATCAAGATAGCTTTATTACAGAGCTGTGCGATCAAGCTTGGGGAATGTGATGCGAGCACGATGATCTTGCTCGTATCCACCATGCGCTCGAAACGCTCTTGAGCCTTCTTGGCAAAGCGCGCGTCGCCGGCGCCAATACCTTCGTCCATGATCATGATTTCAGGCGAAACGGCAGTGGTGATCGCAAAGGAAAGACGAACCACCATGCCGGTAGAATAGGTCTTGACCGGGAGATGCAGGAAGTCGCCCAGTTCGGTGAACTCGGCGATTTCCTTGGTCTTGGCCTCGATCTCGCGTGGGGTCATACCGAGGTAGAGCCCGCACAGCTTGATATTCTCGTAGCCGGTATCCTCGGCGTCCACGCCAAGGCCCTGGGTCACCAGCGTCGCCGTCGAGCCGGACACCGACATGGTGCCCGTGGTTGGCTGCAGCACGCCCCCAAGCAGCTTGATCAGGGTCGTCTTGCCGGCGCCGTTATGGCCGACCAGGCCCAGGCGGTCGCCATCGCGAACAGTCAGGTTGATATTGTTGAGTGCCCGCACATGGGGACGGGCGCCCTTTTTCTGGCCGATCACGCCACCCAGAGGAGACAGCAATGCCTTGCGGAACGAGCGCTCCGCGTCAACGACCGGGTATTCCAGGCTGATATTGTCGAGCTTGATTTCAGCCATGGTCTAGATGATCCAGAAAACGATATTGTGCTTCCGACGGCCGAAGAACCAGGCCGTAAAGAGCGAACCGATGACAAACGCAACGCAGAGAATCAGGTAGCTGGACAGCGGGGCTGCCTCGCCCATCAGCGGCGAGCGGAGCACGACCACGAGGTGATAGAGCAGGTTCGGCGTCAGGATCCAAATGCGCTGGAACTCGGTCAGGCGGTCTATCGAATAGAAGATCGGCGTCACATAGATCAGGACCTGGATGACCGACGACACCAATTGCTGAACGTCGCGGTACCGGGACGCCATGGTGGCCAGCAGCATGCCGATCCAGGTCATGTTGGCGAGCACCAGGATATAGCCCGGAATGATCAGCAGCGTGTTCAGATTGAAGTTCAGCCCGTAGACCAGCACCACCGGGACCAGCAGTACATAGTGATGGAGGTGAACGAAAAGTCCCCTGAAGATCATCTGGAAGATGAACATCGAATAGGGGAAATTGATCTGCTGCCGCAGGCTCGACGCCGATATGAAGGCTGCGGGAGCATCGTTCATCATCTGGTAGATAAACGTCCAGGCGACGAAGCCAGTCGTCAGATACGGGATATACGTCGCGCGATCGGCCTCGAGCAGGGTCGAGAAGATGAAGCCGACGCAGATGATATAGAGCGCGATATGGCCACTGGCCCAGAACGGCCCGAGCAGGGTGCGCCGATAGCGACGCTTGACGTCGAGAACACCGAGCGTGCGCCAGAGTTCATTCCTGCGCAGTCCATCAACAACGTCTTCATAGGCCACGCGAAAGGGGTTTTCGTTGGCCGCTGGGCCATAGACCTTCGTTACCTCGGCGCTGGAGGCCGATCTGTCAGTCGTCACAGACGTGTCCATATTTTTTTCCGGCAGCAGTGCGGGTTCTGGTTGCCCTGTGCGGCGCAACTGATTCACGACACCTGGGTGAACACCTGAGTGTAAAATTGGCGCTCTGATATCCACTCAACCCTGCCGGGTCAAGCAAATGCCCGGTCACGGCGCGTTTCCCTGGCCCGGTGTGGCTAAATTTCAAGGCGGTACCAAAGGCAGCCGGCTTCGACAGGGGAAGCGTCCTGTTGAAAACCGGCGCGGAGGAATGACTTCTGGCTGGCGACGTTCTCGTGCCGAACCCGGGCCAGGATGGTCCTGATGGCCGGGTTGTGGACCTGAAACAGCGAAACGCAGGAGGTGATCAGGATCGGCGACAATCCCTGTCCCTGGGCTGCTTCCGCCAGATTGATGCTGATTTCGGCCTCGTCGCCCGATTGGGCAATGTCGAAGCGACAGACGCCCATGATCGCATCGGGCGCCGCAGGCAGAGCGGCCACGTAGAGTTTCCTGGAGCTGCTCGCGAGCGTTTTGGCGAACCATGCTTCGTGCTGGTCCTGAGTCACGACGTCCGTCGTCAGCGACATGGCGCGCGTTCTCGGTTCATTGCGCATCGACAGAATGCGTGCGCTGTCCGAAGCTTGCGCTGGGCGAACTATCAAGGTTTTCAAGATTGCCTGGCCTTATCGTCACCGCATCGAAGCGCCCGCCGGATGCTCCGGCAGGGTATTGTTCACTATCGTTTGTGGGTCTAAGAATGCAACCGCGTTCGACCGGGCATGCTCGAAAGGCGCGAACTATGCTGGAGCGCCGATGAACGAAGTTGGGATCATAAAGATGCCGATTGGAAATCTCCAATCGGTACTGAATGCCGTCTATGAGAACGGGCTTGATCCTGTCCTGCTTGACCCCACGTCCGACATGGATTCGCTGACGCATCTGATCATGCCGGGTGTCGGGCATTTCATGGCTGTCAAAGCCCAGCTTGATGCCGATGGCTGGCCGGACAAGGTCAGGGCCTTCGCGGCTTCGGGGCGTCCCACGCTTGGCATTTGCGTCGGGATGCAACTGCTCGCGACGACGGGAACGGAGGGTCGTGAGTCGCCCGGCCTCGATCTGATTCCGGCGCGCGTCCAAAGGCTGGCCGAAGGCAACGAGATGCTGCGTGTGCCCCATGTGGGCTGGAACTCGGTCGAATTCACGCGACCGCACCCTGTTCTTTCAGGTGTGCGTCCCGGGGCCGACTATTACTTCGTCCATTCCTACGCGATGCAAACGGAGTGCTCCGAACATAGCCTCGGCGAGACCGTCTATGGGCAGCGCTTCACGTCCATCGTCGGCCGGGACAACGTCATCGGTTTTCAGTTTCACCCTGAAAAAAGCCAGATCAACGGTCTCAAGCTGCTGGATAACTTCTGTAACTGGGACGGGAAATGCTGAAAAAGCGAATTATTCCCATCGAGCTGCTGTCCAACAAGCGGCTGGTCAAGTCGATCAAGTTTGACGACTGGCGCGATGTGGGCGATCCGGTCAAGGCATCGGCCGTCTACAATTCGAACACGGCTGACGAACTGATCTTTCTCAACGTGTCCCGCGATCATCGCGATACCGCACCCTTGCGCGAGTATCTGCGTCGGGTCTCGGAAGTGATCTTCATGCCGCTTTCGGTGGGTGGGGGCATTGCGAGCATCGACGATGCCGCCTTCATGATCCTCAATGGCGCCGACAAGATCGTCCTTAATTCGCGCGCCTATAATCAGCCCGAGATCATTTCGGAAACGGCCAACCGCTTTGGAACCCAGGCCGTGGTGATTTGCATCGATGTGCGGCTGGGCGAAAACGGTGAGCCGGTACTCTACTCCGATTGCGGCCGGCGGACCGAGCGGGTGACGCTCGAGGAGCACATTGCCAATGTCGTCACGGCCGGTGCCGGCGAGATCATGATCCAGTCGATCGATCGCGACGGCATGATGCAGGGCTTTGACATTGACCTCATCAACCGTGTCATGCGGGCGGCCCCCGTGCCGGTCATTGCCGCGGGCGGCTCGGGCGCCATCGACCACCTGCGCGAGGCGTTTCTCAAGACCGATGTGGCGGCCATCGCCTGCGGCTCACTGTTCAACTTCTCCGATACCAACCCACTCCGCGCCAAGGCTTTCCTGTCCAACCACGGCCTGCCGTTCAAGGTTGTCTGACCATGTCCCAAGACTATGCGTTTGAAAGTCCGAGACTGAACTTTCGCAAGCTGGAAATGTCCGATTGCGGGGAGACCTACCTGGCCTGGCTGCTGGATCCAGAGGTCAACCGCTATCTCGAGACGCGCCATTCCGAGCAGACGATCGAATTGATCCAGGGCTTCGTGGCCGGCGTCAACAGCAGGCCGAACGAGCACCTGTTCGGCATGTTCCGACGCGATGATGGTCGCCATATCGGCAACATCAAGGTCGGGCCGATTAGCGCCCTGCATCGTCGCGGAGACGTGAGCCTGTTCATCGGCGACCGCGCTTCCTGGGGACAGGGTCTGGCCACCGAAGCCATTGCCGCAATCAGCATCTATGCCTTCGATACGCTGGGCGTCGCCAAGCTGGCATCGGGCATGTACGCGAATAATCAAGGCTCGTATCGGGCCTTCATCAAGGCTGGATACCACCAGGAGGGCCTGCGTCGGCAGCATGGCCTGATCGATGGCGAACTGCACGATATTCTTGAATGTGGCCTGATCGCCCAAGATCTGGCTGCCACCCGAAAGGCATTACTGTCATGACCGACGACACCCTGCGCTCGTATCAGAATTCCGAGCAGATGCTCGACCGTGCGCTGCGCTCCATCCCCCTTGGAACGCAGACCTTCTCCAAGAGCTATACGCAGTTTCCGCGTGGTGTTTCGCCGTTCTTCATCCAGCGCGCCAAGGGCTCGGTGGCCACGGACCTCGACGGCAATGACTATATCGACTTCGCCAATGGCCTTGCGGCTGTCACCCTCGGCCACTGCGATCCCGACGTCACCGAGGCCGTCGAGCGCCAGCTCAAGGACGGCGTGGTCTTCGCCCTGTCGCACCCGCTCGAAGCCGAAGTCGCCGAACTCATCATCGAAATGGTCCCCTGCGCCGAAAAGGTGCGTTTCGGCAAGAACGGGTCGGATGCCACCGCCGGCGCCATCAGGGCGTCCCGTGCCTTCACCGGTCGAGACCGCGTGGCAATGTGCGGCTATCATGGGTGGCAAGACTGGTCGATCGGCACCACCGCACGCAACAAGGGCGTGCCCAAGGCGACCAGTTCGCTGTCGTCGACCTTTGTCTACAACGACCTCAAGTCCCTCGAAGCCGTGCTCGACGCGCATCCCGGTGAATTTGCCGCCGTTATCCTCGAGCCCATGAACGTGGCCGAGCCCAACCCCGGCTATTTGCAGGGCGTCGTTGACCTCGCCCACAAGCATGGTGCCTTGGCCATCTTCGATGAAACGATCACCGGTTTCCGCTTTTCCAATGGCGGCGCCCAGGAACTGTTCGGGGTGAAGCCGGACCTCGCCACGTTCGGCAAGGGTCTTGCGAACGGCTATCCGGTTTCGGCCGTCGCCGGCCGTGCCGACGTCATGCGCGAGTTCGAAGAAATCTTCTTCTCCTTTACTATGGGCGGCGAGACGCTGTCCCTTGCCGCCGCCAAGGCGACGATGGAAAAACTCAAGCGCGACAACGTCATCGCGAGCATGACCGAGCGCGGCGCCGACCTCAAGCGTCGCGTCGCCGAGCTGATCGAACGTCACCAGTGCGGTCATTTCCTGTCCATGAGCGGGCACCCCACCTGGTCGTTCCTGCACATCAAGGATGCTGAGGGCTACTCCACCTGGGACATCAAGACCTTGTGGATGCAGGAAATCCTGTCGCGAGGCATCCTGTCGGTCGGCACGCACAACATGTCCTATGCCCATGGTGCTGCGGACATCGACCGGCTTGTGGCTGTCTATGACGAAGTGTTCCCGTTCCTGTGTGATGCCATCGCCGATAGGCGCCTGAACCAGGTCCTGCGTTGCGAGCCGCTGAAGCCGCTGTTCAAAGTGCGCTAAGGCATGGCTTTGCGACTGACAGAGAACGCGCGCACCCGGAAGCTTTGCGATCAGTCATGAAGCCAGCGGAGCATGGAACTGCCGGCTATCGTCGTGACATCGATGGCTTGCGGGCTATTGCGGTGCTCGCCGTCATTGCATTTCACGCGAGCCCGGGCCTGCTGGGCTCGGGCTATCTCGGCGTCGACATCTTCTTTGTCATCTCGGGCTACGTCATCACCGGCTACCTGGTCCGTGCCCCAAAGCGCGGCTTGACGAGCTATGTTCTCGACTTTTACTCGCGCCGGATAAGGCGCCTGCTGCCGGCGCTCTTGCTGTGCATACTCGTCACCGCATGGGCGTTTGTCCTGGTGACGACGCGCCCGCCCAAGGACGTCTTCGATACTGGCGCTTGGGCCTTGCTGGGGCTGTCGAACATTCAGCTGTTTCTGGCGAGCCAGGACTATTTCGCCCTTGAGGCGGGGCTGAACCCCTTCACCCATACCTGGTCGCTGGGCGTCGAGGAGCAGTACTATCTGATCTACCCGGCCCTGTTCGCCATCCTCGGCTGGACCTGGCATAGCGGGGACCCGCGCCGCGGAATTTCGCACTGACGCTCGGCGTATTGAGCGTCATTTCGTTTGTCGCTTGGCTGATCTTTTCTGGTCGACAACCGGAGGCCGCCTTTTACCTGATGCCAACGCGGTTCTGGGAGCTCGGCTTGGGCGCTCTGGTCTACTGGTTTGCCAGCCGGCGACATTTCACTCCCGGCCCCCTGGTGGAACTGGCGGTGGCTGGCGCGCTCATTGCCTCCCTTGCAGCGCCAGCCGGTTTGAACGCGATCACCACGCCGGGCGCGGTATTGCTTACAGGCATGCTTCTCGCAGGCTCGCGGCAAGGCTCCTTGGTCGGCAATGCACTTTCTGCCGCGCCCCTGGTCAGTGTCGGCCGGCTCTCTTATTCGCTCTATCTGTGGCACTGGCCGGCGCTGATCATCGGCAAGTGGACGATCGGCACCAGCGCATTGGCCGTCTGCCTTTGCCTGCTGGTCGGCTTTGTGCTCGCCTGCCTCTCTTATTGGCTGGTCGAGCGGCCAATCCGAACACTGCGGCATTCGGTACTGTCCGCGCTGGCGGTCGTTTGTCTCCTGGGCGCGCTGTGGCCGGCCTTCTACTTCACCAGCACGATTGCGCCGGCCCAGGCACAGAGCGCCAACAACTTTCTGCCGGCCATGTTCAAGGTCCCGCCGCCGCCGGCAATGGCCCGCGGATGACTGCCAGGGGCGCGACAAGGTCGCACTGCTGGCGGAGCCGTTCGAGCATTGTTTGCTGCCGGCCCGCAGCGCCGACAGGCCGAATGCGCTGTTTCTCATCGGCGACTCCCACGCCGCGCAATTGCTGCCCATGGTGCAGGCTGCAACTGAGGGACTGCCGTTCCAGGTCAGGTTCATCAATCCCGAGAATTACGAGGATTTTCCGGTGGGGTTCTTCCACCAGTCCTCCGCTTCCCCCTTGCTCGACTTCATCATCGAGCATGCCCGGCCGGGCGACGTCCTGACAATCGCATTCCACCGCGGGCATCTCAATGCCGAACGGGATCGCCATATCCCCGTATCCGAGCCGTTTGCGATCAACGACGTCAGCCAGACCTTCATCGAGCGCACCAAGCCGTTCCTAGAACGGTTCGCGGGCAAAGGGGGGCGCGTCGTGCTGATCGCAGACACGCCGCTGATGGGGGCTGTGGCCACGAGCTCTGCCTGCGCACTTCAGATTCGCCTCTTCGGCTCGAGCGTATGCCGGATTGAACGGCAGCAGGACGAATGGACTCGGGGCCAGCAGGACGCGGTCTTCATGGCACTCGTCGCCGATGATCCTGACCGCATAACGATCTGGGATCCGCTGCCCGCCATTTATGGCGACGAGGACTGGTTGGACGTGCTGGATGACCGAGGTACCTACCTGATGTGGGACTGGAACCACATTTCCGAGCCTCTTGCACGCAAGCTGTCCGAACCCTTCCAAGCGCTTCTGGAAAACGAGCTCGCGCCAGCGAACTGATGGTTACTACACGGCGACGCGATCGCCCGCTCCGGCGCCAAACAGCGTCTGCCAGATAATCTGCAGGTCGAGCAGCAGCGACTGCCGCTGCACATAGGCTTGGTCATACCGCGAGAGGAGTTGGGGATCAGCCATGTCGATATTGTTGACCTGCGCCAGCCCAGTTATGCCAGGCAGCGCATCCAGAACCCCGCGCCTCTGTCGCTCCAGAATCAGTTCTTTCTGAGATGGCAGGCAGGGCCGGGGCCCCACCAGGCTCATCTGGTTGGCGAAAATGTTGAAGATCTGCGGCAGTTCGTCGAGCTTGGTGCGGCGCAAGAAGGACCCAAAGTCGGTCACCGCAGCCTGTGATATCTCGTGGGTCGCGGCCTGCGGGGTGGAGAGATACATGGTCCGGAATTTGTAGCAGGTGAATGTCTTGCCACCCCGTCCGACGCGAATTTGCCGGAACAGGCCTGGCCCTCTTGATGTCGTGCAGACCACGATCCAGATGATAGCGAGGAGCCACCAGAAGAACACAAGAATAGCCAAGGCGAAGCCGAGATCAACGGCGCGCTTGGCGCCGCGATAGACGAGGTTGTTCGCCTGTCGCTGCGTTAGAACTACCCTGTTTTCCTTGTCGGTGAAGAACGCCGGGTCGACGAATAGCGGCATAACTTTCGACAGGGACAGAGTTGGTCGAAAGGCAGAGAGGATGTAGGCCATTGCCCTGCCAACCTGCCTTGGAAGATGGTTGAGCAGTGAGAGCTTGCCTGAGAAGCGCTCGCCCGCAATGGCTGGAAGATAGACGACGCGCACATCAATGCCGGGATTGCTGAGGACCTGATCGGCACCCAAGCGCTTCGTTCGTGCATAGTCCGAAGCGCTGTTCTCATCCAGGGCGTGCAGGGACGACACATAGACGAATCGGTCGACTCCAGCATCCGCCGCGGCCGCACAGACCTGCGCGGCTAGGTCAACGTTGACTGCCTCGAAGCTGGCAGCACTTTCGTCACTGTCATTGTTGATCGCCGCCATGTGGACGAAGAGGTCTACGCCGTCCAGCGAGGTGGCGAGATCCTTGTAGCCGGCCGACGGACATTCGGGAAACATAGTTTGGAGGCGCCTGGGATCGCGACCCACGAGAAGCGGCACTATTCCGCGAGCAAGTAGGTGTGGGACGAGCTGGCGTCCAATCCGACCGCTGGCACCTGATATGGCGATCCGCAAGGCATTCTCCGGTGCAAAACTATTCGGCCATGTGGAAGAGCGCCTCAGCCGCTTTCCTCCCACGGATTAAGGGTTGCATGCTACAGGAACGGTCTGTGGTGCAAGCGGTTTAGTAAACATCAGCGAAAGGATGACCCATGGCTTGGCTCAGCAAGACGGAACGCGTTCGTGGTTACGAGGAATTTATCGGCCAGATACGAGGGGACGTCGAAGAACTGCGCAGTGGTACGCTCAAGATCGAGCGCTTCCTTGTCAGCGGCGAACCGAAAGCGGTCGATCTCGACGAGGAGATCGCCAGCCGTGAACGCCTGATACTTCTGTTGGAAGGGGCGCTTGAAGAGGCGCTTGCCGCTCCGCACTAACCGTTCAATCCAGAACGCATGAACCTGGCGTTCTGTCGGCGCCGGCCGGGTTAGGTTGTCAGCCGTCGCGCGAGCGCGACGGGCGAGGAGATATCGGTGCTGTTCGAGTCGTTGAACAGTTCTCTGTTGGCGACACATCCCGATGAACTTTGTCCCGACGCTCGGCAACGAACACATTGGAGTGGACCCCGTTTCACCGGACAGGCGGCGGTTGGGTTTAAGCACTGAGGGCAATGCCGTTTGGTGCTCTTCCACCGTGGGAACCACCTGGTGGCTATGCACTTTTCTCAATTCATGGACTCTGTGAAAGGCCTGTGGAGGCGCGAGCTTCTGACCGCCGCCGAGAAGGCAGAGGTTATTTTTGGGACAATTTTTTTGGGACAAAACGCTGTAGATAGAGATACAAAACCGTATTGATATAGACGAGGAAATTCGATATATTTCAAAGCTTTAGATGTGTTCATCAGGAGTGAAAAAGGGCTCCGTTGTCGCTCCGAAGGCAAAGGCCGTCCCCAAGCTGTACGGCAGACCTGAACAAGGTATTGGTCAATGAGGCGTCTGTCTCCTATACCCTCTTCATACAATATGCGTTTTCTCATTTGCGCAGACATTGAATCCGGTTTCGCCGAATTCGGCCGGCAGGCTCAACGCGTTGAGGCGCGAAACGTTTCGCGGTGAGCGATCTGCGCTGCAAGCCTAGATGTCACAAGACTCGTTCAAATCCTCGTGATAGCCCTCTCTGTCATCCGGTTCGTCATCGAAATCGTCCGCATCCATCTCCGGCTGTTCAGCGCCTGCATCATCCTCGAAATCGTTGAGCTCACTTTGATCCGGGCCCCTTTCCAGCTGCGCAAATGCTGCCTCCTCGATTTCCAGGGCCGAAAGCCATTCTTGGTCTGGCTCGTTCTCGATGTTGACCAATGCGCCGAGCTGGCGTGCTAAATCAGCATAGTCGTTGTCTCTAAGAAGCGACGGGTGGCGCCAATCCAGCTCGTTGGATGCCGTCAAAAGAAAGGCGGTGACAGTGGCGATCTCGTCGGGGGACGTGACAATGTCGCCAATGGGGCCGAGGGCGAATTTCGGAAATCCCGGCCGAGCGGCTTGGGAATGACCAGCCAACGGATAGACGATTGCAGAGCGCGGTGTGTTGGGTCTCGTGGCTACAAGGGAGTGAGCTTGTTCATAGGATGAACGCCACTCCAGACCGGGTGCGTGCACCTCCAGCAGGTCAAACAGCTCAAGCCTCTGCCAATCACTGTCTTTCCGCCTGATCAGAACGAGCTTATTGCCGCCAGCAAGTGCTGCGGCAAGGACCAATTGGAGTTCCGACGGCTCGAGGCAATCGGGGTCGTCGACGAGGAGAATGCCGCCGGAAGCCATGGTGCTACGCAACGAATGCGGTGAGCGGACGACGCTCTTCGGTATCTTGTGGCCAGCGGCATGTGCAATCGAAATCGGTACTAGCCCGGCCCTCTCCGCCACCCAAGCCATATCCGCAACCAGTGTTTCGACCGCGCCGCTCGCCGTCACAATGGTCAAGTCTGGTGCGTCGAAGACCTGCGTCAACAGTTGCCGTGCCTCAGTCGTGAAACCCTCGCTGACGATCGAGTGGACGTCGCGCCGCCCGTGGCTTTGAACCCCCAGGAGCATCGCCTTGCCAAAGACGCTCAACTCCCGTTGCACCTGGTGCGTGCTGGCAAACCATTCAATCGAACTGCTGGGGACAGAAATCTGGTGGCAGTCGCCAAGACCTATGGCGGCGCTGACAAGTTCCTCGGCCAGGTCATCTGAAACATGCCGAGCAAAGAAGGACTTCAATTCAACGCGGGTGAATGGGGCGTGGAAGCAGGCCATTGCCGAATCTATGGTCCGAACCAGTTGCTGGTTCTCGCGTTCACGTTCGGCATTGACCAGCCGGTCCCTCCCACCATCCGGGAGATTGCCTATCCGACGTCGCCAGCGTCGGACCACTTGAAGCGGCACAGGATCGAGTGGAATCGGAGGATTGGGCGTGACGCGAAGCGAGAGACCCTCTTCGGCAAAGAACTGGTTCTGGCAGTGGTGCCATAGTCTTCCCCAGTTCCGCCCCGTCACCAGGCCTGCACGATTGATGGGATCGAGGGCGGTGTACCGCTTTCGGGTCGGGCCCTCGGTCGTGAATCGACGTGGGGAGACGAGGACATGGGCGTGCAGATTGTACGTCGATGTTGAGATGAGATCGGCAAAGCTGTCGCCCCCATGTTCGCCCCAGGCTTCCTCGGCGGCCTCATCGACACTCATGTCATGGTGGGGAGCGTGGACGCAGATCGTTGCCGGCAGCTGATGCCGATCCACAATGACGCGCTTGACGAAATCCTCTGCTAGGCGAGCACTCGTCTCGATCGGAAGCTCGGTGGGTTTGGGTAGCGCAAGGACGAGCTCGAATCCAAGCGCGGCATCCTTGCGTTTGCTCGCGGCCTCAATTGCTTCCCACAGCACCTGTGCATCGTCGACCGCTTCGACCCCTGCCGGCATCAGGGTCATGCTGGCGACGAGGTCGGAGCGACCACGGAAGTCGAAGCGTTCGCCGGTCCGTTTCGAGTTCAGCAATGACCGCGTGTTGTAGGCAAGGCGGCGGATCGTCGAGTGGCCCCTCGAGCGTTGGATAGGCGTGGCGCGGGCGTAAGGAATGGCCATTTCAGTCCCGGGGCGGCAGGCGATTGATGCAAGTATCAATCCCAAGTTTTTGACGCATATGCAAATTTTACGCTTCGGGACCCGGGATATTTGCTGACCTGGCCATCATCCTAGCGGGGCTGGGTGGCGTGGTGCTGCTCGGATTCAAGAGTAAAGGACATACCGATGACGGAATCGGAACATCCCGGCCAGAAGTCGATCAAAGAGCAGCTCGACGCTCTCAATGAGGTTCAGCGCCAGATCAAGAAGGCGCGGCTGCCCAGGAACCGATCGCCCGCGGAGAGGCTGGAAAAGAGCAATCAGCTTCAGGCGCGTGCTGAGTTCGATAGCGCGCGGGCGGGAATGGCGCTGAGCGGCACTCTGACGGCGATAGCCGAAGAAATCGGCTTCAGCGCCTGCCCGCTGGATCGCAATGCGCTGCGCGGCGCCTTTCTGGAGGTGCTCGACAATGCCCGCAACCCGGACGCTGTTGCGCGGTTTCATGCCCGCGACGCCGAGTACCAGTCGAACAAGCGGAGGCCCCTGGTCGGCATTCGGGCCTTCGTGCCCTTCGCGGCGCCGCCCCCTGAGCTCCGTGAGGCCGCTGCTGAGCTCAAGCTCCGCTTCAACGGTCTTGTGGGTGGGTTTGAGGGGCGGGGTGAGCTCGATGTGCTCATCGCGCTCGGGCAGCGTTTCAACTGCACCATCCGGACCCAGCTGGCGGGCGAGTTGGTGGAACTCGTGAGCAAGGGCAAGATCGACGAGGAGATGGTGAGGCGTCTCAGGTCCCGCTCCGTGAGCCTGCCGTCTGCTGTCTCTGCGGGGGCGGCGGTGCGGCAGGAAGTTTCTGGCGAAGACCAGGAACCGGAGACGGACCTGAGCGCGGCCGCGCCCGAAGCGGATGTGGAGACTGCCGAGGCGTCCGTCCAGGGATCGCCTCAACAGACGGCCGAAGCAACTCGCCCGTCCGCTCCTTTTTCGCGCGCAGGTTTCGTCCCCGTTGGCCCGCGCAATGCGAACACGAGTAGCTCCTCGACGAGGAAATGATCTTGGAATCGATCAAGCGGGACGGCCACGGCTGCCCCGCTTCTCTATTGCGGGCAATACTGAGTTCGCGAGGCGCTGCGTTGGGTAAGGGCGGTTCGAGCGCTCGGCATGAGTTGAATGCGGCAGGGCAGGGGCAAATGCTCGATAACGCCACTTCGCTCTGCCGCTCGACCAGCTCGGCTGGCTACATCACGCAGTCGCCATCTGATAGCCCGGCGTCGATAGCGAGAGGGCGATTTCGTCCACATCCATCTCCGCTTCGATAGCCTCGAACAGCGGGGTCGTCATATATCGCTCCCCGGTGTCGGGCAGCATGCACAGGATGACGGAGCCCGGTTCGGCCCGCTCGGCCACCTGGCGGGCAACGGCGAAGGTCGAGCCGCCCGAGATGCCGGTGAAAATGCCCTCCTTGCGCGCCAGCAGCCTTGTCCACTCCATGCCATCGGCGCCAGCGACAGGGATCAGCTCGTCATAGCCCTTCGTGTCGATTGCCTCCTGCAGCACCAGGGGAATGAAATCCGGCGTCCAGCCCTGGATCGGGTGCGGCGCAAAGGCTGGGTGACTGAGCGCGGGGGTGCCTGCCGGGCTGCGCTCCTGCGGCTGGCCGCTGCCGAGCAATTGCGCATTGGCCGGTTCGCAGAGGATGATGCGCGTTTCCGGTCGCTCGCGCCGCAGCACGCGCGCCAGGCCCGTCACCGTGCCACCGGTGCCATAGCCGGTCACCACATAGTCCAGACGCGCGCCGGCAAAATCGTTGATGATCTCGCGGGCCGTGGTGGCCTCGTGGATATCTGCATTGGCCTCGGTTTCGAACTGGCGCGCCAAAAACCAGCCATTGGCCTCTGCCAATTCGACCGCCTTGTTGTACATGCCCAGCGCCTTGTCGGCGCGCGGTGTCAGCACCACCTTGGCGCCGAACATGCGCATCAGCTTGCGACGTTCGATGGAAAAGCTGTCCGCCATGGTCACCACCAGCGGATAGCCCTTCTGTGCGCAGACCATGGCCAGCCCGATGCCGGTATTGCCGCTGGTCGCCTCGACCACCGTCTGCCCCGGCCTGAGTGCCCCGCTGCGCTCGGCCGCTTCGATGATATTGAGAGCCAACCGGTCCTTGACCGATGAAGCCGGATTGAAGAACTCGGCCTTCACGTAGAGGGTGATGCCGGGCACCCCCAGATTGTTGATCCGGATGGTGGGCGTATCCCCCACCGTCTCAAGAATGCTATCAAAGCGCTTGCCGCGCCCCTGGGTGGTTCGGGTCGAACTGTCCTTCATTTGCCGTCTCCCTTTTTGTGGCCGCCTGCAGACGGTCGCGCCTTGTCCGTGCAGGCATACTACACCAAAGCGGCGGTCAACCCTGGCGGAAACGAGATCGGCGCGTCTGTCGATGCCCGGACCCAGAAGAAAGCTCGACTTTGAGGGGCGGCATCGGAGGCGCATGGCGCAATGGTGCGCACGCACCAGTCGAGACCCGCATCGGGCGGAGCCTCTCGGAGCGCCGCCATTTTCTTGAACCGCACCCGACGGAGCCGGTCTTGAGGACCCGCACTTCTCGGAATGGCGGGAGACGAGCGCGACCGAGTGCGAAAGCTTGGGGTGTTGCAGGGATCCGCCCCTCTTGCGGGACTGCGGATGGGGCCCGGCCGAAAACACATATTGTATAATTAGAGGGTGCAGGGAGAGAGGCGCATAGGGGCGGTTTGAAGGCCATGAATCCGCCCATTCACGTTCTGCATGCGGGGCGGCGATCGCAGTCACAGCATGGCCTGGCGCCCACCGCCTCAATCCAGCACTGCCTTCAAAAACTCTCTTGTCCGCTCTTCGCTCGGGTCGGTGAACAGCTCTTCGGGTGCGCCTTCCTCGCGGATCTTGCCGCGGTCGAAAAAGCACACGCGGTCCGAGATTTCGCGCGCGAAGCGCATTTCGTGGGTCACCAGCAGCATGGTGAGGTCGTGCTCTTCGGCCAGCTTGCCGATGACGTTGAGCACTTCGCCGACCAGTTCGGGGTCGAGCGCCGAGGTCGGCTCGTCAAAGAGCAGGATATTGGGGCGCATGGCGAGCGCCCGGGCAATGCCGACGCGCTGTTGCTGCCCGCCCGAAAGCTGGTGCGGATATTTGTGCGCCTGATCGGCCAGGCCCACCAGCTCGAGCAATTCCTCGCCGCGCTGCTTGGCCTCCTTTTTCGAGAGCCCCAGCACCTTGATGGGCGCCTCGGTGATGTTGCGCAACACCGTCATGTGCGGAAACAGGTTGAACTGCTGGAACACCATGCCCAGTTGTGTCCGCATCTTGCGCAGATGCGCCTCGCTGGCGGGCTTGAGGCTGCCATCGGCCGCCTTTTCGTGCCACAGCGGCTCGCCGCCCACGGTGACCACGCCACCTTCGATGCCCTCGAGCGTCATCAGGATGCGCAGCACGGTGGATTTGCCCGAGCCCGAGGGGCCGATGATCGAGACCTTCTCGCCCTTCTTGACCTCGAAATCGAGCTTGTTGAGCACCGTCAGGTCGCCGAAACGCTTCACCACCTGGTCGAACTTGATGATCGGATCGTCGGTCATTTCAAGGGAATCCCCTGTTTGGGCAGCCAGTTGTCGAGCAGGCGCACGCCGCTCGAGGCCACCAAGGTCATGATGAGATAGAGCGCGCCGACCATGGAGAGCGGCACGAGATAATCGAAGGTCCGGTCGCCCACGATCTTGGCGACGTTGAGCATTTCGAGCACCGTCACCACCGAGAGCACCGGCACGTCCTTCATGATCGAGACGAGGTAATTGCCCATGGCCGGCACGATGCGCGGAATGGCCTGCGGCACCACCACATGGGTGAAGGTGTGGGTCGGCGAGAAACTGAGCGCCCGCGCCGCCTCGCGCTGGTCGGTGCCAACGGCCTCGAGCCCGGCACGATAGACCTCGGACGTATAGGCGCTGTACTGGATGCCAAGGGCCAGGGCC
Organism: Devosia salina; assembly: GCF_019504385.1. Classification (NCBI taxonomy): domain Bacteria; kingdom Pseudomonadati; phylum Pseudomonadota; class Alphaproteobacteria; order Hyphomicrobiales; family Devosiaceae; genus Devosia; species Devosia salina. The sequence goes on from NZ_CP080590.1 coordinate 900,858, forward strand.
CCGGTCATGAACGCGGGCAGGACGATGCCGTATTCGGGCAGCACGTAATAAAGGAAGAACAACTGCACCAGGAGCGGCGTGTCGCGGATGAATTCGGTCACCACCCGCGCCGGCCAGGCGATCAGGCGCGACGGCGCGGCCTTGAGCACCGCCAGCACCAGTCCCAAAACCAGCGCAACGAGGAAGCCGACCACGGTCGCCTGGATGGTCACCAGCATGCCTGTGAGCAGGATCGGCAGGATGGAAACGGCGAAGGCGAGGGGACTGGAAAGGTCCCATTCATATCCGAATAGCATGGGTCTAGCTCCTCGCCGTGCGCCAGCGGCTTACATAGCTTTCCAGCCCGCGCATGATGACGGTCAGCACCAGCGCCATGCCGAAATAGGTGAGCAGCAGCATGGAATAGATGGTGGTGCTGTCCTGGGTGAAATTGCGGATCTGCTCGGCCCGGAAGGTGAGGTCGCCCAGGCTGATCAGCGACACGAGCGCCGTGTCCTTGAGGTTCTGCACCGCCAGATTGCCGAAGGACGGCATCATTTCCGGGATCGCCTGGGGAATGGTGACATTCCATAGCGTCTGGCGGGGCGTGAAATTGAGGGCGCGTGCGGCTTCGTGCTGGTCCGTGTGGACTGACTGGATGGCCCCTCGCACCACTTCGGCTCCATAGGCGCCGATATTGAGCCCGAGCGCCAGCACGCCTGCCACCACGGGCGGGAGCCTGAGATCGATGCCCATGGCCATGCCCGCCAGCGGCAGCGCGAAATAGAGCCAGAACAGCTGCACCAGCAGGGACGTTCCGCGAAACACCTCGATATAGGCGACCGAAACACCCTTGATGGCCCAGTTGGTAGACAGCTTGCCGATGCCGAAAATGAAGGCCAGCGCGGCCCCCAGAATCGTCGAATAGACCGTGAGCTGAACGGTCACCCAGGCGCCCTGCAGCAGGGGCGGGAAATATTCGGTCCAATGCATGTGTCAGTTTCCGTCCAAAGGTTGAAACGCGCCGAGGGCGGGCGCCGGAGCACCCGCCCAGAAATGCGCTCGATGGCCCAGATTACTCGGCCGCACAGAGCTCTTCGGTGGTCTTGTGACCGGAGCCATCGACGTCGGCCTGGGTAAAGCCGTAGCCCATGAGCGTCTCGGACCATTCCGGGGTGGCCTTGAACTCGGCCAGGGCCTCGTTCACGGCGTCGCGCAGTTCTTCGTTGCCCGAGGCAAAGGTGAACCCGCCCCAGCTGCGCACTTCCTCGCCATCGATCACCGGGTCGGTGAATTCGCCGGCCACTTCCACGCCGTCATTCTGCCCGGCAAGGCCGCTGGCGGTGAGGCTGGTGGCGGCATAGGCGTCCGCCCGGCCGGTCGACACGGTCGAAATGGCGTCGGCATTAGCCGCGATGGTCACGAGATTGGCTTCGTCAACGCCCAGCTTCTGCATCATTTCGAGCTGGTCGGCGCCCGCCATGATGGCCACCTTGAGATCCGGATTTTCGGCGAAGTCCGAATAGGCATGGATGTCCTTGGGGTTACCGGCGGCAACCAGAAGGCCTTCGCCATAGGACGAGTTGGGCTCGGAAAAGAGCACCTGCTGGCACCGATCGGGCAGGATCGCCATTTCGGCGGCAACCATGTCGAAACGGTCGGCCTGCAGGCCTGGGATCAGGGACGAGAAATTGGTGGTCACCCACTCGATGTTCTCGACGCCCAGCTTTTCCATGATGGCCTTGGCCACGTCCGGGCCGGCGCCCATGGCCTCGCCATTGGGGTCGACATAGCCATACGGGATCTCGTTGGCGACCGCGATGCGGATCGAGCCGCTATCCTGGATTTCCTGCAGCGTCGCGGCGCTGACAGCGGTGGAGGCTAGAGCCGAAGCGGCGATGGCAGACAGCGCCATGACTGCGGTTTTTCCGAATTTGGTCATGTGTGTTCTCCTGTTTCTTCTTCTTCGGGCGGTTCAAGCCGGCTGCTGCCCATCCCTGCAGCCGGCCATGGATCAGGCTGCCGCGTGCAATTTTTGTTGCGGCGCGACGTCCCAGTCTTCGATCAGGCCCTTGTGCAGGGCCGCGATGGTGGCTTCGAACTGGTCGGGCTCGACGATGACCTGCAGGTCCACCTTGCGCAGCAGGTCGTGCACGCCGAGCGGCTCGATGCCGGCCTCCGAGAGGGCGCGCATGGCTTGGGTCAGCACCCGGGCAGCACCCAGATTGCGGCCAATGGCCGAGACCAGCGCAATCTTGCGCAGGGAGATATCGGCACTGGGGAAGGCGGCCGACAGGTCCGCCTCGACCCGCTTGATCGCCTTCATCGAACCCTTGAGGTAGTGGGTGATGGTATTGGCATTGGAGGTCTTGGCGATGATCCAGACCTTGTGGCGCTTGAGCGCTTCGAGGATTTCGGCGTCATAGCCTTTCACGCCGACCATGTCCTGGTCGTAGAATTCGAAGGCATAGACCTGCCTGAGCCCGGTCACGATCTCCACCTGTGGCGCCTGCGCATCAAGGTCCGACCGAATGACGGTTCCGGGGTGTTCCGGTTCGAAGGCATTCTTGACCCGGAGCGGTATGCCCGCTTGGCGCAGACTCTTGGCGGCCCGCGGGTGAATGGCTTCCATCCCCATGTTCGAGAGCTGGTCGGCCACGTCGTAATTGGTCTCGCCAATGACACGCACAGTCTCGGGCGACACCAGCCGCGGATCGGCGCTCGAGAGGTGGAACTCCTTGTGGATGATCGCTTCGCGCGCTCCTGTAACCACGGTCAGGCGCGATAGTGTCACCTCCGAATAGCCCCTGTCATAGGTGCCCATCAGCGCTTCGCTGCACTGCGCGTAGCCGGTCACGATTGGTAGCTCAGAGGCCAGGTTCACATCGGCAAGAGCCCGCGCTATGGCTTCGTCGAGAGTGTATTGGCCCTCGTCGCGCCACCCGGTGAGGTCGATCATCCGGGCGCGGACGCCGTTGAGATTGAGCAGCAGGGCGGTGTTGAACGCCGAATGCGCTTCGCCCAGCGAGGCCAGCATTTCGCGCACTGTAAGAAGGTGCTGCCCGAGCTGGAAATGGCCGAATGAGCAGAGCCGCTGCAGGTCGATCAGGCAGGAGCGCACCCCTTCGATCCGCTCGCGCGCGAACCGGTTGGCCGACTGGCGCGCGCCCTCGTCGGCGAAGATGCGCGCATTGTGGGCGAACATCTTGTCGGCCACGGTGCTGAGCGCATCGCCCCAGCCCCAGCCGCTCTCGGCGCTTGCGAACAGTGCATAGACGCCGGGCTTGCCGGATTTCTTGTGCTCGAGCAGCTCGTCGGTCATGCCGGCATAGGCCGAAACCACGAAGATGCGGTAGTAGAGATCGGCTCCCTTGCGGTCGCCGATCAGCACTGTGTCGAGCAGTTCTTCCGTGCGGGACATGGACGTGCCGCCGATCTTTTCGACGGTATGGCGCGGGCTTTCGATAGTCATGAAGTCTCCAGCCGCTCCCCGGTCGGGGAGCGGAGCCATGAAATTGAGGGGTGGCGGGTCGGCATCGGCCTCAGCCGATCTTGCCGGCCTCGATGGCGAGCGGCGCCTTGGGGTTGCGCGAGCTGAGGAAAGCTGGACGCGGGTTCTTCGCGGCGAAAGGCGCCACCACCCGGTTGGACCAGGCATTGTAGACGAAGAAGGCGTTCGAGCGCGGGAAGGGCGTGATATTGCCGTTCGAGCCATGCATGGTGTTGCAGTCAAACAGCACCACGGTGCCAGCCTTGCCAGCGGCGTATTCGATGCCGTGTTCCTTGGCCATCTTGGTCAGGGCGTCATGCGAGGGCACGCCGATTTCCTGCTTCTTGAGCGAGGTCTTGTGGTTGTCCTCGGGCGTCTCGCCGGCACAGGCGACGAAATTCTTGTGCGTGCCCGGCATCAGCATCAGCGGACCATTGAGCGCGTCATTGTCCGTCAGGAGGATCGAGGCCGAAATGGCGCGCATGCGCGGCATGCCGTCCTCGGCGTGCCAGGTCTCGAAATCGGAGTGCCAGTAGAACTCCTTGCCGGTGAAGCCCGGCTTGTAGTTGAGGCGCGACTGATGGAGATAGACATCGTCATCGAGCAGGAAGCTGACGGCGCCGGCAATGCGGCGGTCGCTGGCGAGGCGCGCGAAGAGGGCATTCTCCTCGTCGAGGCGGAACACAGTGCGCACCTCGTCCGAACCGGGCTCGGTGATCACGTTGTCCTCGGCGATTCCGGCTTCGCCCGAACGCATATGGGCGGACTCCTTCTGCAGCGCGGCGACCTCTGCCGGCGAGAACACGTCCTTGAGGATCAGGAAGCCGTTCTTCTCAAAACTTTCGGTCTGCGCGCGCGTCAGCGGCGCTTCGGGGGTCCACTTGCCCCAGACCACGGGGTCCTTGCGCTCCTGCCACTTTTCCGCGGGCAGGCGCGTGGGGTAGTCGTCGTGATTGGCGGTGTCGAAAGCTGACTGGGTCATGAATCTCGCCTTTCGGTTCGTGTGTTGGGGAGAGACGCTCAGGCGTCTTCGGAAATCGGGGCGTAGGAGCCGTCCTCGCGGTGCACTTCCTGGCCGGTCACCGGCGGATTGAAGCAGCACGCCATCACCATCTCGCTCTTGGCGGAGAGGCGATGCTTGTCATTGAGGTTGAGCGCATACATCACGCCCGGCCGGATCTGGTGCACCTTGCCGGTGTCCAGCTCCTCGATCGAGCCCTCACCCGAGATGCAGTAGACGCTCTCGAAGTGATGCTTGTAGTGGAACACGTGGCTGGTGCCCGCATGGATGCGGGTGATGTGGAATGAGAAGCCCATCTCGTCGCCGGCCAGCAGCAGGCGGGTGCTGTCCCAGCCATTGGAATGGACGAGACGGTCGCCCATGCGGGCGGATTCGAGGTCGCGTACGATCATTGCTGAATGTCCTTATTCGGCCGCCGCACGGCGCGAGCCCAGGATCGCGTCAAAGGCGCTTTCCATGATGTCGATGCCTGCAGTCAGCTGGTCGAGGGAAATGGTGAGCGGGCACAAGACCTTGACCACTTCGTCAAAGCTGCCCGAAGTTTCGATGATGAGGCCCTTGGCAAAGCAGGCCTTGCAGATGGCAGCGGCGTTTTCGCCCGAACCGGCGTCGATCCCCACCATCATGCCGCGGCCCTTGACCGAAAGCCCGTGCTCCTCGGCAATGGCGCCCAGGCGCTCGCCGAGATAGCGGGCCTTTTCATTGACCTCGGTGATGAAGCGGTCGTCGCTCCAGAATTTCTCCAGCGCCGCGGTGGCGGTCACGAAGGCATGGTTGTTGCCGCGGAAGGTGCCGTTATGCTCGGCCGGCTTCCAGATGTCATGCTCGGGCCTGATCAGGGCTACCGCCAGCGGCAGGCCCATGCCGGAGAGCGACTTCGCCATGGTGACGATGTCGGGCGACAGGCCCATGCCGTCGAAGGAGAAGAAGCCGCCGGTGCGGCCGCAACCGGCCTGAATATCGTCGATGATGAACAGGGCCCCGTGCTTCTTGGCAATCGCCTGGATCTGGCGCAGCCATTCCGGCGACGCGGCGTTGAGCCCGCCTTCGCCCTGCACGGTCTCGACGATGATCGCTGCCGGGGCGTCGATGCCGCTCGAGGGGTCGGAAAGCTGCCGATCGAGCAGGTCCGCCGTATTGATGTCGGGGCCGTGATAGCCGTCATAGGCGGCCCGCGTGACACCGGAGAGCGGGGTCGCCGCGCCGCCGCGATGCTTGCCATTGCCGGTGGCCGCCAGGGCGCCGAGCGTCACGCCATGGAAGCCATTGGTGAAGGAGATGATGTTGGTGCGGCCTGTCACCTTGCGGGCCAGCTTCATCGCCGCCTCCACCGCATTGGCGCCGGTCGGGCCGGTAAACTGCACATGGTGGTTCATGCCGCGCGGGCGCAGGATCAACCGCTCGAACGCCGACAGGAATTGCTCCTTGGCATCGGTGAACATGTCCAGGCCATGCGCAATGCCGTCATTGCCGAGATATTCGATGAGTGCGGCCTTCAGGTCCGGGTCGTTGTGCCCGTAATTGAGGGTCGAGCAGCCCGCCAGGAAGTCCGTATAGGCCTTGCCGTCGGTGCCATAGATGGTGGCGCCCAGCGCCCGGTCGAACATCTTGGGAAAACTGCGTGAATAGGAGCGCACGCGGCTTTCGACGCGCTCGAAGGTGGTCATGGGCGTGATCGTTGCAGTCGTGGCCATAAGGAACGTCTCCTGGACGTGGATAGTCGAAACAAAGGGCGATAAGGCGGGCGGTCAGGCGCTCGTGAGCGCCACGACCTTTTCCGGGCTGAACGGACCGATGCTGACGGCGTATTCGCTGTCGTGCCGGTCCTCGAAATGGGCGTGCCGGTCGAACATCTCGACCTGGTGCATCTGGGCATCGAGCTTCCGGGCGATACCCCCGAAGAGGCCCCAGCTCGGCTCGTTGTCATGGGTGATGGTGCATTGCAGCGTCGTCACCGATCGGCAGGCCGGGCGCGCCAGCACATCTCCGATCAGTCGCCGCCCCAGCCCTTGGCCGCGCGCCGCCTCGCTGACGCAGACCTGCCAGACGAAATAGGTGTCGGGCTGGTCGGGTGGGATATAGCCCGAAAGCCAGCCGGCAACCTTGCCGTCCTGCTCCGCAATTGCGCAGGTCGAGGCAAAATGCGTTGTCTGCAGCAGGTTGCAGTAGAGCGAATTGTCATCGAGTGCGTCGGTGGCCCCGATGAGCGACCAGACCTTTGCACCATCGGTGCTGCGCGGCGTCCGGATGGTCGCCGCAGGGCCTCTTGCGGACTGCCGGTGCAGGGCGCTGGCGTCGAATAGCGCTGAGTTGCCGTAAATCATGATCCAGAAACTTAGTCAGTAAGAACTAAATTGCAACCCCAAATTTTCGCCAAGGTTCCCCGATCATGTGCAGCATTATCCAAATTTTCCGCCATAGAGGCCGGATTTTGGGCGATTGCGTTCTCCTTGTACGCCGAAAATATTCCCTGTGGACGGCGCGATTGGCCTTGGGCTTGGAAAAGAAGTTAGTGTTTGCTAAAGAAATATGGCACCCCGGAAAGCTTGGGATTTTCCTTTCAACAAAGGTAAGATTGCCGCAGACGACTCCCGGAGACCGCCATTGGAAGATCGGACCAAGCTGGCCCTGACCGCCATGCGCAAGATTCTGCGCGCGACCGAGGCGAATTCAAAGAAGCTGATGCAGGAAACGGGCCTCACGCCCTCCCAGCTCATCTTTTTGCAGATCCTGGACAGTGAGCAGGAGACGACCGCCGGCCACGTTGCCAGCCGCATGGGCATCACCCAGGCGACCACCACGGCGCTGCTGCAAAAGCTCGAAAATGCCGGCATGATCCAGCGCCGGCGCGGCGAGAAGGACCGCCGGCAGGTCTGGCTGTCACTCACCGAAATGGGCCGCAAGGTCCTGGCTATCGCGCCCGACGGGGTGCATGCCCAGTTTCACCAGCAATTCTCTGCCCTCAAGGATTGGGAACAGATCATGCTGGTCACTGCGCTCGAGCGCGTCGCGGACATGCTTGACAGTGGGCACCTCGACGCAGCGGCCGTGATCGACCACGTCGCCGAACTGGCCGCCGACGTGCCCTCGCGGGACGAATAGAAGCACTGATCTCAGGCCCGGCGCCTGACAATTCGGATCTTGACGCGCGGGGCGGACCGGCGACGTGCCAATTGCCGCGCAACCGAAACGGCTCCGCGGGGTTATGGATATACGGGGGCGTCGAGGGACATCATGCATTTGTTCAATCTGGATGGCGACAGCCCGGGTCGGCGCGAGAGTGTCGAGGCCGTTTGCGCTCGCCTATCCTCCGGTCATGGCCGCGGAGCCGCACGGTCCGCGGCGTTCCGCCCGAAAGGCGTGTGAAGCGATTGGATAGTGTGTTGGAGCTTGATCGTGGATCAGAGATTGCAGCCTTGGCCGAGGATTCTCCCGCCATGCTGTGGCGGGGCGACGCATCCGGCCGTTGCGTCTATCTCAATGGGCGGATGCGGGCATTCTGGGGCCTGACCATCGATCAATGCGGCACGTTCGACTGGGCAACGAGCCTGCTCGAAGAAGACCATGAGGCCGTGTTTGGGCCCTTCGGGCAGGGCATGTCGAGCCAGCAGCCCTTCGAATGCGAGGGGCGCTACCGCCGCGCCGATGGGCAGGTGCGCATTCTCAGGACGCGCGCCACTCCCTATACGGACGACCAGGGCCGGTTCGCCGGCATGATTGGCGTCAACGAGGACATGACCGAGCTGCGCGAGGCCGAACGCAGCCTCGAGCAAGCCGTCGCGAAGCTGCAGGAAACCACCGACCACCACAGGGCCGTGGCCGACCGGCTGAGCCTGGCCACCGCCATATCGGGCCTCGCCATGTCCGAGCACGACCGCGATCTGCGCTACACCTGGGCGCATAACGTGATGGGCGATCCGATCGGGCGCACGCCCAGCCAGGCCTTCGGGGAGGAGGTCGGCCGCGAAATCGAGGACATACTCCGCCGCGGCCTGTCCGAGCCGCAGTCGCGCGAGCTCCCCCTCGTGCTCGATGGTAACGCGGTCTGGCTGGCGGTGCAGACCGTGCCGCTCTCCCGTCCGGATGGCGCCGCCGGCGTGGTGGCCAGCGCCATGGACATCACCCCGCGCAAGCGCAACGAGCAGAAGCTGGAAGTGCTGGCGCGCGAACTCTCCCACCGCGTCAAGAACGTCTTCGCCCTGGTGCAGGCGATCGTCCGGCAAAGCGCCCGGTCGGGCGGGGTGTCCGACAGTTTCCTCGCCACGCTGGACGCGCGGCTCGTGTCCCTGGCTCGAGCCCAGGATGCATTGCTCGCCACCGACGCCGAAAACGCCGTGCTCTTCGAATTGCTGGCCGCACAGGTCTCGCATCTGAGCGGCGTCAGGCTCGAGGGTCCGGCTTCCACCATAATCCCGGCGCTGGCTGCCCCCTATGTGGCGCTGGCCGTGCATGAGCTGGGCACCAACGCCACCAAATATGGCAGCCTCAGCCAACCCGAGGGCTGGGTGCAGCTCTCATGGACCGAAAGCGATGACGGCTATGTGTCCCTGACCTGGCGGGAGCATGGCGGCCCGGTGGGCAAGGCGCAGTCCGGAAACGGCTTCGGCACGCAATTGCTCACCCGGCTGTTCTCCGGCGCCACCATGGGCGAGGCCGAACTCTCCTTCACCGACAAGGGCCTGCTCTGGCAGGCCCGGGTGCCGCTCAACGCCAGTTAAGCCCGCCGTTACAGCCGCCCGTCGGCGATGATGGCGCGCACCTCGTCCTCGACGCTGTCGAGAATGCGGTTGATCGCGGCGACGGCCTGGTCGGCATCCGACGCGACAATGGCGTCCGCCAGGTCGCGATGCATGGGGAAGGACTCAAGGCCAAAGGCATCGCGGTTGAACGGGGACATGTCGCCCCGCTCCAGCGCATGGTCGAGATTGGTCAGGATCTGCCCATACATCGGGTTGCCCGACGCATCATAGATGGCATTGTGGAAGGCGTGGTCGGCCTTGCGCCAGGGCCGGCCGGAATTGACCTCGACCAGCAGCACGTCGCAGAGCCGCGATATTTCCGCCCTCTGCTTTGGTGACGCATGCAGCGTCGCCTTGCGCACCACGTCGTTTTCCAGCGTCCGGCGGATTTCGATGAGCCGCAGCAGCGCCTCACCCTCGAGCCGCACCATGGTCGGCACCAGCCCTCGCGAGGTCTGGACCTTTGCCGCGAGATAAGTGCCATCGCCACGCCGGCGCCGGATGATCCCCAGCCCCTCCCAGCGGTTGAGCGCCTCGCGGATGGTCGACCGGCCCACGCCAAGCGAGGCGGCCAGCGACACTTCGGGCGGCAGCCGGTCGCCGATCTTGAGCCCGGCGCGCTCCACCATTTCGGCAAGCGCATCCAGCACCGCCACATTGCGTGTGCGGTTCTCCAGCGGCTCGAGATAGCTCAGGGCAGTGTCCCGACTCATGGGGCCCTTTCCTCCAGGTGCGACGACCTTGCGGCCACTCACACCACAAATTGGCCGGCTTGTCAGCCTTGTGCCGCGATCTGTGGGGCTCCCAATTCCAGCAGCTCACTCAACGCATCGATCAGCCGGTCCATCTGCGGACGCGAATTGTAGCCCTGCACGGAGAGGCGCGCGATGCATCTGTCCTGCCAGCGGAACACCGGGATCTCGATGCCATAGCGCTCGAACAGCGTCGTATGCACCACCAGCGGGTCGCATTCCGGGATCGGCATGGCCACCATTTGCGGCGCGCAGAATTCCGGGCTGCTGAGCGGCGCAAGCCCGGTCAGTTCGCCCAGCTGCCTCGCCGTATCCTGCGCCAGGGCATGGCAATGCGCGGCCACGCCCCACCAGTCATTGTCCTTGCGGAACTGGATGGCCGCCGGAACAGTCAGCCACGGGGCCGGGTCGCGCGTCCCCTGGATTTCGATCTCGTCGATAAAGGGCGAATTGCCGAAGGCGCCCTTGGCGCCGGGCGCCTTGGACTCCGCCGTCCAGCCATGGCTGATCACCAGCGGATCGAGCAGGCCCTGCACCTCGGGCCGCGCATGGAGGAACGCCGAACCCTTGGGCGTCATCATCCATTTGTGGCAATTGCCCGAATAGAAATCGGCGCCGATGCCCTCGAGGTCGAGCTTGATATGCCCCGGCGTATGCGCCCCGTCGATCACCGACCAGATACCGCGCCGGCGGGCTTCGGCAATGGCATTCTCGATGGGGAAGAGCAGGGCGGTGGGCGAGGTGATATGGCTCAGGAATAGCACGCGGGTGCGCTCGGTCATACCGGCGATGATGGCGTCTGTGAACGCCGCTTCGCTGGTGAGCGGCATCGGCACCTTGACCACGACGATCTCCGCCCCGGTCTTGCGGCACACATAGGCCCAGGTCTTTTCCAGCGCCGAATATTCATGGTCGGTCGTCAGGATCTGGTCGCCTGGCTTGAGGTCGAGCGAGCGGGCCACGATGTTGAGCCCGGTCGTGGCATTGAGCACGCCCACAATGTCCTCGGATCCGCAGCCCAGTTCGGCCGCCAGCGCCTCGCGCGGGGCCCGCAGCAGGTCGTGCAGGCGACGGCCCAGGAACTCCACGGGTTCGCGCTCCAGCTCGAGCTGCCAGCCCTGATAGGCTTCGAACACCGGGCGCGGGCAGGCGCCGAAAGAGCCGTGGTTGAGGAAGACGACGTCCTCGCGAAGGAGGAACTGCCGGGCGAGATTGTCGGACACTTTCAGCGGCCTTTCAGGGTGGGATCGAGTGCATCGCGCAACCCGTCGCCGAACAGCGAGGTGGCGAGAACGGTGATGGCCAGGGCCGCGGTGGGAAACACGGCCAGGTGCCAGTAGTAGAACATGAAATTGATGCCCTCATTGATCATCTGCCCCCAGGTCGGGGTCGGCGGCGGCACGCCGATGCCCAGGAAACTCAGCGAGGCCTCGAGCATCATCGCCATGGGAATGGCGAGCACGAAGCCCACGATGATCGGGCTGATGGAATTGGGAATGAGGTGGCGGCGGATAATGTACCAGGGCGAGGCGCCCAGCGCCTGGGCGGCACGTACGAATTCCTTCTCGCGGAAGGCCTTGACCTGCGCGCGGACCAGCAGGCACACCTGCACCCAGCCGAACAGGGCCGCGATGGCCACGATGGAGGGATAGCCGCCCCGGATGAGCGTGCCCAGCAGCATGGCCGCCAGGAGCGGCGGCACCACCGAGAACAACTCGATGATGCGCATGATCACCCAGTCGGTCTTGCCGCCGAAATAGCCGGCCAACGCCCCTAGCGGTATGCCGATCAGCACCGAGAAGCCCGCGGCAATGAAGCCGATGGAGAGCGAGACGCGCGCGCCATAGACGATGCGGGTGTAGAAATCGCGCCCCAGATTATCGACGCCGAACCAGTGTTCGGGCGAGGGGAAGGCCAGCGACTGGGTCAGGAACAGCTGCGCCTCGGGCGGCACCGGCGTGATCAGCGGCGCCAGCAGCGCCATCAGGATCAGGATGGTGAGCACGATGCCCCCGGCCAGGGCCGCCTTGTTGGAGAGGAAACGCTGCCAGGCGAACCAGAGCGGGCTGCGCTGGCGGGGCACGGCGGTCTCGGCGGCGGGAGGCGTTGCGATGATGTCGGTCATTCTGCGCCTCCCACGCGGATACGCGGATTGATCAGCGCATAGACGATGTCGGAGAGGAGATAGGCGATGCAGTACATGAAGGTGATCATCAGCATCAGCGCCATCTCCAGGGGATAGTCGCGTGTCTCGATGGACGAGACGAAATAGGCGCCCAGGCCCGGCACGCGGAACATGGCTTCCACGAAGATCGAGCCGGTGGCGGTGCCGATGAACATGGGCAGGAACACCGTGACCAGCGGGATGGCCGAGTTGCGCAGCACGTGCTGGAAGACGATCCGCCGATCGCTGAGGCCCTTGGCGCGCAACACGGTGACGAACGGCCGGCTCATCGTGTCGAGCATGGCCGAGCGGGTGTATCGGGCATAAGTGGCGATGGGGATCGCGGCATAGGCGATGATCGGCAGCACCCAGCGTTCCGGATGCGGCCAGCCGCTGGCCGGAAACCATTTGAGCCACACCGCAAAGACCAGGATCAGCAGCATCGAGGTGACAAAGACCGGAATGGTCAGGCCCAGCGTCGCAACCGCCGAAGCGACATAGTCGATCCAGCTATTGCGATTGAGCGCGGCGGCCATGCCAAGGAGAATACCCAGCGGGGCGCCGATCAACACGCCCAGCCCGCCCAGCACCAGGCTCGGCACCCAGGCGCGCGATAGCAGCTGCAACACGCTCTCGCCCGGGCTCTGGTAGGGCACGCCGAAATCGAAATGCAGCACCCCCCACATATAGCGCAGATATTGCACATAAAGCGGCTGGTCGAGGCCGAGCTGGGCCATGAGCTTGGCGCGCACCGCCTCGGAAACCGGCATGTCATTGGCATCGAACGGGCCGCCGGGCACGGCATGCATCATCAGGAAGATGATGATCGACACGGCAATGAAGGTGAAGGCGACCGAGACGAGCCGGCGCAGGATATAGGTCAGCATGGTGTGGCCTCCAAATCCCGCCGCGCATTGGGGCCAAAGCCCCTCCCCCTTGAGGGGAGGGGTTGGGGTGGGGGTTCTGCAATCACCACCGCGCCAATGCGCCAGGATGGGCCGGAACCCCCACCCTTGATCCCTCCCCACAAGGGGGAGGGAGACGATGAACACTGACCGCTCGGCCCTGTGCCTCCCTCCCCTTGATGGGGAGGGAATGGGGGTGGGGTGGCCTCCAAATCCCGCCGCGCATTGGGGCCAAAGCCCCTCCCCCTTGAGGGGAGGGGTTGGGGTGGGGGTTCTGCAATGACCACCGCGCCAATGTTCCAGGATGGGCCGGAACCTTCACCCTTGATCCCTCCCCTCAAGGGGGAGGGAGACGATGAACACTGACCGCTCGGCCCTGTGCCTCGCTCCCCTTGATGGGCAGGGAATGATGGTGGGGTGATTCCACAAACGCGATCCATCATCTCACCCTCCCTCAATTGGTCACGAATGCCTCGACCCGGTGATCCGGGGCGATGGTCACGAGTTGCGGTTCGCTGTGCGGGGCGGCGCCGGTCTGGATGACCGTGTAGCGCGGCGTCTGCGCCATGATGTCCTCAGCCGACAGGAAGGTGCGCTGGCGCTTTTCCTTGGGATTGGTGGCCGGTACGGCGTCGAGCAGGGCGCGGGTATAGGGATGTTGCGGGTCCGAGAAGATGCGCTCGGTCGGCGCTTCCTCGACCACACGGCCGCGATACATCACCACCACGCTGTCGGTGAGCGATTTCACCGTCGACAGGTCATGGCTGATGAACAGCATGGACAGGCCCATCTCGGCTTGCAGCGATTTGAGCAGGCCGATGATCTGCGCCTTCACCGTCACGTCCAGCGCCGAGGTTGGCTCGTCAGCCACCAGAATGCTCGGCTCCAGTACCAGTGCCCGGGCGATGGCGACGCGCTGGCGCTGGCCGCCAGACAATTCATGCGGATAGCGGTTGGCATAGGTCCGGTCGAGGCCGACGCGCTCGAGCCAGCTCAGAGCCGTTTCCTGCTGTTCCCGCGCCGTGCCGATTCCATGGATATGCAACGGCTCGGCGATGATCTGGGTCAGCGTCATCATCGGGTCCAGTGCCGAATAGCTGTCCTGGAAGACGATCTGCATCTGTTTGCGCCACGGCTTGAGCGCCTCGGGCGTCATGCCGGAGATGTCGGTGCCGTTGACCAGGATCTGGCCGCGCGACACGTCGGTCAGGCGCATGGCCATCATGCCGGTGGTGGTCTTGCCCGAGCCGCTTTCGCCCACAATGGCGACGATGCGGTTGCGGGGCAGGGCGAGGTTGATCTCCCGCACCGCATGGAAATCGGCATAGTCGGAGCGAAAGCCCCGGCGGCGGCGAATGCGATAGGTCTTGGCGAGACCCTTGAGTTCAAGCGCCGGGGTGTCCGTGTCGCTGCCCCGGGAGGGCTCGAAGCGCGCATGCAGGCTCGCCAGAAGCTGCCTGGTGTAGTCGTGCTGCGGCGCATCGAAAATCTGCTGCACCGGGCCCTGTTCCATCACCTCGCCGCGATACATGACCAGCACGCGGTCCACCGTTTCGGCAATGACGCCGAGGTCGTGGGTGATCATGATCAGGGCCATGCCGAACTCGGCCTGCACCTTCTTGATCAGTTGCAGGATCTGCGCCTGGATGGTCACATCGAGCGCCGTGGTCGGCTCGTCGGCAATCAGCACCTTGGGCCGGCAGGAAAGCGCCATGGCGATCATCGCGCGCTGCAACATGCCGCCCGAGAGCTGGTGGGGGTAATAGGTGAGAACGTCGCTGGCGTTCTTGATCTCGACGCGCTGCAACAGCTCCTCGGCTTCCCTGAGGGCGTCGCGACGGGAAACGGTGCGGTGGGCCTGGATGGTCTCGGCGATCTGGTGGCCGATGGTGAAGACCGGGTCGAAGGCCGTCATGGGGTCCTGGAAGATCATAGCCGCGGCTCGGCCGCGCAGCCGAACCAGGTCGTCCCGGCCGGCCTTGGCGACGTCAATGCCGTCGAGGCGGAGCTTCGCCGCGCTGACTTCGGCCGTGGCGGGCAGGAGGCGCAGCAGGGCGCTGCAGCTCACCGATTTGCCCGAGCCGCTTTCGCCCACGATGCCCAGGCTCTCGCCCTCATTGACGGTGAAGCTGATGCCGCGCACGGCGTCCACCGCGCCGCCATATTGACGGAAGCTGACCCGGAGGTCTTCGATTTCGACGAGCGACATATGGGACCCCGATTTGGCAGGTGCGCCTCCCGGTTGGGAATACCCGGGAGGCGCCTCTATGGAACGCTGGCTTACTTCGTCAGATGCGTGAAGAAGTAGTGTCCAAGACGGTCCAATGGGGTGAAGCCCAGCGAATTGGGCGTGGAAGCCTCGCCGCCGAGGTCGCTGGAGATGATGGCCGTGGTGATCGGGTGCACCAGCGGCACGATCAGGCCCTGGTCGATCATCACCTGCTCGGCCTGCGCGTAGAGGTCGTAGCGGGTATCCCAATCGCTTTCGGCATCGGCTTCGGCAACAAGGGCGTCATATTCCGGCACGAAATAGCCGTGGCGGCCGCCATTGTAGAAGATGCCGTAGAAGTTGGACGGGTCGAGATAGTCATACTCATAGGGCGCAATGAAGATGTTGTTCTTCTTGCCCCTGAGGCCGTCCATCCAATCCGCGCCCGGAAGCTGGCGGATATCGACCGTGATGCCGAGCACATCCTTGAACTCGGCCTGCAGGTACTGCGCCATGGCCGGCACGATGGCCCCGTTATAGCCGCCTTCCTCGCGGATCCAGATTTCGATGGCAGGGAAGCCCTCGCCATTCGGGTAGCCGGCATCGGCCAGGTACTGCTTGGCCTTTTCCGGATCGAAAGTGGCCTGGGCCACGACGTCCGGATTGTACCCAGGATAGCCGGGCGGCAGGATCGAGCCAGCCGGAATGGCAATGTCCTTGAGCACGGTCGAGGTCAGCTCGTCGCGGTCGATGGCATAGTAGAAGGCCCTCCGCACGTCGACATTGTTGAACGGCTCGGACTCGAGGTCATAGGAGAGATACGAGGTGGCAAACACCGCATTCTTGCGGATGCCGTCAGGGTCGGCCGCCATGGCGACGGGCACCTGCCCGGTGTTGAGGAACGAATAGTCGGTGTCACCGGCCAGGAAGGCGGGCAGGCCGACTTCGGGCGCGCCAAGGCTCGGATCGACTTCGAGCCGGTCGATCTGGGCCTGCCAGGGGCCGGTATAGGTGTCGGACTTGGTGAAGACGACAGAATTGTTCGACTTCTCCCAGCTCTCGATCTCGAAAGGCCCGGACGACACGATGGTGTCGACATTGAGCGCCCAGTCGTCGCCCAGTTCGTCCACCTTGTGCTTGGGCACCGGATACCAGAGGCTGGTGACGGAAGGCAGGTAGGGTTTCGGGGCAGTGGTGGTGACCTCGATGGTCAGGTCGTCAACGGCCTTAAGGCCGAGGGTCGAGACGTCGGCCGTGCCTTCGGTGACTTCCTTCCAGCCCTTGATGCCGCCGGCAAAGTCCCAGTACCATGCAAAGTCATAGCCGGAGGTTGCGGCGCGCTGCAGCGCAAACACATAATCCTCGGCGGTCAGCGGTTCGCCATCGGACCAGACGAGACCCGGCCGCAGCTTGAAGGTCCACGTCAGGCCATCTTCCGACTGGCTCCAGCTTTCGGCCGCCATCGGCGTCAGCTTGAATTCCTTGTCGAAGGTCGCGATCGGCACCTGCAGCAATTCAGCAAAGGTGGCGCGGTCATAGACCGTCTTCATGTAGTCCATATAGGTGCCGGTGGTGGACTGGCCGGGTGCCACGATCGTGGTCTGGGCCAGGGCGGGCAGGGTCAGCGCTGTCGCGACTGCCAATGCGCCGACCAGTTTGGGCATGATATGCATGTGCTCCCTCCTTGTAAGAGCTCTCCGATGTTCCCTGATGTGCCAGGCCCATTTCCCCCGGGTCTGATCACGTCCTTTGCTTGCTCGCCTCCTGGGGGCGAACGGTCTGGCAAACTCTTCTCCAAAAATCTGCCATATGACATATGTCTGACAAATTGAGCCGCATGTGGCAAGACCACTTGGCGCGTTCAGAATGTGTTCATTCACGACCTCCTGGACCCTGACCGGCTGGCCGCAGCGACGATGGTTTCGGCGTCGAGGCCGAAATGGCGGTAGAGGTCATGCACGGTTCCGGTCTGCCCGAAATGCTCGACGCCCAAGGCAATCGTGCGGTGTCCCAACACGCTGCCCAGCCACCCCAGAGTGGCCGGATGGGCGTCGATCGCGGTGACAATTCCTGCCCCGCGCGGGACCTCGGAAAGCAGGTTTTCTATATGGCTGACAGTGGTTTGGTCGCCATGGAGATGTCCGCGCTGGGCGGCCTGCCAGCCCGCGTTCAGCCGATCTGCCGAGGTCACCGCCAGCACGGCCACATTGCGCCGGTCGCCTCCGATGCGGCCCGCCGCCTCGATCGCTTCGATCGCCAGCACGCCCTGATAGGCAATCACCACGTCGCATTCCGGCGTCGGCGGTTTCAACCAATAACCGCCACGAATAATATCGTTTATCGGCAAGGCTTTAGCGTCACGCGGCACCTGGTCGATCGTCCGAGTGGACAGCCTGAGATAGACCGACCCACCCGTCACATCGCGCGGCCAGTCGGCCAGATCCGGCCGCGCATCGCCCGAGCGCTGCATATAGTCAAAGGCCCAGTCCATGATGACCGACAATTCATCGGCAAAGGCCGGCTCGAAGCTCGCCAATCCGTCCTGCGACATGCCGATCAGCGGCGAGGCGATCGACTGGTGCGCGCCGCCTTCACCGGCCAGCGAAACGCCCGAGGGCGTGCCCACCAGCAGGAAGCGCGCATCCTGGTAGCAGGCATAGTTGAGGGCATCCAGGCCCCTGGAGATGAACGGATCATAAAGGGTGCCGATGGGCAGGAGGCGCTCGCCGAAAAGGGAGTGCGAAAGCCCCGCGGCGCCCAGCATCAGCATGAGGTTCATCTCGGCAATCCCCAGTTCGAGATGCTGGCCCTCCGGCGTGAACCGCCATTTCTGCGTCGAGGGAATGGCCTCTTTCTGGAAAATGTCCACCATCTCCTTGCTGGCGAACAGGTTCCGCCGGTTCACCCAGGCCCCCAGATTGGTCGACACCGTCACGTCCGGTGACGTGGTGACGATCCGGCGGGCCATCTCGCTATCGGTCTTGGCGATCGCATCGAGAATGCGCCCGAAGGCGGCCTGGGTCGAGGTCGGGCCGGTGCCGATGAATTGCGGGCCGATGGTCGGCACGGCAGGCGAGGTCAGGCGACGCGAGGACTTGGTGTTGAAGGGAACTTTGTCGAGAAAGGCTTGCAGCGTTTCGGGTTGCTCCAGCCCTTCGAAGGGCTCCCATTCGTGACCCTCGCGGATGCCGTGGGCTTCACGCAATTGCTCGATCTGCGCGCTGGTCATCTGCCCGGCATGATTGTCCTTGTGACCGGCCAGCGGCGTGCCCCAGCCCTTGACTGTATAATTGATGAACACCGTCGGCTGCTCGCTATCGGCGTTCTCGAACTGATCGAGGAGGCTGGCGACGCAATGGCCGCCCAGATTGGCCATCAACGCGGCCAGTTCGTCGTCGCTGCGGCGAGAGAGCAGGGCAGAGACCTCGCCCTGATCGCCGATCTCGTCACTGAGCCGTTCGCGCCAGGCGGCGCCGCCACGGAACATCAGCGCCGAATAGACCGCGTTGGGGCAGGCATCAATCCAGGCTTTCAGCCGGTCCCCGCCAGGCTCGGCAAAGGCGGCGCGCTGCAGGGCGCCATATTTGAGCGTGACGACTTTCCAGCCAAAGGCCTTGAAGACGGATTCGATCCGATCATAGAGCCCTTCGCGGACCACGCCGTCGAGGCTCTGACGGTTGTAGTCGATGATCCACCAGCAATTCCTCAGGCCATGCTTCCAGCCTTCAAGCAGGCATTCATAGATATTGCCCTCGTCGAGTTCGGCATCGCCGGCCAGCGCGATCATGCGGCCCTCTGAGCGATCCTTGCCGCCCCAGTCCTTGGCGCGCACATAGTCCTGGACCAGGGAAGCGAAGGCCGAGAAGGCAACGCCGAGACCCACCGAGCCGGTGGAGAAGTCGACGTCGTCGGTGTCCTTTGTGCGCGAAGGATAGGACTGGGCGCCGCCAAAGGCGCGGAAATCGACGAGCTTTTGCCGGGTCTGGCGACCCAGCAGATATTGGATGGCGTGGAAGGCCGGCGCCGCATGCGGCTTGACGGCAATCCGGTCCTCGGGCCTGAGCACACCGAAATAAAGGGTGGAGAGCATCGCCGCCATGGAGGCGGAACTGGCCTGGTGTCCGCCGACCTTAACGCCGTCGATATTGGGCCGGATATGGTTCGCATGGTGGACCATCCAGCTCGCCAGCCAGAGTGACTTTCTGGTCAGCGCCTCGATGGCTTGAACCCGTCCGATCCCCGCACTCGCCATATCGCCTCTCCTCTCGATATGTCTGACATTAAGGTTTGCCAAAGGGCGAAACTCACCTATTTTGGTCGATAAGTTGAACCAGAGCGCAGGATTTGCCCCGAAATGTCACCAGAACAGGTGGAATCTGCCAACGGCGCAATCGACCCGGTCGACAGGCGGATTCTGCGGGCGTTGCAGGAAGATGGCCGCATGACGGTCCAGGCACTGGCCGACAAGGTCGGGCTTTCCGCCTCGCCGTGCCTGCGACGTCTCCGGCAACTCGAGCGTGCCGGGATCATATCGGGCTATAGTGCCAATATCGAGCAGAAGGCCGTCGGCCTGCCGGTATCGGTCTTCATCTCCATCAAGCTGGAGCGGCAGCGTGCCGGCAATCTCGATGCCTTTGGCGCCGCGATCAGCCGTTGGCCCGAGGTGATGGAGTGCTATCTCATGACGGGGCAGTTCGACTTCCTGCTGCGGGTCGTGTGCGCCGATCTCGAATCCTACGAGCATTTCCTGCGCGAGAAACTGACCCAACTCGAAGGCGTCGCCTCGATCGAGAGCAGCTTCTCGCTGGGTGCCGTGAAGTTCTCACGGGTCCTGCCACTCTAGAATCGGCCAGGAACCTTGCGGAAGAACTGCGCATAGTCACCAGATGTGACTTCCGAGTGCAGGGCGCGCAGCTCGGCCATGACGGCGTTCGACCAGTCTATCCTGAGATCAACCACGGGATAGCGTTCGCGATGAAACACCTTGATCGCAGCCGAGCCCACGCCGCGGCTGTCGCCGCCGGCAGCAGCGCCGGCCTCCATGGCCATCAGCAAGCGATCCGACAGATGGGCAAGTCCGCGCGCTTCCCGATAGGCGGACGCCATGGCCTCCAAGACCGCCTCGTTCGCAATCAGGTTGCCAGCAATTGCGAAGCCGTCTTCCAGCAGATGACCGGCAACCCCCTGGCACGAGGGGCCGGTCCACGCGGCTGTGGTGCCGGCCGCATCAATGATGATGAGCTGGCGCAGTTCGGGCGCGGGGTCCCGCGCCAAGGTCCCTTCGAGCGCTTCGAGCGCCCCGGCCCCGCCCGAAAGCAGGTCCAGTCCATCATAGGCGAGGTAGGGATTGGTCAGCGCTTGGGTGGCAATAGCCCCGACCCCGGCGGCGCCATGGGGTACCAGCGCGCCCACGACAGGGCCGGCCGTAGCCGTGGCTACGCCAAGCGCACCGGTATCAGGGTCGCGTGCCACGATGGAAAACGTCATAGGAGCGTCCTTTCGCGAATTTATTAGCATAAATTGACGAGCAGGCAAATTTATGATGATAAATAATGCATGGCACTTGTCTCATGGCGTGGCCAGAGGGGCAAGGCACAGGGAATGCAAGGAGAAAGCTCATGAATCGCAAATGGATGGGGCTCGCGCCCCTGATGGTCGCGACTGCTTTGGCATTGGTCGCCCCGGCCAGCGCGCAGACGCCACCCAATGTGCTGGTGGTCGGCCAGATCGCCGAGCCGGCGTCGCTCGACCCGCACGTCTCGACGGCGGCCAACGACTTCCGCATTGCCATGAACATTTATGATGGCCTGGTGCGCAACAAGCAGGGCACGCTTGAGATTGAGCCGGCCCTCGCCACTGACTGGACCATTTCGGACGATGGCCTGGAATACACCTTCAACCTGCGCGAAGGCGTGACCTTCCATGACGGTTCGCCCTTCAATGCCGAAGCGGTGAAGTTCAACTTCGACCGCATGCTGGATGAAAACCATCCCTTCGCCGATACCGGCCCGTTCCCGCTCGCCTTCTTCTTCTCGTCGGTGGAGAATGTCGAAGTCGTGGATGACCTGACCGTCAAGTTCACGCTCAACGAGCCTTTCGCACCCTTCATGTCGAACCTGGCATCGGCGACGGGATTGATCGTTTCCCCTGCCGCGGTCGAGAAATATGGCGCCGATTATGGCCGCCATCCTGTCGGTACCGGCCCGTTCAAATTCGAGGAATGGCAATCCAATACCAGCGTTGTCACCTCGCGCAACGATGACTATTGGGACGGCGCTCCGTCGCTCGAGGCGGTCATCTACCGCCCGATCACCGACGCCAATACCCGTGTGGCCGAAATGCTGTCCGGCGGCATTGACGTGCTGCTCGAAACCCCGCCCGACAATGTCGCCCAGTTCCGTGACGACGCCAATTTCGAGGTTGTCGAGGCCGTTGGCCCGCATGTCTGGTACGTCATGCTCAACGCCAAGGAAGGCCCCTTTGCCGATGTGCGCGTGCGCCAGGCGGTGAACTATGCGGTCAACAAGGAAAGCCTGGTCAACGATGTGCTGCAGGGCACTGCCGAAGTGTCTGCTGGCCCGATCCCGCCAGCCTTCAACTGGGCCTACAACGAAGACGTCGATCCCTATCCCTATGATCCGGAAATGGCCAAGAAGCTCCTGGCCGAAGCCGGCGCTGAAGGTGCCTCGCTGACCTTCTATGTCACCGAAGGCGGCTCGGGCATGCTCGACCCGGTCCCCATGGGGACAGCCATTCAGGCCGACCTCGCAGCGGTGGGCCTGGACGTCGAGATTGAAACCTATGAGTGGAATACCTTCCTGTCGGAGGTGAACCCGGGTCTCGAGGGCAAGGCCGACATGGCCGAAATGGCGTGGATGACCTCGGATCCGGACACGCTGCCCTTCCTCACCCTGCGCACCGCGGCCTGGCCGGAGGATGGCGGGTTCAATTCGTCCTATTATTCGAACCCCGAGGTGGATGACCTGCTCGACCAGGCCCGGGTCTCGACCGATCCGGACGAGCGCGCCGACCTCTACAAACAGGTGCAGGAAATCGCCCATGAGGACGCGCCCTGGCTTTTTGTCGCCAACTGGAAACAGAATGCCGTGGTCACCGACGCAGTGGAAGATTTTCAGCTGCAGCCAGACTTCTCGCTGGTTCTGCGGGACGTGAGCAAGCAATAGGCTGAAGGTCCCCTCATCCGTCACGGCTGCAGCCAAAGGGCGGATGAGGGGTGCCCGCCACGAGCCAGAGGAGGGACCAGACATGACCGCCTATATTGGCAAGCGCCTTCTGGCCGCCATCCCGGTGATCCTGGGGCTCTCCATCATTGTCTTTCTGGTGATGAAACTCATCCCCGGCGATCCGGCGCAGGCCCTGCTGGGCTCCTATGCAACGCCGGAAAATGTCGAGCGGATCAACCGCGCCCTCGGGCTCGATCGCTCCTGGCCCGAACAATATGTGATCTGGATCGGCAATCTCCTCCAGGGCGATTTTGGCCGCTCCTACATCCTCAATCGGCCCGTCATCGATGAGGTGCTGGAGCGTTTCAGCGCCACGCTGATCCTTGCCGGAGCATCACTGGTTATCTGCTCGGTGCTCGGCATCCTGGCAGGCATTGTCTCGGCGGTGCGCCAGTTCGGCTGGACCGACCGCATTGTCACCTTCTTCGTGCTGATCGGCATATCCATGCCAGCCTTCTTCCTGGGGCTGGTTTTCATCCTGTTCTTTGCCGTTGAATGGCGGCTGCTGCCGGCCTCGGGCATGTATGCCGTCTATGGTGGCGGCGACCTGCCGGACCTGCTGCGTCACCTGATCCTCCCTGCGGGAACGCTGGCCATCGTTGCCACCGGGGTTGTGGCGAGATTGACTCGGGCCGCCATGCTCGAAGTGCTCAGGCAGGACTTCATCCGCACCGCCCGTGCCAAGGGTCTTACTGAAAACGTGGTGATCTATCGCCACGCCTTCCGCGCCGCGCTCGTCTCCATCATCCCGGTGCTGGGCATCCAGGCCGGGTTCGTGCTGGGCGGCGCGGTCTATATCGAGACCGTGTTCCAGTGGCCGGGGCTGGGGCAGATGCTGGTCAAGGCCGTCTCAACCCGTGACCTGCTGCTGGTGCAGGGTGGGGTGCTCGTTGCCGCGACCGTCTATGTGCTCGTCAATCTTCTGGCCGACGTCGCCCAGGCCATGCTCGATCCGAGGCTCAAGGCATGACCGAGATGGCCCTTACCACTCCCGCACCCCGCAAGCGGCGCAGCAACTGGCAATTGCTGATGGCCAACAGGCTCGCAGCCGTGGGCCTCTTCCTCTTTGCCTTCATCGTTGTGCTGGCGGTGCTCGCGCCAATTCTGCCGCTGCCCAATCCGGACATCACGGACCAGCCCAACCGGCTGCTGCCGCCCCTGAGCCAGGGGCATTGGCTGGGCACCGATCATCTGGGGCGTGACATCCTCTCGCGGCTGATCTGGGGCACGCAGGTGTCGCTGCTGGTCGGCATCAGCGCCACAGCACTGGCGGCCATTTTTGGCTCGCTGATCGGTCTGGTCGCCGGCTATGCGCGGGGCGCCACCGACAGCGTCTTGATGCGCTTTGTCGATATGCTCATGGCCTTTCCCTATATCCTGCTGGCGATTGCCATCGTCGCAGCGCTGGGGCCGGGCCTGCTCAATGCGCTCTACGCCATCGCCATCGTCAATATCCCCTTCTTTGCCCGCAATATCAGGGGTGTCACCGTCTCGATACGCAGTCGCGAATTCGTCGATGCGGCGCGGTTGTCGGGCAAGGGGCACGTGGCGGTGCTGTTCACCGAGGTCCTGCCCAATGTGCTGCCGGTGATCGTCATCACCATGTCCACGACCGTGGGCTGGATGATCCTCGAAACGGCAGGCCTCAGCTTTCTCGGGCTGGGCGCGCAGCCGCCGACCTCCGATCTCGGCTCGATGCTGGGGCAGGCGCGGGCACAATTGTTCACCGCGCCCCATGCCTCGATCATTCCGGGCATCATGATCTTCGTCCTTGTCATGTCCATCAACCTGCTCGGCGACGGCATCCGCGACGTGCTCGATCCGCGCCTGCGCTCGGGGGCCCTCAACCGGCCTATGCCGATCACGAAAATCGAACGCAAGACCCAGCCGCCGGCGAAGATGGAAAACTCCCCGGCACTGGTGGTCGAGAACCTATCCACCGGCTTCGATACCGGTGACAGCATCACTCCGGCGGTGCGCGATATCAGCTTCCGGCTCGACAAGGGCGAATGCCTGGGGCTGATCGGGGAGAGCGGATCGGGCAAGTCGGTGACGGCGCTTTCGCTGATGGGCCTTGTGGCCTCACCGCCAGGCGTGATCACTGGCGGCGGGGTCTATGTGGGAGGCCAGGAAGTGCTGTGCTTGCCCGAGCAGCAATTGATCGGTCTGCGCGGCGCTCGCGTCGCCTACGTCTTCCAGGACCCGCTGACGACGCTGCACCCGCTCTTTCCGGTGGGCGAACAGATCGCCGAGGCCGTCCTCGCGCACAAGCCTCTTGGCAAGCAGGCGGCGCTGGCGCGTGCGATGGAACTGATGGATACCGTCGGCATCCGCGATGCCTCGAGCCGCATCAAGGCCTATCCCCACGAGCTTTCCGGTGGTCAACGTCAACGGATCGGCATCGCCATGGCGCTGGCCAATGATCCCGACATCATCATTGCCGACGAACCGACCACCGCACTCGATGTGACGGTACAGGCGCGCATCCTCGAACTGCTGCACGACCTTCGGCGGCAGCGAGGCCTGGCGCTGCTGCTCATCACCCACGATTTCGGGGTCGTCGCTCAGGTCTGCGACCGCGTCGCGGTCATGAAGGACGGCCTCATCGTCGAGCAGGGCGAAACCGGCGCGGTGCTGCGCAATCCTCAGCACGACTATACGCGCCGCCTGATCGCCTGCGTGCCGGAACTGGGCGAGGGACATGCGTTCCTCGACCGCGTCCAGCCACTTTTCGAAAGGGCGGGGGCATGAGCCAGGACGTCGTTGTAATCCGCGATCTGGTCAAGACCTTTGGCGGTGGCCGCAACCTGTTCGGGCGGCAGGCCAGCGAGGTGCATGCCGTTCGCGGCATTTCGCTCGACCTCAAAAGGGGCGAGACCCTGGGCATCGTAGGCGAAAGCGGCTCGGGCAAGTCGACACTGGCGCGCATGCTGGTGGGTCTTGAACGTCCGACAGCCGGTACCATGCAGATCGATGGCAGGCCCTGGTCGGAGCTGGCGGCACAGGGCTCGCGCGCCTTCGGCCGCAAGATTCAATATGTGTTCCAGGACCCGGTCGCTTCGCTCAATCCGCGCAAGACCATCGGGGACATCCTCGATGTGCCCCTGCGCCTGTTGTGCGGGTACGACCGCGCCACGCGCACAA
The DNA here is from genome assembly GCF_019504385.1 of Devosia salina. Classification (NCBI taxonomy): domain Bacteria; kingdom Pseudomonadati; phylum Pseudomonadota; class Alphaproteobacteria; order Hyphomicrobiales; family Devosiaceae; genus Devosia; species Devosia salina. The sequence continues at coordinate 926,505 of NZ_CP080590.1, forward strand.
GGCGCAAGCGGGAACTGGTCGACGCGGTGCAGATGCCGCTCGATACGCTCGACCGCTTCCCGCACGAGTTTTCCGGCGGACAGGCGCAGCGCATCGCCATCGCCCGGGCGCTGGCGGCAGAGGCACGCATCCTGGTGCTCGACGAGCCGGTCAGCGCGCTCGATGTCTCGGTGCAGGCGCAGGTCCTGTTGCTGCTTCAGCAGCTGCGCGACGATCTTGGGCTTTCCTACCTGTTCATCAGCCACGATCTTGCGGTTGTGGAATCCATTTCCGATCGGGTCGCCGTCATGTATCTGGGAGAGGTGGTGGAAACCGGCCAGGCGGCCGAGCTTTTTGCCGCGCCCAAGCATGAGTATACGCGCGCGCTGATCGCCAGCGCACCGCGCCTCGACCATTCGGAAACCGCATGAGCCTGCCCGATCCCATCGACCCACCGGCAAGCGCCGGCCCTCCGCGCCGCAAGCGCACGGACGAGATCGTCGATGCCATCAAGCGCATGATCGTCGAGCATGGCCTTGGCCCCGGCGATCGGCTGCCGCAGGAGCGGGATCTGCTGGCCCAGTTCGCGGCCAGCAAGGGCACGGTGCGCGAGGCGCTCAAGGCGCTCGAAGTCCAGGGTCTGATCTCCGTGCGCACCGGTCCGGGCGGCGGCGCCTTTATCGAGCGCATGTCGGAGGGCCGGGCGATGAGTCTGCTTTCCAACTTCCTCTTCGCCAAGAACCTCTCGATCGCCAACATCTACCAGATGCGCAAGGCACTCGAGCCGCTGGTGGCGGCGAGCGCCACGCCTCACATCGACGAGGCCGGGCTCAAGCGGCTCGAGGCCATCATTTCAATCTACGACCATGAACCGGCAGACGCCCGCGAGCGCTGGAACCAGCGCATGGCCGAGCTCGATTTCCATGGCGTGGTCGCCGAGTATTCAGACAATCCGATCCTTGCCTTCACGGCTCGTTTCCTCCAGCGCCTGCTCAAGGACCTGACGATCGCCCAGGACATCTATGTGCAGCCCGAACCCGTGCTGCGCGAGGGTGGCATCCGCCACCAGCGCGACCTGATCGCCGCCATGCGGCGCCGCGACGCGGACGCGGCGTCCGCCATCCTGGCAGAGCACATGGCCGAGGCGGAGGCGCATATGCTGCGACTGGAAACGCGCCTCGAGGATCGTTTCCTCAGCGAGACCGAAGAGCCTCGCAAGCCCCGGGCCCGTCGGCGCGCCTGACCCGACCTCGGTGGCGCAGCACGTGGCAGCGCAGTTTTTCGCTTCACTAACACGCGCACTCTGTGGCACGCCTTACCCATGAGCGAACCCAAACCCCCTTCCTTTGTCAGTGCGCAGATGGTGGCCGACAGGGCCGGGGTGTCGCGTTCAGCCGTATCGCGCACCTTTACCGACGGCGCCAGCGTGTCCGAGGCGACGCGCCGCAAGGTGCTCGAGGCGGCCAATGCCCTGGGCTACCACGTCAACCATCTCGCCCGTGGCCTGCGCGAACGCAGCAATATCGTCTGCCTCGTGGTCGCCGACATGACCACGCCGATCCGCGCGCGCATGGTCGATGTCCTCACCCGCAAATTGCAGGCAGCGGGCAAGATCACCATGGTGATCAACACCGAGACCGACACCGAAAGTGTCTCGGCGGCCCTGCGGCAGACACTCAACTATCGCGCCGACGCCACCGTGGTTCTTTCCGGGACGCCGCCTGCCTCGCTGATCGAGACCTGTCTGGCCAATGGGCAGCAGGTGGTGCTGATCAATCGTGACGAGCGCTTGCAGGGCTCGAGCAATCTGGGCGTCGACAACGCCATGGCAGGCCGCGAGGCGCTGTTCCTGCTCCAGCGCGCTGGCTGCAAGCGGCTGGGTCTGATCACGTCCAACGCGCGCACGGCCAGTCTGGTCGAGCGCGAGAAGGTGTTCGTGGCCGCAGCCGAAGCCGCCGGCATGCCGGTCGTGGTCACCGAGGCCGGGCCGACAAGTTACCAATCCGGCCAGGAGGCGGCGCGGCGGGTGTTCGGACGATCCGAGGCACCCGATGGCGTCTTTTGCGTCACGGACCTTCTGGCCCTGGGTTTCATGGACGTCGCCCGACAGGAATTCGGCATCGCGATCCCCGATGATCTTTGCGTGGTTGGCTTCGACGACATCGAACAGGCCGGCTGGGCGTCCTACCAGTTGACCACATTTCGACAGCCTCTCGATCCGATGGCCGACGAAGTCGTGGACCTGCTGCTGCAGCCCGAGCGGGCCGTTTCGGAACGACGCATGATCGAACCGATTCCGGTGTGGCGGCGGTCGGTGCGACCGGGTCGACGCTAAGGCAAATGCGGCCGATCCTTGGTGCCCAAGCTTGCCCGACCGGTGCGGGGCAACGGCTCGATTTGTGCCTTTTTTAGGGGTCCGCGCCTGCTTTTGAAACAGCCCGCGCAAATTGTTGCACAGCTGTGCAATCAGCCTGTGTCATCAAAGCGTTATGTAAGGCGCCTATCTACGCAATCAACAGGGCGAAAAAATGCACTTGTGTGCAATCGCTAATGGGTGTTGTCTTGCGGTAGCGATGGACCATCGCGGCAGGCTGTACCCGGCATGAGATTGGGACCGCCTTCCGCCCGCCAACGCAAAGAGGGAGGAGGCCCATGAGGCGGGCGAACCGGTGCCGATCCGGTTCGCCAAGACGGCTAGCGCCGTTACGCTGCCTCCGCATTCGGCAACGACAAGCGCGGTGGCCCCAACGGTCGCCTTGATGGGAGAAAGTACATGAAACGTCGTGACTTCATGATTTCCGCTGCGGGTACTGTGGCCGGTATGGCCCTCATGCCCCGCATGTCCTTCGCCGCCGAAGGCGTGATCGACTGGTACACCAGCTCGGACAGCAACATTCTCGATTTCTGGACCAATACGGTAAAGCCCGCCTTCGAAGCGGCGAACCCCGGCGTGTCCCTCAATCTGGTGGATGCGGGCGATGGTGCCGGTATTATCTCGATCGCCGAGCGCGCCATGGCCGCCAAGCAGACCGGGACCGATCCGCAGGCCGATTTCTTCGAGTCCGCCGATGCCGAACTGCCCGCAGGCGCCATCGAGGCCGGCATCTACACCAACATCAAGGCCGCCGGGCTTTCCAACTACGACAAGGTCAATCCGCTGGCCATCGAGAGCGACTATTCGCTCCCCTATCGCGGCTCGCAGGTCTTGCTGGCCTATGACAGCACCAAGCTGAGCGCGGCCGATGCGCCCAAGACCTGGGATGACCTGGTGGCCTGGATCAAGGCAAACCCGGGTCAGTTCGTCTATAACCGCCCCGACAAGGGTGGTTCGGGCGGCAATTTCGTCCGTCGCGCCATCCACCAGGCCAATGGCCTCGACCCCTCCAAGTTTACGGTCGATAACTACACCGAAGAATTCGGCAACGAGGCTCTGGGCAAGGCCTGGGAGATCCTCAAGGACATCGCGCCCTCGCTCTATGACAACGGCGCCTATTCCTCGGGCAATACCCAGTCGATCCAGCTGCTCTCGCAGGGCGTCGTCACCATGACCCCGGTCTGGTCCGACCAGGTGCTGCAGGCCATCAGCCAGGGCGTGCTGCCGGAAGACACCGGCCTGGTCCAGCTTCAGGACCTGGCGCTGGCGGGCGGCTTCACCCGCTCCATCGTCATCGAGAACGGCGTCAACCGCGACGCATCGCTCAAGCTCGCCGATTTCATCCTGTCCGAAGAAATCCAGAGCGCCATCCTGACCGAGCTCGGCGGCTTCCCGGGCGTTTCCTGGGACTATGTGGCACCCGAACTGCGCGAGCGCTTCGCCGACATCGTCCCGACCTCCATCCCGACCTTCCCGGGTGGCGACTGGTCCGGCCCCATCAATGATGGCTGGTACCGCAATGTGGCTCCGAACGTCGATCGCAACTCGTGACCACCGAGGCTGCTGACGGAGCGGCTCGTCCGCTCATCGAAAAGTCCGACAACAGGAGGCCGACCGGCCTCCTGCTTGTCGCCATCCCTGTCCTGTTGATGGCGTGGCTGATCATCTGGCCGATCATCAACGCCGTTGGCCGCACCATCTGGCGGCCGGATGCCGAGGGCAATTACGGCTTCAATCTGTCCAGTTACGTCTTCTTCTTTTCCGATCAGTATAGCATCGACAATCTCGCGGTGACCCTGTGGACGACGCTGATGTGCGCCATCCTGCTATTGGTCATCTGTTTGCCGATCGCGCTTTACCTGCGCTTTTCGCAAGGGCGGCTTCCCGCCTATGTGCAGGCGCTCGCCATCTTTCCGATGTTCGTGCCATCGATCATCCTGGCCTATGCCTTCATCCGCGTGCTGGGGCCCAATGGCATGGTCGACATCCTGCTCAACGCGGTAGGGCTGCCCAAGATTCGGACGCCATACCTGACCCCCTGGGGGCCGGTCATCGGCCTTGTGTGGGACAATATCCCGCTGACCGTGCTGATCCTGCTCTCCGGCCTTGGCAGCGTTGCCAACCAGGCCGTCGAAGCGGCGCGAGACGTCGGCGCCAACCGCCTGCAGGTCTTCTGGCACATCATCCTGCCGCGCATCTCCAATTCGGTACTCGTGGCCATCTCCTTCTCGGTGCTGGGCATCTTCTCGTCGTTCACGCTGCCCTATCTCCTGGGGCCGGCATCGCCCGAAATGATGGGGCCGTTCATGAACCGCACCTTCCGCGAGGTGAACGACCCGCTCAACGCCATCACCCAGGCCGTCATAACCTTCGGCTTCTGTATCGCCTTCGGGCTTTTCTATGTGCGTTCGGTCGCACGCAACCAGGGGAAGTGAGATGGAACGCGTTGCTCCCGTCACCATGGCCCCGGCCAGCATTGTTCCTTCGCGTCCGCCGCTGGACTGGACCGGCATTGTGTTCGCCATCCTGCTCTCGGCCGCCATCGTCCTGCCGCTGATCGTCGTCGGCACCTGGGCCTTCACGGAGGTCTGGCGCTATCCCAATGTCGTTCCGCAACAGTTCGGTCTCCGGTTCTGGAACCAGACGCTGACCCGTCCCGATGTCTGGGCGGCACTGACCCTGAGCTTGCAGCTCTCTACCGTGGTGACGCTGCTCTCGGCCGCCATCTGCCTCCCCGCGGCCTATGCCTTTGCCCGCATGAGCTTTCCGGGGCGCACGGTACTGTTCTTCTCGTTCCTCGCCGGGCACGCCTTTCCAAAATTCGGCCTCTTGATCGCGATAGCCGCGATCTTTCTGCAGCTGAACCTGATCGGCACCTTCTGGGGTGTGGTCCTCATCCAGCTCGTGGGCACGCTTCTGTTCATGATCTGGATTCCCGTGGCCGCCTTTCAGGCCGTCGACCGGCGCATGGAAGAGGCGGCCCGCGATGTCGGCGCCGGTCCGTTCCGGGTCTTCTGGTCGATCACTCTGCCGCAGGCCGGACCGACCATCGCCGCTGCCCTGCTGCTGAGCTTTGTCGGCACCTTCTATGAAACCGAGGGCGCCTGGCTGATCGGCGCACCCGGCATCCGCACCATGCCGGTGCTGATGATCTCCTTCATCAACAATCAGATGGTCATCCAGTATGGCGCCGTGCTCTCGGTGATGCTCTGGGTCCCGTCCTTCATCGCTCTCATGTTCGCCCGCCGGGTCATCGGTGGCGGCGCCTTTGCCCGCGGCTTTGGCGGCTAGGGAAATCCAATGTCTGTTCTCAAAATCACCGACGTCTCCAAGAACTTCGCCGGCAACACCGTCGCCGTGGACAAATTCTCGCTCGATGTGGCCGACGGGGAGCTGGTATGCCTGCTCGGCCCATCGGGTTCGGGCAAGTCCACCCTGCTGCGCATGGTGGGGGGCTTCGAGCGCCCCACTGCGGGGCAGATCACCATCGATGGCGATGACATTACGCACCTTCCGCCCGAACGGCGGCCCACGGGCATGGTGTTCCAGAGCCACGCGCTCTGGACCCATATGAATGTGTTCAAGAACCTGGCCTTTGGCCTCAAGCTGCGTGGGCTGCCAAAGGACGAGATCAAACAGAAGGTCGATGCCGTCCTCGAACTGGTGGGCCTGTCCGGTTACGGCACGCGCGGCGTCAACCAGCTCTCAGGTGGACAGCAGCAGCGCGTGGCTCTTGCCCGGTCGCTGGTGCTGGAGCCCAAGATCCTGCTGCTCGACGAGCCGTTCGCAAGCCTCGACCAGCATCTGCGCGAGCGTCTGCGCGAGGAGGTGCGGGACATCCAGCAGCGCCTGAAAATCACCACGCTCTTCGTGACCCACGGGCAAGACGAAGCCCTGGCCATGGCCGACCGGATCGTGGTCATGCGCGATGGGCGGACCGAGCAGATCGACCGGCCCGATGTCGTCTATCGCGAGCCGCAGACACCCTTTGTCGCCGGCTTCATCGGCACGATGAACCTGATCGAGGGGCAGGTGGCCAATGGTCGCTTCACCCATGCCGGCTTCGGGCTCGACATTCCGATCCCCGATGGTCCGGCAACCGTGGCCATTCGCCCCGAAGTCCTCGACCTGACCGCTTCGGATGACGGCGTGGCCGTGGTGCACCGGGTCACCGACTACGGCACGCACGGGCTTGTCGATCTCGATCTGAGCGACGGAACGCGGCTCAAATCCATGGTGGCGCATCCCGACCTGTTCAGCGCCGGCCAGAAGGTTGACTTGCAGCCCAAGGCCATCGCGGCCTACCGCAACAATGCCCGGGTTTATCGGAGCTGAGATGGCCGATCCCCTCTATATCGAGCGCAAAGGTCACCGTACCTGGCTCAAATGGCATCGCGCCCGCCGCAAGGCGAGCGATCCGGTGTTCACAGGTGCCCGCATTCTGGAGGCCATGCGGCTCGGCGCCAGCGTCGAGGTTGACCTTGTGGTCTCCGCCGACAAGGGTTTTGCCGTGTTGCACGACAAGACCCTTGAGAGGGAAACGACCGGACAGGGCGCGGTGGCGTCGACCACGGACAACGAAATCCGGCAATTGCACCTGCGCGGCAATGATGGGGCGCCGATTGCCGACCGGGTCATGCTGCTGGACGACCTGTGCAGGCTGATGACCGAGGGGCAGGTGCATCCCGATGCGCTGCTGCAGCTCGACTACAAGGAAGACGAGACCGTGCTCGATGCGCGGGCCGTCGATAACTTTTCCCGGGCGGTCGGCCCGGTGGCCGCAAATGTGATCGTGTCGTCGGGATCGGCGGCGGCGATCGATCTATTGGCTGCGGCCGTGCCAGGCATGAAGAAGGGGTTTGACCCCAGCAACGAGCAGAATTTCCGCGCTGCATTGTCCGCCGGGTCTTTGCAGGCCTTTGTCGACGACGCCGTCAGGGCGCTGCCCGGCGCCGACCTCATTTACCTGCATTGGCCAATGGTGACCCATGCGCAGGATGCGGGCTTCGACATTGTCGGGGCCTTTCATCGGCACGGCGTCCGCATCGACGCATGGACCATCCGCGAGGTCACCCCGGCCAGTCTCGCCGAGGTCGAGCGCCTCCTCGCGCTCAAGGTCGATCAGATTACAACCGACGATCCGGAGGGGCTGCACGCGGCCCTCACATCATGAGCAAAGACTACGATTCCATTCTGGACACCATGGTTGCGGCCGCCCGTGAGGCGGGAGAGCTGACCCAGGCGCATTTCAAGCGCTTTCGCGATCTCGAAATCGGAGTGAAGGGGCCGGGTGACTTCGTCTCGGATGCCGATCGCGAATCCGAGCAGTTGATCCGCAAGCGTCTGTTCGAGATTGATCCGACCTGGAGCCTGACGGGAGAAGAGTTCGCGCCCGTCGACGGTTCGGACCCCGAGCACCGCTGGCTGGTGGACCCCATTGACGGCACCACCAATTTCCTCAATGGCCAGCACTACACCATCACGATTGCATTGCGGCGCGGCAACCAAACGCTTTGCGGGCTGGTCTACGATCCGGTGGCCGATGAGATGTTCACGGCCAAGAAAGGCGGTGGCGCTTTCCTCAACGGCGAGCGCCTGCAGGTCAGCCGTTCCACCGATGTGGCCATGATGTGTGTCGGCACCGGTCTGCCGACGCCGAACCTGCAGCTTTATCCGGGGGCCTACCAGCGCCTTGACGCCATCCGTGCTCCGATCGGCGCGGTGCGTATTGTGGGCAGTGCAGCCAATAGCTGCGCCTGGGTCGCCTGCGGGCGGCTGACCGGCTATTTCGAAGAAACCGGCTTTGTCGATACGGCTGCCGGTATTCTTCTGGTCGAAGAGGCCGGTGGCATCGTCACCGACTGGTGGGGCAGGGGACCGGAGGTGTTCGAGCGCACGGGCTGCCTGGTGGTCGCCAATGCGGCCACGCATGCCTATTTGCTGGGCCAGCTCAAGGATGTGCCGCCGAAGAACCCGGCGACCTGAGCGGTCGCCTCACGGCATCAGCATGCCGCCATTGACCTCGATGGTCTGGCCGATGATGTAGCCGGAGAGGCTCTCGCAGGCCAGGAACAGATAGGCCCCGACGCAGTCCTCGGCGACGCCCAGTCGCCCCTGCGGCACGGTCGCCAGCTGCGCCTTGAGTTGCGCCTCGGTGGAATAGCGCTCGTGAAATGGCGTCTCGATGACGCCCGGCGCCACGGCGTTGACGCGAATGCCGAAGGGGATGAACTCCTTGGCCATGCCGCGCGTCACATTGGCCACGAAGGCCTTTGAAGAACCGTAGAGCCCGGCGCCGCCGCTGGCGCCATTGCGGGCCGCGATCGAGGTGGTGTTGATGACAAAGCCGCCACCGGCCGCTTTCATATGCGGCAGCGCCGCCCGCGTCGCAGCCAGGACGGAACGGCCATTGAGGTCCATCACCGCGTCATAGTGTTCGTCGGTCATCTCCGCATAGGGCAGGCGGGCGACCATGCCCCCGGCATTGTTGATGAGCCCGTCCAGCCGCCCGAAGGCCGCAGCGGTCTCCTCGACGGCGCGGGCCATTTCGCCCGATTTCGACGCATCGGCGCGCACGAGATGCGCCTTGCCGCCGGCTTCCTCGACCGCGTCAGCCACCGCCTTTGCGGCGTCCTCGCTGGAATTGTAGTGGACGCCAACCATCGCTCCTTGCGCGCCGAAGGCCTTGGCAAGCGCGGCGCCGATCCCGGTCGATGCCCCGGTGATGAGGACGGCCTTGTCCTTGAGTTCGGGGAGAGTGAGTGCAGCCATGGTCAGCTCCTATAGTCCATCGCGTCCGCGGAAACGGCGTTGATAATCGGGATCGTAAAGCGAACTCTCGCGGAAGTCTTCGGCGCCAAGGCCTCTTCCAACAAAGATGATGGCGGTGCGCTCGATGGCTGGGTCGAACCTGGCCTCGATATCGCTGAGCGTCCCGCGGATGATCACCTCGCCCGGCCAGCTGGCATGGGCGACAATGGCGACCGGGCAGTCCGCGCCGTAGAGCGGCGTCAGTTCGTCAACGACGCGCCCCAGCGAATGAATTGCCAGATGGATGGCGAGGGTCGCCCCTGTAGCTCCGAATGCCGATAGCGTTTCGCCATCGGGCATGGGCGAGGCGCGGCCGCCAACCCGGGTGAGTACCACCGACTGGTTGACGGCCGGAATGGTCAGTTCACGTCCGAGCGCCGCCGCGGCGGCGGCGAAGGCGGGCACGCCGGGCGTGAGCGTATAGGGGATGCCCAACCGGTCGAGGCGGCGCATCTGCTCGGCCACCGCACTCCAGATGGAGAGATCCCCCGAATGCAGGCGGGCCACATCCTCGCCAGCCTCATGCGCGCCAACATATTCGGCCTCGATCTCATCGAGCGACATCGGGGCGGTGTCGATGAGGCGCGTATCGGGGCCGCACCAGTCGAGCATCTCGCGGGGCACGATGGAGCCGGCATAGAGGCAGACGGGGCAGCGGGCGAGCAGGTTCCGACCGCGCACGGTGATGAGATCGGCGGCACCGGGACCCGCGCCGATGAAATGCACGGTCATGGCTTGCTCCAGCGCCACTGGGTGATTGGCATCGCAGGGCGCCAGCCGGTCATGCCGCCCAAGGGGGCCGCCTGGGCAACCGAGAGACGGACCAGCTCGCCGCCACGTTCAGCGAAGAGCGCCAGCAGCACCTGTTCCATCTCCAGGCTCACCGCATTGGCCACCAGTCGCCCTCCCGGGCGCAAGGCGGTCAGGGCCGCCTCCATGACACCCGGATCGGTTCCGCCACCTCCGACGAAGATGGCATGGGGCGCCTCGAGCCCGGCAAGCGCGTGCGGGGCAGGTCCGCCGACCACGCGCAAATCGGGCACGCCGAAGTTGCGGGCGTTGCGGGCGATGCGTTCGGCTCGCTCAGGCTCCGCCTCAATGGCGACGGTCTTGAGGCTGGGATCGGCCAGCATCCATTCGATGCCGATCGACCCGGACCCGGCGCCGATGTCCCAGAGCAGTTCGTGCCGGCGCGGCGCAAGGGCCGAAAGGGTGAGCGCCCGCACATCGCGCTTGGTGATCTGCCCATCATGCTCGAAGAGAGCGTCGTCGAGCCCGGGCGACAGCGGCAGGACGCGCGCACCCGGCAGCGGGACCACGGTGATGGCGCAGATATTGAGCGGGTCAAGATCGGTCAGGGTGAAGCCGTCGGCCATCTGCGACCGCACTTGCTCGCGCGGCCCGCCCAGAGCCTCCATGACGGTGATGATGGAGCGGCCAAACCCAGCTTCGACCAGCAGGGCCGCGAGCGCCCCCGGACCCTTTTCGTCCGAGGTCAGCGCGAGAATGCGCACCGCGGCGTGCAGATGGGGCCGGATGAGGTCGATGGAACGACCGTGCAAGGATAGGCTGACAACGTCCTGCAGCGGCCAGCCGAGACGCGCCGCCGCAAGGCTGAAAGCGGAGGGATGCGGAATGACCTGCATTTGCGCCGGGTCGATATGCCGCGACAGCGTGGCACCGACGCCATAGTGGAACGGATCGCCAGAGGCGAGCACGCAGACCTTACGGCCACGGGCAGCCAATACGGCATCGATGGACGCCGAGAACGGTGTCTGCCAGGGATGCTGATCGCCATGGATGGCCGGTGCAGCCAATTCCAGGTGCCGGGCCCCGCCAAAGACGATTTCGGCATTGGCCAGTGCCGTCCGTGCGGCAGGGGAGAGGCCGTAGAGGCCATCCTCGCCGATGCCGATGATGGTGAGCCAGGGCGAGCTCATCAGCCGACACCCCTGGGCGAATAGACCAGCGGATCCATGCCTGGCCGCTCAATGATGCGGGTTTCGGCAGAGCCGATGATCACGCAGGTTGCCATGTCGGCAGTCTGCGCATCGGCCTCGCCCAGCGGCACGACGACGAAATGCTCGTCCGGCCGCCCGACGGCGCGGCCAAAGATCACCGGCGTTGTCACCGGCAACACTTCACGCAGGATCTTGAAGGCCGTGCCCAATTGCCAGGGGCGGGCCTTGGAGATGGGATTGTAGAGCGCAATGACCAGCCCCGCCTCGGCAACGGCACGCAGGCGGCGCTCAATGAGTTCCCACGGCTTGAGATTGTCCGAGAGCGAAATGGCGCAGAAATCATGGCCGAGTGGCGCGCCTGCGCGAGCGGCCACGGCCAGCATGGCGGTCACTCCGGGCAGCACTTTGATGTCGAGCCGCCGCCAGGTTTCGGGTCCGGTCTCCACCGCCTCGCAGATGGCGGCGGCCATGGCAAAGACCCCGGGATCACCGCCCGAGACCACGCAAACATAGGCGCCCTTGGAGGCTGCATCGAGCGCCGCGCGGGCGCGGTCGATCTCCTCGCGATTATCAGAGGCGACGCGCGTCTGGTCGGAGCGCAGCATGAGGCGGTCGAGATACGGACCATAGCCGAAGAACAACTCTCCCCCGGCGATGGCCTCCATTGCCTGCGGCGTGGTCTGGCCAGGATTGCCCGGGCCCGTCCCCACAATGGTGAGCCTGCCGGTCATGGCCGCGCACTCCAGCCGGGTACCAGAACCAGCGAAAAATAGGGCGCGTCGTCATTGGCCTTGTCGGCCAGGGCAATGGCCGAACCATTGGTCATGGTGCCACGCTCGACATAGACAGCCCCCTCGAGCCGGCCCGCATCGGCCAGGGCAGCCCGCACCTTTGGCAGATTGCGCCCCAATTTCATGATGACGGCCCCCTGCGTATCGGACAGGCGGCGGGTCAGGTCGGCGCGGTCCAGCGTGCCGGGCAGGATGGTCAGGATATCATCGCCCTGCACGAGCGGCAGGCCCGCGGCAGACCAGCAACCCGACATGGCCGTTATGCCGGCGACGACCTCGGTGTCATAGCGGGGAGCGAGGCGCACATGCAGATGCATGTAGCTTCCATAGAATAGTGGATCGCCCTCGCTCAACACCGCCACGCTGCGGCCGGCATCGAGATGCGCGGCCAGCCTTTCGGACGCCTCGGCATAGAATCCGGCAATCTGGTCCTTGTAGCCATTGGCATGGCGATCGATCTCGGTCGTCACCGGATAGTCCAGCGCTTCCTCGACTTGGTCGGGACGGAAATGCGCGGCGGCGATGGCGCGGGCATTGCTCGGATTGCCGCGCTTGGCAAAATAGGCCACGACATCGGCGCTTTCGATGGCCCGCACTGCCTTGAGGGTGAGGAGGTCCGGGTCGCCGGGGCCGGTGCCGACGCCAATGAGTTTCCCCCTCACAGCCCCGGCCTCGCAAGCGCGTTAAGGCAGGCCGAGGTGATGGCGCTGCCGCCCAGGCGCCCGCGCACAATCGCATAGGGCACGCCATATGAGTTTTCAGCCAGCGCATCTTTCGACTCCGCCGCGCCGACAAAGCCCACGGGCATGCCTAGAATAGCGGCCGGCTTCGGAGCGCCGTCGCGCAGCATTTCGAGCAGGTGGAACAGCGCAGTGGGGGCATTGCCGATGGCGACCACTGCGCCCTCAAGGTGCTTGTCCCAGAGATGCAGGGCGGCGGCCGAACGGGTATTGCCGATGGCACCCGCCAATTCTGCGGTCCGCGGATCGCGAAGCGTGCAGATGACCTCATTGCCGGCAGGGAGGCGGGTGGCGGTGACGCCGCGGGCCACCATTTCCGCATCACACAGAATGGGCGCGCCAGCCATCAGCGCGCGACGGGCTGCGGTAACAAAGCCGGGACCGAAAACGAAATGGTCGGCGGCCGCGACCATGCCTGCCGCATGGATCATGCGCACGGCCAGATCGGCCTGGTCATCGTCGAAGCGCGACAGGTCGGCCTCGGCGCGGATGATGGCGAAGGACTGGCGATAAATGCTGTCGCCATCCTTGATGTAGTCGTATTGCGTCATCGCCTGTCCCGGGAGGGAACGAGGGCGGCGATAGGCGCGCCTTCGTCCAAGATTTCTAGAGGCGTATCGCCCGCCCGGCCATCGATGACAAGGCCAATCCCGTCCGCGCGTCCCACCAGCGTCACTTCGGCGCGCCGGGGATGCGCGCAGCCCTTGCTGCAGCCGGAGACGTGCAGGTGCTGGCCGGGCTGGACATGGGTGGCCAGGCGATCCGCCATTTCCCGGGCGGCGATGAAACCGGAGGCGCAGCCGCGGCTGCCAATACAGGCGCTAACGCGGCGGCGGGGATCGGCCGGGTCCGTGATGAAGCCCAATGTGGCAGCGTGCTGGATGAGCGCTTCGGGGGCGTCGTCAAGCAACAGCGTATGATCGGGGGCGAGTCGAATGATCCTCACGCCTGCGTTTTCGGCTGCGTGGGCTAGGCCAATAAGGTCGGCGGCGCGTGCCGAACCGAAGGGCAAAGCGACCCGGAGCGTGTGCCCGGTGCGGAGGGTGAACCTGCTTGCGGCCATGCCATCCCGGTGCAAGAGCCGATCGGGTGCAGGTGCTCCCGACGCCGGAAAAAGGTCGATTGCCCGCGCTTCCGGGCCGAGCGCGGAGAGTGCGCCCAGCACCGCCATGGCCGCTGCGACGGCGCCGGCCCCGTCCATGATCTGCGGCTTGCCACCACCCAGGCTAACGGCCCATTGGCCAGGGCCAGTCGCCAGGAGGCGGATATCGACCTTGAGGGCCGCAAGGGACATTTGTCCACCCCCGTCGATGACGACGCTGACCTTGGGACCGAGCTGGCCGGAAAGCTCAGCTGCCTCCTGCCGGATGCGTCGCGCCAGCGGGCGGGCATCGGCAAGCTCAAACGGGTCGAGCCCGGCAATGGGGGAGGTGTCGACCACCAGGCCCGTTTCGACCTTGATCACCGCCGCGACATCGCGGGCAAAGCGTCCGGCCGTCTCGGGTCGAAGGCCGCGCACCTGCAGGTTGCCGCGGGCGGTGACTTCCACGATACCGTTGCCATGGGCTTGGGCGAGGCTGGCCAGTTCGGCCAGTTGTTGGGGCGCCAAGAGGCCGTTCTCGACCCGAACCCGCGACAGCAGTCCGTCCCCAGTCTGCATGGGTTCGGCCAGGGTCGGGCAGGCGCCACGGCGAGCGCCCGATTGATGACCAAGAATCGCGGTTGCAGTGTTCACTCGAGGCTCGCTGACATGGGTCGGACGGTTTTAGCAGCCCATCCGGCCCAGCACTACTCCGGCTTGCGCAGGAGATAGGTATCCATGATCCAACCGTGTCGCTTGCGCGCTGACGTACGGGTAGAGACAATGCGCTCGGCCACATCGCCCAACCGCCCGGACACCAGGAGCTGGTCTGGCGTGCCGAGATAGGCGCCCCAGAAGATTTCGAGATCCGGGTCCGCCTCAAGGAAGGCCATGCGCCCGTCAAGCATCACCACTGTGTCCATCTCGACCGGTCCAAGCCTCCGGCCCGGGGTGAGCAGCACAGGCTCCCCGATGCGGTTCAGCGCGATGCCATGCGCGGCGGTGAGCGCCTGGATGGCGGTGATGCCCGGAACGACTTCGATCCTGACTGGCTCGCTCACCCGTTCGAGAATGCGCAGGGTGGAATCGTAGAGCCCCGGATCCCCCCAGACGAGGAAGGCACCGGTGCCCTCTGCCGGCACATCGGCAATCAGCAGGGCAAAGATGTCGGCGAGCGCCGCATGCCAATCCGCCACACCGGCCTCATAGTCGCCGTTCGCGGCTTCCCGGCGGGGCACCGCGTAGCCGATCTGGCGCGGGTCGGTTTTGCGGACGAACCGATCGATGATTTCACGACGAATCTCGGCGAGATCGGATTTGCTCGCGCCCTTGTCGGGCACAAACAACACATCAGCCCGGTTGAGCGCTTCGATGGCCGCAACCGTCAGGTGATTGGCGCTGCCGGTGCCGATCCCGACGACGAGAATGGTTTTCATGCGCGTGCCCTGACTGAGGTGGTGCTCTGGGAATGGCAGAGCACTGGCCACCATGCAAGAGCGTCGCTATTCCGCGTCATCCTTGACCGCTTCCATGGACACATGGGTGGATGTGTGGGCGACGTGGGGCAGGGCGGAAATCTTCTCGCCCAGCACCTCGCGATAGGCGGCGATGTCCTTGGTCCGCACCTTGAGCAAATAATCGAAACTGGAGGCAATCATGTGCGCCTGCTCGACTTCAGGCAGGGCGCGGACCGCCTCGTTGAAGGCTTCGAGCGCTGCCTTGCGCGTATCGCTCAGGCGCACCTCCACAAAGGCGACATGGGGCAAGCCAAGCCGTGTCGGGTCGATGACGGCGCGATAACCCAGGATATAGCCGCTCTGCTCGAGACGCCTGATGCGCGCCTGGCAGGGAGTCTTGGAGAGATTCACCCGACGGCTCAGCTCGGCAATGCTGATGCGGCCGTCGCGTGCCAATTCCTCAAGAATGCGGCGATCGATCTGGTCCAATGGACCAGCGGATGGGACCTTCATAGGCGTTTCATCTCACAAGAAGCCAAAAAATGTGCCGACAGGATCTGTGGACACCATACATCGGGCGAAACGCCTGTTTCAACTCTGTCATCATGGGTCCTCTGATCAGGATTGACCCCATGCCAGACATTTCGCCCCGCATCGAACTCCGTTCCCGCCTTCTTGCCGACGAGACCACCCTCGTGCGCGATCTGATCGAAGCGACGGGACTCGATGCCGCCCAGCGGACAGAGATATCTCGACGGGCCGCACAACTGGTCGAGGCCGTGCGCAGCGGCTCAAGGCTCGGGCTGATGGAGAGTTTCCTTTCGGAATATGGCCTCGATAGCGACGAAGGCCTGGCGCTGATGTCGCTGGCTGAAGCCCTGCTGCGTGTCCCGGACAGCGAGACCATCGACGCTCTCATCCACGACAAGGTCGGCGGTGCCGATTGGGCCAGCCATTTCGGCGGCTCGCCCAGCCCGCTGGTCAATTTCTCCTCCTGGGCTCTGAACCTGACGGCGGATGTGCTGGGCGATCCCGAGATTGGCCCGAAATCGGCGCTGCACCGCGCCGTGGCGCGGCTGGGTGAGCCTGTCATTCGCACCGCTGTCGGCCACGCCATGCGGTTGATGGGCAGCCAGTTCGTATTCGGGCGCACCATCGACGAAGCCATTACCCACGCCAGGAAACCCGAGGCACTTGGCTACCGCTATTCCTACGACATGCTGGGCGAGGCAGCGCGCACGGCTGACGACGCAAAGCGTTATTTCGACGCTTACCTCAACGCCATTAACGCACTTGCTCCGCACTGCGTCCACGGCTCGGTGCGCGACAATCCGGGGATATCGGTCAAGCTCAGTGCGCTGCATCCGCGCTACGAGTTTGCCCAGCGCGACCGTGTCATGACCGAGCTGGTGCCAGCCACGCGCAGGCTGGCGATGGCAGCGGCCAAGGCGAACATGGGGTTCAACATCGATGCCGAGGAAGCCGATCGGCTCGACCTGTCGCTCGACGTGATCGAGGCGGTGCTGGAGACGCCTGAACTGGCCGGCTGGAACGGCTTTGGCGTTGTGGTTCAGGCCTATGGCAAGCGCGTGCTGCCGCTCATCGACTGGCTCGAGACAACGGCCGAACGTCTGGATCGGCGGATCATGGTGCGACTGGTCAAGGGCGCCTATTGGGACGCCGAAATCAAGCGGGCGCAGGTGCTCGGCCTGCCGGGCTACCCGGTCTATACCCGCAAGGCAGCGACCGACGTCAGTTACATCGCGGCGGCGAGGAAGCTGTTCGAAGCGCCCCATATCTATCCGCAATTCGCCACCCACAATGCCCATACGGCGGCGGCCGTGCTGCATCTGGCGACCGAAGCCGGGCGACTTAACGATAGCTACGAGTTCCAGCGGCTGCACGGCATGGGCGAGCAATTGCATGAAGTGCTGCGCAAGAACCACGCCACCACCACGCGCATCTATGCCCCCGTCGGCGCGCACAAGGACCTGCTTGCCTATCTGGTACGGCGCCTGCTCGAAAACGGCGCCAATGGCTCCTTCGTCTATCAAATCGCCGATGACGACATTCCGGCCGAGACGGTCGCGGAGGATCCCATCGGTAAGCTGCTGGGCCTGGGCGAGGCCATCCCGAACCCTGCTATCCCGCAGCCTTTTGCCATCTTCGCGGGTCGGCGCAGTTCCGCGGGGTTGGACCTGACCGATCCCGTGGCTTTCGAAGCGATGGAGACAGCGCGCGGTTCGTTTGCAAAACATCGCTGGCAGGCGCACAGCCTGGGCGCCATGGACGGCGCAGGGGGGCAAGCCAGGCCGGTCATCAACCCAGCCAATCATGCCGACACTGTTGGGGCGGTGACGGAAGCCAGTGCGTCGCAGGTCGGTCAGGCAATTGCTACGGCCAGCGCCAGCAAGTGGGCCGATGTGCCGGTTGCTGAGCGGGCGGAAATGCTGCGGCGAACGGCTGACCTCTATGAGGCCAATGCCGCCGAGTTCTTTGCGCTCCTGGCGCGCGAGGCGGGCAAGAGCTGGGCCGATGCGGTCGCCGAACTGCGCGAAGCCGTTGATTTTCTTCGCTATTACGCCGAGGAAGCGGGCAAGCTCACTGCACCGCCGCGCGGGCCATTCGTCTGCATTTCCCCTTGGAACTTTCCGCTGGCGATCTTCACCGGACAGATCGCAGCGGCCCTGGCAACCGGCAATCCGGTTCTGGCCAAGCCGGCCCCGCAGACCCCGCTCGTGGCCTTCCGGGCGATACAATTGATGCATGAGGCCGGTGTGCCCGCAGATGCGGTGCAGCTCCTGCCGGGCGGCCCGGAGGTTGGAACGCTCCTGACGTCCAATCCCGCCATGGCCGGGGTCGCCTTCACGGGTTCGCTGCCGACCGCGAGGCGGATCGAGCAGGCAATGGCGGCACATTTGCCACCCCATGCGCCCTTGATTGCCGAGACCGGTGGGCTCAATGCCATGGTGGTTGATACGACGGCGCTGACCGAGCAGGCGGTGCGCGACATCATCGCCTCGGCCTTCCAGTCGGCCGGGCAGCGGTGCTCGGCTTTGCGCATTCTCTATGTCCAGGATGACGTTCATGAACATACTCTGAACATGCTCAAGGGCGCGATAAATGAACTGGTGCTTGGAGACCCCTGGAAGCTCTCGACCGATGTCGGCCCGATCATCGATGCGGCGGCACGCGACAAGATCGCGGCCTATATCGCGGCGCGACAGGACAAGGTCCTGCACCAGCTTCCGGCGCCCGCGGGCGGCACCTTCATCGCCCCGACGGTGGTCGGGGTCTCCGGGATCGAGGACATGCCCGAGGAAATCTTCGGCCCGGTCCTGCATGTGGCGACATTCAAGGGCGACGAACTCCCCAAGGTCTTTGCCGCCATCAATGCCTCTGGCTACGGGCTGACCTTCGGCATGCACACCCGCATTTCCTCGCGCGTGAAGCGGCTGGCGACAACGGTCCATGCGGGCAATATCTATGTGAACCGCAACCAGATCGGCGCCGTGGTCGGCAGCCAGCCCTTTGGCGGCGAGGGTCTTTCGGGCACCGGCCCCAAGGCCGGTGGGCCGCATTATTTGCCGCGCTTCACCCAGGGTGGCGGCGACCTGCAGGACCGCGTGCTGGACCTGCCGGGGCCGACCGGCGAGAGCAATCGCCTGCATGTGGTGCCGCGTGGAACCCTGCTCTGCCTCGGTCCGACGCCGGACGATGTGGCGACGCAGATGGAAATGGCCGAGCGCTGCGGCTGCGGCATCGAGACCGCCGAGGTCGACCTCGAGCGCCTGCGCAGCGGCAGCGGCTTCGATGCGGTCGCCTGGTTCGGCGACGAGGCGGGGCTCAGGGACATTCGCCTGGCCCTGGGCCAGAGAACCGACGCCCTGCTGCCCATCCTCGCCGGGCCGGCCGATATCGGCCGCCTGCAGCTCGAACGTCATGTCTGCATCGACACAACGGCCGCGGGCGGCAATGCGTCGCTGATGGCTGCAGCAGTCTGACCCGCTGATACAAGAAAGGCCCGCAGGAGCGATCCTGCGGGCCTTTCACTTTCAAAAGTGCCGCTTACTCGGCGATTTCCGCGTCGCGGAAATAGGGCACGTTGAGCGGCGAGCGCCAGAAGCCGGTCACTTCCGGGCTCATCATCATGTAATTGTAGCGGTGGTACTGGGGCAGGATGACGTGGTCGTTCATCAGAATAGCCTCGGCCTCACGCATGGCGTCACGCGACGCGGCCTCGTCCGATGCGGACTTGGCGGCTTCAATTGCGGCGTCATAGTCCGCATTGGACCAGTTGTTGAGGTTGTTGGCGCTGCCCGTCACGAAGTTGTCGAGGAAGGTCATCGGGTGCGGATAGTCTGCGCCCCAGCCCATCTGCGCGATCTGGTACTCGACCTTCTGCACTTCCGGGTAATAGACCTGCCACTCGGTCGCCTGGATGGCGACGTCGATATTGAGGTTTTCCTTCCACATCTGCTGAATGGCTTCGAGCAGCTTCTCGATCGGCGGCGACGAATAGGTCACGAACAGGGTTTCGGGGAAACCCTCGCCATTCGGGTAGCCGGCCTCGGCCAGTTCGGCCTGGGCGCCTTCGACGTCCGCCGTTTCCGACAGACCGAAAGTGTCACGGCCTTCGGTGAAGTCCTCGCCGGCAAGGCCCATGCCCGGGGGTACGAGGCCCAGGGCCGGCGTGTCGGCTGACTGCAGCACGAATTCGATGATCTCCGAGCGGTCAATGGCCATCGACAGGGCCTTGCGCACATGCAGATTATCGAGCGGTGCCTGATGCGGGTTGAAGAAGGCATAGGTGGTGCCTAGTGCCGGCACGATCATGAACGCGTCCGATTCCACCGAAAGGCGCGGAATTTCCGGCGCCGGAACCGCCTCGATGCCATCGACATCCCCGGCCTCGAAGGCAGCCAGCGCGGTCGCCGGATCGGGGATCAGGCGGAAGGTGAGCTTGTCGAGGCTGACTTGGTCGGCGGCGTAATAGTTCGGGTTCTTTTCGAACACGACCGACTCGCCTTGATTGAATTCGGTGACGCGGAACGGGCCGGTGCCGATAAAGGTCGCCGGATCGCGGGTCCAGCCTTCCGGGTCGGCCGAAACGACATCTTCGCGGACCGGATAGAAGGTCGGGTAGTTGAGCAGTTGCAGCATGTAGGGCACGCGCTGCTTGAGGGTGAAGGTCAGCGTCTTGTCATCGGGTGCAGAGATGGCGATGGCTTCGGCATCACCGCCGCCAAAGGCCTCTTCCGCGCCCACGATGTGGTAGAGCATCTGCGAGTTCATCGCGCCCGAAGCCGGGTCGAGCACGCGCTTCCAGGCATAGACGAAGTCAGACGCCTTGACCGGCTCGCCGTCCGACCACAGCGCATCGCGCAGATGGAAGGTGTAGGTCAGGCCGTCGTCCGAGATTTCCCAGCTCTCGGCCAGGGCCGGGACCACTTCGCCATTCGCATCCAGGCGGATGAGGCCCTCGAAGGTGTTGCCGATGATCGGGGCGGCAAAGGTCTCGGCGGTGGTGCCGGGATCGTATTTGGCGCTTTCATTATTGACCACATAGGTCAACTCGCCGGCGGCGAGGGCCGCGCCCGTGCTGCCCAGCAGGGCCGCTGTCACCAGCGGCAGAACCGTGTTCTTCATTCGCGTTCTCTCCTGTTGTCGGGGATTCTATGCCCCGGTGGATTGTTGCGCCAGTTCCCCGGCGAAGTGGCAGGCGGAGAGATGTCCGCCGCCAACATCGGTCAGCGGCGGGTCGACCCGCGCGCAGAGATCGGTGGCCATCGGGCAGCGCGTC